>CAIOTD010000180.1 GCA_903861115.1 uncultured Burkholderiales bacterium
CCTATCGCGTTTAGGCAATCGATGCACCTGAGAGGTACAGGGCCTCAAAGCCTGCTTGCTGCGCGAGCAATGCGCTCAACGCATCGTACACACCAGGCGCGAGCACAGCGCCCCTTTCTTTGAGGCGTCCTTTGAGTGATTTGTTGGTCATGAGCAATTGACTCCTTGCGTGAAAAAAATTTAAACCATCCTAATGCAAAAACTGCTTGATGCTGCGCGCGGCAATATAAGCACTGGCCAATGCACTTAAAAGTCCATTGCCCGACAAATAGCCCCAAACAGCGGGTCCTGAAACGCCTCTGGCCGCACCCCCACCCGCCCACAAATTGGGCAGCGCTTGATGCGCCAAGGTTTGAACACGGCACGTTTCATCAATCTCCAAACCCCCTTGCGTATGAAACAAGGCCCCCGTGACTTCAATGGCGTACAGCGGCAAGGACAGCCGACGATCAAACACGCGTTCATCCTCAAAACCGCTGCCAAGCGGTGCACCTCGCTTGCTCAAGCGCAAGCCTTCAAGCGTTTGCTCTAGGGCCAGCGCAGGACAACCGATCCACTGGGCCAAAGCTAGCACCGAATCAAAGCGTTTGACCCCATTCATTCGCTCAAGTTCGCAAAAATCAGGGAAGGTTCTGGCCAAGGCCAAGAGCGGCTCATCGAACACATTAAAGGCTTTGCTCTTGGGTTGAGACAGCACTTCGATCGCGGCCTCCGAGTAGCCCAAACATTCGTTGTGAAAACGTTGTCCCGAACCATTGACTTGGATGCCTCCTTGCATCATCAAGGCCCATGTGACCAGCACCCCTTGGGCCAGCGCCCAAGAACCGTGCCCCTGAAATGCCCCCAAGTCTGCCGTTTGCGCGCCAAGGGCTCGGCCCCAAAGAAGGGCACTGCCGTCATTGCCGAGGTGTCCGGCGTAGCTGGCTTGTTGCATTTGAGGGATGCACTCGGCCACAAGGTGTGCATTGCCCCCAAAGCCATTGCACGCCAAGAGCAAGGCCTCCAGTCGAACAAATTCCATGTCACCACTGGGCCTCTTGTAGCCCACGGCACCCACTCGCTTTGAATCTTTGACGACCCACAACTCAAGCACACGTGACTGGGTCAAGACGGGAATGTCCTTGTCCTGACAGGCCCGCTGGAGTTGATCCATCAAGGCTTGTCCGGTGCGACTGGGCAAGGCGTGCATGCGGTACTGTTGATGTCCCGGGTATAAAAAATGATCCAGTACGTGCCAATGAAATCCATGGTTTTGGCTCAAAGCGTCCAAAGCTTTCGCAATGGCTTGCGTGTAGGCGGCAACGAGGTGGGGCGCCGCGAGTCCTTTCGCTTTGGCTTGAATGTCACGCGCAAACGCCTCGGGCGTGTCCTCCAAGCCTTGAGCGAGTTGTGCCGCAGTGCCAGCACCGGGCACAAAGCCCGAGGACAAAGCGCTGGAGCCAGAGGGGACCAAGTCACGCTCCAAGACCAAACTCTCCACGCCCAAATCGCTCAGAAAAAGTGCAGCTGACAAGCCACATGCACCGGCCCCCACGATGACCACGGGCATGTGCATGTCTTGGGCCTGCACGGGCAGGGCCGCCAAAAGCGCTACCTCATCTGTGAACTCGATGACCCGGGGTGAGCGCTCTTGATCGGTCATGCGTTCACACGAGATGCGCGTTCAAAAATTCCTGGCAACTGAGCACATTGGCCACCGAGGACATGTCGCTCAAAGCGGCCTCGTGGGCGGTTTGTCCAAAAGCGGCACAGCCATCTGACAAGACCGTGGTGTCGTAGTCTCTGACATGGGCATCCCTGACCGAGCTGGCCACCCCTCCATTGGTCACGATGCCGCACACCACCAGTCGCTCAATGCCCGCCTTTTTTAAAACCCAATCGAGTTGCGTGTTAAAGAACGCCGAATACGCCACCTTGCACACACTCACATCCACGACGGGCGCCAGCACATCCACCACACCTTGACCCCATGAATTGGGGGCAAAGTCGCCCTTTCTCAAGAAGGGCCTCTTTTGCAACAAATGCTCAGAAATCATGGGCTCCCCGAGGGCGTTGGGCCACAGGGTGAACAAAGATGCACAGACCAAGCCGCCTTGGGCTTTGATGGCTTGGGCCACGGGCAAGATGCGCTGAGGCAAAGCCTGCGCTAAAGCGCTGGTCGTTTGCCCCCTTGCATAGGCACCCTTTTCAGACAAAAAATCGTTTTGCAAATCAACGATGAGCAGTGCACTGCGCTTCAAGCCCTTCATCGCGTCATCCTTTTAAGTTCGTTGGATCCAAAGTGATCAAGAGGAGCCCCATCTCATCGACGCGACCCTGAAAACCAGGCTCTATCCAAACCGTGGTATCAATTTGCTCCAAAATTGCAGGTCCTTTAACACACGCACCCACTGGCAGGGCCAAACGCTCATAGCGCGGCACGTCCCACCAAGTTTTTTGATGGTAAATGCGTTGCGTGCCCAAAGCATGGATAGAGGTTTGGCCTTTGGGCGCCAAAATGGAGAGATCAAATTTAGGGCGCAGCCCAATTTTTGTGTATCGCAAATTGAGCACTCGAATGGCAACCCCTTTCAGCACGCGACCAAACGCCTCTTGGTAAGCCTGCTCAAAACTGCGTTGAACACTCTCAAGCGTGATGTCCCCGGGCTCCAGGCTCACACTCAATGTATGTGTTTGACCTTGGTAGAGCATGTCCAAAGCCACCGCTTCGGTGATTTGAGTAAAGCGCACACCCGATGCATCCAAACGCAACTGGGCGCTTTCGGAAAGCACCTTGATTTTGGCCTTTAAGCTCTCAATGTCCAAGGCCTTCAAGGCTTGGTTCAAGGTCTGAACCGCATCGTGGCGCATATCGGCCATGACGCAACCCAGCGCCGAAGTGACCCCAGGATATCGAGGGACGATGCCCACGCTCACCCCCACTTCTCGCATCATCGCGCAAACATGAAGTGCACCTCCACCGCCAAAAGGCATGTACGCAAATTGTCTGGGGTCGTGCCCCTTCTCGATCGAGACCAGTCGAATGGCCCCGGCCATTTTTGCATTGGCCAGTGTCAAAATGGCTTCGGCCGCCTCATAGACATCAAGCCCCAAAGGCGTCGCCACCCCGTCTTGAACAGCGGCTTGGGCCAAATCGACATCCAAGTGCTGCAATGCACCCGCACCCAAAGGCCTTTTGGCTGCAATGCGCCCTAAAAGCACATTGGCATCGGTCACCGTGGCCTGTGTGTTGCCTCGTGCATAACAGGCAGGCCCTGGAAAACTGCCCGCCGATTGTGGGCCCACTTGAAGCATGCCACTGCCATCCACCCAAGCGATGGACCCCCCTCCCGCACCAATCGTCTCGATTTGAATCATGGGCGAGCGCACCACCAAACCAAACTCAATCGAGGTTTGGGCTGACAGGCTGGCCTGTGCGTTGGCGATCAAGGACACATCAAAGGAGGTCCCTCCCATGTCTCCCGTGATGACGTCCAAGAAGCCAGAGGCCTTGGCCACTTGGGCACAGGCAATGACGCCCGCAGCAGGTCCTGACAGGGCCGTTCTCACCGGCAACTCACTGGCCGTTTGTGAAGACATCACACCGCCATTGCTTTGCACAATCAACAACTCGCCCTCAAAGCCGTGGTCCTTCAAGTCTGCGCTCAAACGGCCCAAATACCCACCCACCACAGGTTGCAAAGCAGCGTTCAAACTCGCCGTTGAGCACCGCTCAAACTCTCTGATCTCCGGCAAGACGGTGCTGGCCACACTCACATAGGGGTTGGGCCAAACACCTTTGAGCGCCTCCAAGGCTTGCATCTCGTTGATGGGGTTGGCGTAGGCGTTGATAAAAAACAAACACAAAGCCTCGCACCCTTGCTCCAAAAGCCACTTGGCCTCGGACACCACTTGGGCCAAATCAACTGGCGTGTGCAAGGTGCCATCGGCCAAGACGCGCTCGTCGACCTCACGCCTGAAATTGCGCTCAATGATGGGCTTAAAACTGCCCCTCAATCCCCAGGTCTGTGGTCGGTCGCGCCGCCTCATCTCCAACACATCTTTGAAGCCTCGCGTGGTGATCATGCCCGTTTTGGCCACCTTTCTCTCCAAGAGCGCGTTGGTGCCAACGGTTGTGCCGTGAACGATGGTTGCGATTTGGGCGACTTGACTGCGCTCTTGCGTCTCCCCCACGGCTTCTTGCACCTTTGTCGAGACAATCTGGGACACGCCATGCATAAAGCCTTTGGCCTCCTCACCCCGCGTTGAGGGCACTTTGATAATTTGCGCCTCTTGGGTGAGTTCATTGAGAACAAAGAGATCGGTGAAGGTCCCTCCCACATCGACACCCACGATCCATGGCCTTTTAAGTGCTTGCGTCATGAAGGCTCCCCTTTCAGTTGCGCATGGACGTAGCCACCGGCTTGGTCCTGCGCCGTCAAAGCGGCCTCTCGCCTTTTGGGGTCCCCGTAGCCCCCGCCACCCGGCGTTTGGAGCCTCAAGCGTTCGCCCTTTTTGAGCTCAATGCCGAGCATTTTGGAGCCCATGCTGGGGGTGTGCCATTGGTGATCGTTTTCATACTCAAATATATTTTTTGCGCCCTCCATCCCGCCTGCAATGCCTTTGGGTGCAAATCTTGCGCGCTCACCAAACAAAAACGCTTGGGCGTTTTGCTCCAAGAGCTCGATTTCATAAACCGCTCCAAGGCCTCCTCGGTATTGCCCCTGCCCTGCAGAATCCTCTCGCAACGCCCACTGCGTAAACCGCACAGGGTACGCCGCTTCTAAAATTTCCAAAGGGGGGATGGTGGCGGTCGAAATGGGTGCATTGCCGTGGCTCAAACCGTCTCCTTGGCTGTGCCCTCCATGGCCGCCGCCAAAGAAGCTGAACATCACCCATCGCTCGCCTTTGCGGGCCTCATCGCTGCGGTAACCTGATAAGGACAAGGCGTTGATCGTGCCGTAGGAGTGCGCAAGAGATAGCTGTTCATCGGCCAAGGCCGCTGCACTGAAGATCACATCAATCATCCGCAGGATCGTCTCGGTGTAGCCCCCCACGGGTCGAGGTCTTTGCGCACTGATGACCAATCCATCAGGGATCACAAAATCCACCGCATCCAACACACCGGCATTCGCAGGCACATCGGGAAACAAGTGCTTCAAAGCCACATAACAAGCCGCCACGGCCGTCGCCTTTGAAATGTTCACGGGACCCGCACATTGCTTGGCGGAGTCGGAGAAATCCAAACACATGCGCTCGCCACTGATTTGCATCTTCAAATGAATCGACAAGGCCGTGTCTTTCACGCCATCGTTGTCCAACCAGTCGCCAAAACAGTACTCCCCATCGGGCAAGGCCTTGATGTGGGACTGCATGAGTTTGAGTGCTCTTGACCTGAGGTCGGCCATGACCCTGAGCACCAAGCTGGCATCCACCTCTTCAAGCAGTCCATCCAGTCGCTTGACCCCCAAATCCAGGGCGGCCAATTGCGCATTCAAGTCGCCCCACAAACTATCTGGCAAACGGGTGTTCGCCCTCAAAATGGCCAGCACATCGTCTTGCAAGACACCGCCTTGGATGATGCGCACAGGTGGAATTTGAACCGCCTCTTGCCAGCACTCCGTGGCCGAGGGGTTGTAATTGCCGGGCACCGCGCCGCCCACATCGTGCCAGTGCGCGGCAGAGGCCAAATAACAGTAGAGCTTGCCATCTCTAAAGTAAGGCCTCACCAACTTAAAGTCGTTCGCATGCGTGCCGCCGTCATAAGGATCGTTGAACAGCCAAGTGTCACCCGGCTTCATGCCGCCCCGTGTATCGGCCACTTCGCGTGCAGCCTTCACGGCAAACGCCATCACGCCAACAAAAATAGGCAGGCCTGACTTGCCCTGCACCAAAGTGTCCCCCGTGGTGGCATCGTACAAACCGTGACACGCATCGTGTGCTTCGGCAATGATGGGGTTGAAAGCGCTCCTGTAAAGGGTGGCGTCCATTTCATCGGCGATTTGCTCGAGTCGGCCTTTTAAAACCGCCAAAGTCACAGGATCTACACTCGAACTTTTAAGCACTGGGGCATGAGGCATTTCGGACACTTTACTTCTTTCGTAACTTTAAAACATTCACCAGGCCCTTTAAGCGAACCATCTCCATCAAAAATTCTGGGATGGGCTCACACGGCAATTCATGCTGCGCGTCCACCCAAACCTTTTGACCCACGACTTGGATCAGTTGCCCCTCACGGAGTTCTTGCGCGCGAGGACACGTGAGCAGCAGCAAGCCCAGATTGAACGCGTTTCTAAAAAACAAGCCACTGTAAGACGGGGCGATGACTGCTTTGAGGCCCAAGTGGACCAATACACCTGCGGCTTGTTCACGCGAGGAGCCGACCCCAAAGCCTTCGCCTGCCGCGATCACATCGCCCTCTTTCACACCGATTGCAAAATCGGCTCGGACACCCTCTAAGGTGTGCTTGGCAATGGTTGATAAATCAAACTTCATGTAGGCACCAGGGGCCAAAGCATCCGTGTCGATTTGAGCACCCAAGGACCACACGCGAGAGGCTGAAGGGTCTGCCAAGGCCTGCGTGGCTGAATGCGCATTGAATGAAGACTCGCTCATGACAACATCTCTCTCACATCGGTGATTTTCCCTCTGATGGCAGAAGCCGCCACGGTGTAAGGGGAGCCCAAGTAGACCTGAACACTTGCCGGCCCCATGCGGGCTTTGAAGTTTCTGGCCGTGCTCGAGATCACGGTCATGTTGTCTTCAAAGGTGCCGCCATACCCCGCACAAGCGCCGCAACTGTTGGGCAAGATGTGTGCGCCGGCGTCGATCAGTGTTTGCATCACGCCCTCTTCTTGTGCAATGCGCTGGTCTTTGGCGCTGGCAGGCGCCACCATCAGACGTGTGCCTGCGTGAATGCGTTGACCTCGAAGGACTTGGGCCGCAGCCCTCAAATCATCCAACTTCGCGCCCGTACAAGCGCCAATGTAGGCGATGTCAATGGCCACATCCGTGTAGGCGCCCACGGGCTTGGTGTTGGCGGGACTGTGGGGGGCGGCGACTTGTGGGGCCAACTCACTGGCATTGAAACATTGACGTTCTTTGTCAGCGTGTTCATCACTGGCCCAAAACTCAAACCCCTCCAAGTCCTCCTCTTTCACACCGGCTTGGCGCAAGTAGTCAAGGGTCACGTGGTCGGCAGCGACCAAACCGGCTTGAGCGCCCATCTCGGCACTCAAGTTCGACAAGGTCATCCTCTCTCGCATGCTTAGATTTTGAACGGTCTCGCCTGTGAACTCCATGGCTTGATACTGTCCACCATTGAGCCCCATTTGGGAGATCATGTGAAGCATCATGTCTTTTGCCATGACGCCAGGGCCCAAGCGCCCAGTCCAGTTCATCTCAAGTGTCCTCGGGACTTGAATCCAAATCTCCCCAGTCACCACCACCCCCAACATCTCCGTCGCCCCAATGCCAAACATGTAGCAACCAAACGCGCCTCCTGTTGGCGAATGCGAGTCGCCACCCACACAAAACATGCCCGGGCGCAAATGACCTCGCTCAGGCAAGACCACGTGACAAATGCCCTGGCTGTCAATCACATGGGGCAACTGCCATGACTTGGCAACTTCTCTTGTGATTCTCAAGATGTTCTTAGAGTCTTCATCTCTTTCAGGCACGTAATGGTCCATGACCAACACCACCTTTTGAGGATCCCAAATCTTGGCCCCCAACTCCTTGAGCATGGGCTCGAGCCGCCTAGGACCGGAAGAATCATGGAACATGGCCAAGTCCACCGCACAGTTGAACACCTCGCCCACACGAACCGAAGGCACGCCTGCGGCCTTGGCGATGATTTTTTGCGCCAAGGTTTGGGGGGATGAAGTTGGCAAGGTGGAAGCTGACTCTTTTAAACTCGAATGCACAGGACTTGCGGGGTTCATTCTGGTTTTGCTCCTGAAAATTTCACCACTTCTCTCCACCGAGCAATGTCTTGATCCAAAAATTTTGCAAATTCTTGCGGACTGTTGCCCACTGGAGTTGCACCTTCGGCCTCAATGCGACGACGCACGTCCGGGGTTTGAATGGCAAGGACCGATGCGTCACTGAGTCGCTTCAACAACTCTGGGGACAACTTTGCAGGACCAAACAAGCCAAACCAGGCGCTTGATTCAAATCCTGGGAGCGTCTCGGCAATGGTGGCCACATCTGGAAAAGCACCTAGGCGCTTGGCAGACGTGACGCCCAATGCTTTTAACTTACCGGTTGCAATGTACTGCTGTGCATTGCCAATGTTGGCAAACATCAACTCAACTTGGCCTGCGAGCACATCTTGAATCGCAGGTGCCGTGCCACGGTAGGGGATGTTGGCAATGTTGGCACCCGATTTCAACTTGAACATGTCGCCAGCCAAGTGCAAGGACGAGCCCACGCCCCCAATGGCGAAATTGAGCTTGCCCGGTTTCTTTTTTGCAAAATCGATCAACTCAGCCACGGTGTTGACCGTCAAACTCGGATGGGCCACCAAAATGGACGGCGAGGATGAAACCAATGTGATGGGCGTGAAATCTTTGATCGGATCAAAAGGCAAATGGGGGTACAAAGATGCGTTGATGGCATGAGAGGTAAAACTCATCAAGAGTGTCAAGCCGTCGGGTGGTGATTTGGCCACGGCATCGGCCGCCAAATTTCCACCGGCACCGGTTTTGTTCTCCACCAGCACCACCCGATTGAGTTGTTGCCCCAAAGCCTGCGCCATTGCCCTGGCCATGGTGTCTGTGGTCCCACCAGCTGAGGCGCCCACCCATATTTTGATAGGCGTTGAGCCGGCAGGGAAAACCGATTGAGCTTGAGAGATTGAGCAAGCAAACAGCAAAGCCAGTGAAAAAACACTTGCACAAAATGCCTTCAATCTCAATGGACAACGAGCGGCGTCTTCAATGTTTAAAAATTTCATCATGCGCTTTTATTTCAATTTCATCACGATCGTTTGGAGGGACGTGCCCAAAGGCTTCAGCTTACCAGCAACTGAAATGGTTGAACCCAACATGCCCCCTAAACACCCAAATAAGCCTGCCTCATGGCATCGCTCTTTAAGAGCTCTGCAGGAGAGCCTGAAAAACAGATGGCCCCATTTTCTAGCACATAGGCTCTGTCTGCAATGTCCAAAGACTGTGCAACGTTTTGCTCGACGAGCAAAATCGACAAGCCCGTCTCCTTCAAGGACTTGATCAACTCAAACATTTCTTGAACCAACAAAGGAGACAAGCCCAAAGAGGGCTCATCAAGAATCAACAATTTGGGCTCCGCCATCAAGCCTCGCGCAATCGCGAGCATCTGCTGCTCGCCACCGCTCATCGTGCCAGCCAATTGCGAAAGTCTCTCTCTTAAGCGAGGGAAGATCTCAAGCACACGGCTTTGATTGAGGGTCCGCCTCTTCGTGCCCCGGGCATAAGCCCCGAGTTGAATGTTTTCCAAAACACTCAGATTGGGAAATATTTTGCGCCCCTCAGGCACTTGGATCAAACCACTTTGAACAATGTGTTGGTAATGAAGACCCGTGATCTCTTGCCCATCAAAATGTATGTGTCCGGCTCGCGACTTGATCAATCCACACAAGGTGTTGTTCAGCGTTGTTTTGCCCGCACCGTTGCTGCCCAAAAGCGCCACCATCTCACCGGGTGAGACCGACAACGAGAGGTCTCTCAAAATGTTGACCTGCCCGTAGCCGCTGCCAAGTCCATGCACATCAAGCAGTGGGTTCATCAAGCACCCCCCTCTTTCATGCCCTGTGCCAGACGCTTTGCCATGCCGTGGCCCAAATAGGCCTCAATCACTTTGATATCCGTGGACACGCTTTTGGGCGTTCCTTCAAAGATCAACTGCCCTTGAGACAAGACCCATGCATATTCGGCCAAACTCATGACCGCTTGCATCACATGCTCAATCATTAAAACCGTCACCCCCGAGCTGACAATGCCTTGAATCACTGGAATCATCTCTTGGATCTCAAAGGGGTTCAAACCCGCCAAGACTTCATCGAGCAAGAGCAATTGCGGTTGGGTTGCCAGTGCACGTGCCAACTCCAGTCGCTTGCGACCGGCCACTGTCAATTGCGCCGCTTCTTGATCTAAAACGCCAGCCAGGCCGACTTGCGTTGCAATGTGCTCAGCCCACTGAACCGCCTCTTTCTTTTTAGGGTGATGCAAATAAGCACCGACACAAATATTGTCTCTCACCGTTTGAGCGGCGAAGGGCTGCACAATTTGAAACGTTCGGGTCAATCCCATTCTGGCACACTCAAAAGCAGGCCTGTTCGTGATGTTTTCACCCTTGAAATGCACCTCTCCTGCGTCGGGGAGCACGAAACCTGACATCAAAGAAAAGAGCGTCGTCTTGCCCGCTCCATTGGGTCCAATCAGAGCAGTCAAGGTGCCTGTTTGGATTTTCAAACTCACGTTTTGAACGGCCTTTAAGCCTCCAAAAGAACGCGAAACCGAATTCACTTGCAAAAGTGTCATGGCGGACACTCAGCTTGAGATTTGGCAGCAGCCTGCGACGGTGCCTTGCCCTGCGAATCCCTGTTGAGCACCGCAGGCCCGATCGATCCAGGCGTGGGTGGCGAAGTGGAGGGCTTTTTCAAAGAGGACCATCGAAGACCGGCAAAGCCTCTGGGTAAAAAAACCATGATCAAAATCAACAAGACGCCATAGATCACCATGTTGATGCCAGGCAGTTGTCCAAATAAATTGCGCGTGAGTTCGGCCAAGAGCTCCAAGGCAAAGGCCCCAAGCACCGGCCCCCAAAGCGTGCCCATCCCCCCCACAATTGCGCCCACCAATGCGGAGATGGACGTGTGCGGACCAAATGCCAGGGCAGGATCAATGTACTGAAACACTTGAAGATAAAAAGCACCCGCTACACCCATCAATGCAGCAGACACCGAACAGGCCATAGATTTGACCCAAAAGGGATTGACCCCCAAAGCCTTTGCTGCGTCCTCGTTGTCTCTGACGGCCTGCAAGTAGGCCCCAAGCCTAGAGTGTTTAAGCCATGCGGTGAACAACAAGGCACACACCACCCAAAAGAGAATCAGCCAGATGAACCCCGCTCTGCTTGAGAACTGCATATTGCCAAAGGACTCCGACAAGGGCAGCATCAAGCCAACGCCCGCACCAGTGAAGTTCGCTGAAAGTGCCAAGATGCGAAACACCTCAGCAAACGCCAAGGTGATCAATGCAAAATAGGAGCCCTTGAGACCGTATCGAAAGGACAACCCCCCCACCAATAAACCAAGCAAAGCGCTCATGCCCATCGCTGAGACCAAGCAGACCCAGGGGTTCAGCCCAAATTGAATTTGAAAAACACCTTGGGCATAAGCTCCCATGCCAAAAAACAAAGCGTGTCCGAAAGAAAATTGCCCACCAAATCCGCCCAAAATATTCCAAGATTGCGATAACAAAGCGGCAAACAAGGCCATCATGCACAAGTTCAACAAGACGCCTGAATGGATCCCCAGGGGCACGCATGCCAAGACAAACGCAAAGAGGGCAATGGCTTTTAGATCTTTCATGACTTGAGCCCAAATAAACCCTGCGGCCTGATCAACAAGACCAATATGAAAATCACAAAGATGCCCACCTGCCCCAAAGAGTCCCCCAAAAAGAGTCCGCCAACAGACTCAATGACACCCACCAAAAGCCCGCCCACACAGGCCCCCAAAAAACTGCCCATGCCACCCAGCACCACGATGGTGAAGGCCACCAAGACGAATCCGCTCCCAACCGTTGGATTGACATAGAAGGCGGGCAGCAAAAAACAAGCTGCCGCGCCCAAGCAGGCCAATCCAATGCCAAAGCACATGGCATAGACGTGTTCGACATCAATGCCCATCAAGCGCGCGCCTGCCTTCTCTTTGGCAACGGCACGGATGGCCCGACCCAAATCGGTTGTCTTCATCAAGACAATGAGCACCAAGGAAACCACCAGTGCGCCAATGCAAGACAACAACTTCGGCAGCGCAATCATCGCCGGCCCAACTGCGACGGTCGTGAGCGTGTAACTCGTCTCGATACTTCTGGTGTCTGAGCTAAAAAACAAAAGCGCCAGATTCTCCAAAACAATCGAAATGCCCAAAGTCACCAACAAAATGTTTTCATCTTTTCCGTGAGATGCGTGATTGATAATGACTTTTTGCAAAAAGTATCCGAACACAAACATCATGGGCACGACGATGGGCAGCGCCAAGTAGGGGTCAATGCCCAACTTTTCTTTTAGAAAATAAACGCCATAAAGCGCCACCATCAAGGATGCACCGTGCGCAAAATTGATGATGTGAAGCACGCCATAAATGAGTGTGAGCCCCAGTGCGATCAAGGTATACACAGCGCCCATGGTCAGTCCGTTCAAGACCGATGAGAACACGATAGAGAGATCAAACACGCGTCAATCCTTTGGCACGTCGATGACAGAGAAAGCGCGTTGATCCATGCGCACCAGGGTCAACGCTTCTTTCCTCACTGAATCACGCATTCAATGGGAAGATGGGTTCCGCTTCTCTGTAATCACGCGGGATGATCACCTTGATATCGCCCTTGATGACTTGCGTCATCAAAGGTTGAGCCCCAGTGTTTTGACCATTGACAAACTGTGTAGGGCCATAAGGCATGATGTGATCTGAGAACTTGGTCTTGTTCAAGGCATCAATGATGGCTGAACGGTCCGAGGATTTCGCCTCTTCAAGGGCTTGGGCCAGCAATTTGACTGCCGTGTAGCTCATAAACAGCTCGTAACTAAAATACAAACCCTTGGCCTCAGACCGCTTTTTGAGTTCCTGCGCTTTTTTGTCCTTGGGATTGAACCAATGGTTGCAATCGATGATGCCATTGGCGGCATCGGCATATTCTTTGACAAATTTATAGCTTGAGGCGGCTCCACCCAAAACCGAATAAATGGCCTTTGGGACCACTTTTTGCTGCTGCATGGTTCTCACCAGCAAGGCGTACTCGTTGTAATAATTGGCTGGAATAACAATATCGGGGTTGATTTGCTTCATGCGCAAAACAATGTTGCTAAAGTCGCGGCTGGGGTTGGGGTGCTTGATCACTTCCTTGACGTCATAGCCGTAGCCTGGCAACTCTCTAGACAAGAGGCTGGCCGTACCGGTTCCAAACAAGGACTCCTCATGGATGATCATGACCGTTTTGGCGGGTTTGCCTGCAGCTGTATTGAGCACGTGCAAATTGGCCACTGCGATTTCAGCGCACTTTTTATAACCCGGCCCAAACCTAAAAGTATTTTTTAAACCCCTTTCAACGATTTGATCGGCCACACCCACGTCCACAATGTGGGGCAAATTGTATTTGGCCGCAGTTTGGGTTGTTGCCAAGCAAATGGCCGAAGCATATGCACCAATGATGGCACTCACGCCGGCCTCATTCATTTTCTCAACCTCAGCAGAGCCACCCTGGGGGGTTGACTGAGCGTCTCCGAGCAATGCCTCTAATTTCGCGCCGCCCAAGGACTTGATGCCGCCCGCCTTGTTCACATCTTCGATGGCCATCAAAGCCCCTTCGCGGCATTGTTGGCCAGAGTAGGCCAATGCGCCCGTCACGGGATGAATGATTCCAACTTTGACGGATTTGGCTTGCGCTCCTCCCACCAAGGGAAAGGCCATAGAGGATGCAGCAACCGCACCCTCAGCAATGAATTGACGACGAGATTTCATGCTGGATACTCCATATTTTGAGCCAAGAAAATGTGCCGAGCGGGATGGTTCGACCAAAGAATAGGCGTTTCCAAGGATGAGAGCAGCGCCCTCTTTTGACAGGTGCTAACTCAAAGAACCCCAAAAACGACCTCGATTACCCACATGATAATGCAAATTATTTCGAGTGAAACAAGATTTCTAAGCTTTGCGCTTAGCTTTTGATGGCCATGCGTGATAAAACGCCGTCTCTTTTGACCCCATGCCACAAGGCACCCAAAAGGTGCAGCACGATGAGGGCGATCAGTGTGTAACTGGTGAACTCATGCACAAGTGAGCAAAGCGCCTTGAGTTCAGGTGAAGGGTCTAAAAACCGAGGAAGCACCCAGCCAAAGAACTTGACCGGATAAGGGGTGAAGTTAGAGCCCAAGAATCCACTCAAGGGCATCAAAAGCAAGGTCAAATACAGACAAAAATGATTCAACTTGGAGACAAGGTGCTGCCAACGAGGCATTTTTAAACCATCGTCTTGCAAAGCATGGGTGACGCGCCATGCCAGCCTCAAACACATCAGCAGTCCGATCACCAAACCGATTGATTTGTGCCAATTGAACCAACCGGCTCTCAGGCCCACGGGCACTTTGGGCAAATCAATCATCCACAAACCCAAGGCCAACTGATAAAAAACCGCAAGCACCAGCAACCAATGCAAACCGATGGCTACGCGACCATAAGATCTTTTGGCCATAGAGATCTCACCCAGATCTGTCGCAAGCGAATGCGGCTGAACATCGCGGTCGGTTTCAGCCGTGCGGCTGGATGTGTCAAGATGTGTGGTCATGAAATTTTAAAATCCGTCATGCTGCTGCGCTCTAAAAAAAGAGCTAAGGTGAGGCTGCACCCCAAGGCAGTCGGCCCACCTCTAAGTTTTTGATCAATCGATGTGTCTTTAAATCAATGATGCTGAGCGCGTGGCTTCTCCCTGCTGCCACATACAACTTATCGCCCGACTCACTGAGGGCCATGTTCCAAGGCCTCGCGCCAACACCGACCACAGTTTTAAGCTCTAGTTGAGAGACATCGACCACTGCAACGCTTGCATCTCCTCCGTTGCTTGCGTAGAGCTCTTTGCCGTCCTTGGACACAATCAGCCCGTTGGTGCGAGAGCCCACCTTGAGTGTTTTGATCACTTGTTGGGTTTTCATATCGATCACCGCCAATGCACTGTCTGATTCCACGGCGACGAAGGCCAGTGCACCGTCTTTGCTAAAGGCAATCCCCCTTGGACGCTGACCGACTCGGATGGATGAGACCTGGCTGAAAGTGGACAAATCAACCAAGTCAACTTGATCGGCCTCCTCTGCTGAGGCGAGCAGAAATTGGCCATCTGGGCTGAAGGCAGCGTGCTCGGGATTTTTGCCCTTGACTTTGATGGTCGCGACTGTGCTTAAGTCAGCGGCCTTGATGAGCGTGATGCTATTGGTCTCCTCGTTGGCAACAGAGACCCATTTGCCATTTTGTGAGCAATACACCGCCTCAGGGGACTTGCCCACTTCAATTCTTTTTTGAATCCTTCTTGTTGTTAAATCAATGACCAACAACTCCGCCCCTTCTGAATTGCTCACAAACAAGTGGTGCCCACCAGGGCACACCGCTATGCCACGGGGTTTGCCCACCCCCTCAATGACACCCACCACTTGATCGCTTTCACTGTCCACCACAGAAATACTACCTGAGCCCTCATTGGAGACGTACACCAGTGACGCATTGACGCAAGACCATGCAGTCAAAAGGACTGCCAACACAAAAGTAGAACGAGAAAATAGGGACATATTTAACAGCAAAGAATGATGAACAATCATTGACCTCGGGTCAATACATAAAGCCACAGTCGCTCCATATCCTCTGGCGTGACCACGCTTTTCCAAGACGGCATTCCGTTTTTCCCATTGCTCACAGACGCCAGAAAACGGGCCTTGCTGCCTTCTGGAAATTTACGCAAATCATAGCTAACTGTGCCAGGATTGACCATGTCCTCGCCATGGCAAGTTTGACAATAATTGTCGTAAAGTACCTTGCCCTGTTCAGCCGTGAATCGACTTTCTGCGTGCCCCACAAGACCCACCACCAAGACACTCAGCGCAACACATAATTGATAAAACATGGGCGTGACTTTTGGCTTATCGTTTGGGCAGGGCAAAGGTCCAAACTGAACCGCCTGGATTGACTTTGTTCAACCGTTCATCCCCTGCATTTTGTGCATACACACCACCAATGCCAGAGATGACGGTGACGTATTGTCGCCCCATGTGCGACCAGGTGATGGGCTGACTTGTGATGCCTGAGCCGGTTTGAAAGCCCCAAAGCTTTTGACCTTTGATCGCATCAAAGGCCATGAATTCACCCAGCATATCTCCAGTGAATAAAACATCGCTTGCGGTCACTGTTAAGCCGGCCCAGTGCGGGATCTGCGCTGGATACTCCCACTTGATTTTGGCTGTAAGTGGATCCATGGCTCTGAGCCACCCACGGTTGCCATCTTGTGGCCACAGTTTTTTAATGGCCACGCCAATGTAGCGCTGTCCACGGCTTTTGTATTCAACTGGCCCCGTGTGCTTGATCAACATACCGCCTTCAAGCGTGTTGGCATACAACAAACCCGTCTTGGGGCTAAAGGTCATGGGGTACCAGTTCATTCCACCCGTGTTTGCAGGCCAAGACTCAACCTCTTGACCCGTTTCGACCAACTTGGTTGTTGACTCACTCCAAATGGGGCGCCCGGCTTGATCCAAGCCGCTTGCCCATGTCACTTTGACATATTTATTGCCCGCAATGATTTGGCCATTGGCGCGGTCAATCACATACAAGAAACCATTTTTATCTGCGTGCATCAGCACCTTGCGTGTTTCACCCTTGACCTTGATATCGGCCAACACCATTTGACTGACACTGTCAAAATCAAACGGATCGCCAGGCGTAAATTGGAAAGCCCAAGCCAACTTTCCAGTATTTGGATTGATCGCAATGACAGAAGATGCATTTTTGTTGTCGCCCTTGCGCATCGAGGCATTCCAAGGACCGGCGTTGCCCGTGCCCCAATAAATCAAATCGAGATCAGGATCGTAAGAACCTGCCACCCAGGTTGTAGCACCCCCTCGGTCAGCGGTGTCACCCGGCCACGTCTCACTACCGGGCTCGCCGGGAGCGGGCACATTGTAGTGGCGCCACAACTCTCGTCCCGTGCTGGGATCAAACCCGGCCAAAAAGCCACGAGTCCCATACTCCCCACCGGCCATGCCAGTGATCAAAACACCATTGGCGACGATGGGGGCACCCGTCACAGAGTAGCCGTCTTGCCAATCCATTAATTTGCTTCTCCACAACTCCTTGCCCGTCTTTGCATCCAGCGCAAGCATGTGTGCATCTGGCGTGCCACGAAAGACCTTGCCCTCAAACAAAGCGGGGCCACGATTGACTTGACCACAGCAAATCACACGCGGCACGCCCGAATCAAGCTCTAAGGTGTGTTTCCATAAAATTCGCCCAGTCAAGGCATTGATCGCAAGCGTTGAATTAAAGTTGGTCACGTACATGACGCCATTGAAAACAAGGGGTTGCGCCTCTTCGCCTAGGTTGCTGGCCATTGAGGTGCTCCAAACAGGAACCAATTGTTTGACGTTCTTGGTATTGATTTGCTTTAATGGACTAAAACGCTGCGCGGCATAGCCCATTCCATTGCTAAGAACAGACTCGCCCTTCACATGGGCCGTCAAAATATCCTCACTCGTTTGCGCGCTCACATGGAGCAATGACGAGATCAATAACGTGGATAATGTCATCAGCAATTTTGTTTTATTCATCTCTTTCACCTTCTTTAACGTGCATCAATCAAGTTTTCAATGGCAGGCTCGTCACACCATTTGAATCACCAGACATTGTGTCTTTTTTATATTCACTTTCGATAGGTATTAACGCTCAAAATGAATTTCTCATCCAGCTCCTTTCAACGCGCGTTCTTGGCCGCTAGTGTCTTTGGCTTGTCCTTTGGTCTCTTGAACGCCCCCCTCTTTGCACAAGGGACTTATCCAACCAAGCCCATCAAAATCATTGTTCCCTTCACACCTGGCGGCGTCACTGATTTATTGGCAAGAGATATTAGTCAACGCCTAAGCACGCGACTAGGACAGTCCGCTCTTGCAGAAAACAAAGCTGGTGCCAATGGCAACATTGGGGCAGAAATGGTCGCCAAATCCAAAGCCGACGGCCATACACTGCTTTTAACGGCCGCCAACATCGCCATTTCGGCAGCCGCCCAAAAGAAATTGAGTTATAAACTTTTTGATGACCTGACACCCATCACGCTGTTGGCAAAAGGCCCTTACATATTGGTCTCTCCTGCCCACCACTCGGTCTATCCCTCAAGCTCATTCCAAGAGTTGCTACAAATCGCCAAAACCAACCCTGGGAAACTATCCATGGCCTCCTCTGGCACGGGCAGTGCAGGTCATTTATCTGGAGAGTTGCTCCAAATCGCCGCAAATTTAAAATTCACCCACATCCCCTACAAGGGCCAAACGGAGGCGATGACCGACATATTGGGCGGGCAGTCAAGTGCACTTTTTTTTGCAACCGTCGCAGTGGTCACGCCACATTTAACCGATGGACGCATCAATATTCTTGCAGTCACCACAAAAACACGCTCGCCTTTGCTTGCACAAACACCCACCATCAGTGAACTGGGCTACCCAGGCTTTGACGTCAGCACCTGGCATGGACTATTTGCGCCCAAAGGCACCCCCAAGGAACTCATTGAAAAACTCAACAGTGAAATAGTGCTTTTCTTTAACAGCACGGAAATACAAAAAAAATACACCGCACAAGGGCTTCAAATATCCACCAGTCGCCCTGAAGAATTCAGTGATTTTTTGCACACCGAGGTTTTGCAGTACGAGAAGGTGATCAAAGCGGCCAATTTAACAATCGAGTAACAACATGAATACATCCAATTTCAAAAAGAAACCATCAAAGACCTTCATGTCAACTATGAATGGATCGATTACAGTTTGCCCTGGGAAAGTCGCCAGCGTGAAACCATTTTTATGTACCACGGATACATCAGGAGCGCTTTGTTTTGGCAAGCTTGGGTGCCTCTCATTGCCGACCAGTACAAGTCGTTAAGGATGGACGCCAGAGGATGCGGGGAGACCTCGCAGCCCCCCTTGGGTTATGTCTACACATTTGAACAACTTGCAGACGATACCATTGACTTCTTTGACCACCTTGGTTTGGACAAGGTGCATTGGGTTGGCGAGTCCTCTGGTGGGATCGTAGGCCTAGCTGTCGCCTTGAAATACCCAGAAAGACTCCACTCACTTACGCTTTGCGATACGCCCTTCAAACGACCCACCCACATTGATAAAACATACACATTGGGTGAAAAAGATCGCGCAACGGCGTTTGAAAAATACGGCATTGCTGAGTGGTGCAGGCAGACGCTCTCCTTTAGATTGGACACCAACCGTGCTCCCAAAGAACTCTGCGAATGGTATATACAGCAAATGGACAAGAACCCCATACACATTGCAAATTCAATTGAGCGCATGATCGGTCAAGGTGATTTCTGGCCACTGCTTCCACAGATCAAAACGCCCACTTTGATTTTGGCAGGAAAAGACAGCCCCATTGCGCAGGAAAAGCAAATGAGTGAAATGCAGCAGCATATGCCAAGCGCCAAATTGATGGCCTTTGAAGGGTACCGTCATGGCATCAACCTCACGGCCCCAGAACGTTGTGTTGCCGAGGTCAAAAAATTCATCGCCGAGTTGAAAACTTCAACCTGATCGACTCGCAAAAGAACACCGCCGATCATTGACAGCAACACCTTAAACTCGCCTTCTTCCCATGAGCCAAGTCGTCAACAACTTTAAGACTTCACCGACTGATTTTGGACTGAAGTGCCAGTTTGAGGCCATGGCCAGCCACTGTGAAATTGTTGTGAATGACTTGTCCATGGCTTTTTCGGACATGGAGGCCATTGCAAAAAATTGTGCACAAGAAATTAAACGAATTGAAAAAAAATATTCTCGGTATGACACCGATAGCATTTTGAGTCGCATCAATGCCGCCAGCGGCGTTCATGCTCTAGCCATCGATCAAGAAACCTTTGAACTTCTTCAATTTTCTGGTGAACTCTATAAAACCAGCCAGGGCTTGTTTGACATCACCAGTGGCGTGCTGAGGCGAGCTTGGGATTTCAAAAAGGGGATGCCGCCAACCAACGCACAAATCGAGGAGTTGCTGGCGCTGGTTGGCTGGTCAAGGGTTGAATACGATCCCAAACAAATTTTTCTTCAATACAAGGGCATGGAGATCGACTTTGGCGGTTTCGGCAAAGAATACGCAGCCGATCGAGCCTCCAAAATACTATTGGAGGCCCATATAAAAAGTGGCTACGTCAACCTTGCTGGCGATATTCGGGTGATTGGCCCAAAAATCAATGGGGACCCTTGGTTGATGGGAATTCAAAATCCAAGGGACGCGAGCAAACTCATCGCGTCCATTCCGATTCACACAGGCGCACTGACCACCAGTGGTGACTATGAACGATTCTTCATTTCAAACGGCAAGCGCTACTGCCATATCATTCGCCCTGATACGGGGCAACCCGTCAACCACTGGCAAAGTGTCAGTGTTCTTGCTCCATTGGCAATCGTGGCGGGCAGTTGCAGCACCATTGCAATGCTGATGCAACAAGAGGGTTTGGCGCATCTGAATCAATCGGGGTTTTCATTTTTGGCAATCGACAACGATGGACAATTCCACTCACAATCATAAACGCCATTGAACATGTCAACCCCCTCGAGATCCATCAATAGCCTTGCGCTTTCAATCACCTGCTTCATCGTTTTTTGGATGTCGTTAGCGCCATTGACCTGTCTTGCGAATCAAATTACTCAACAAAGCTACTGGGAAGACGCAAGCAATGAAGTCCCGTTCAATGAAGTCCCCAATCAAAGCTTTACAAGCTTTGAAGGCGTCTTGTCCAAAGGCTTTTCGCACTCGACGTTCTGGATCAAATTGACCATCCAGCCTTTGAGCGACGCATCCAGCTCAACGCCTGTCAACGCCCAGCAAAATGACTTGATCCTAAGAGTAAGACCCAGTTATCTGGACCGCATTGATCTCTTTGACCCGATGCTATCAAGCACCATGCCCATTCAGAGCACCGGTGACATGACCCATTGGAATCCCATGAAACAGTACCAGTCCATTGACCACAATGTGGTCTTGAGCAACGTCCTGCATGAAAAAACGCTCTACCTAAGACTAAAAACAACGAGCACCAACCAAATTTACCTTGACTGCTTAAGCCCTGGGGAATTTCTTATATCAAGCAACGCCTTGTCCTTCATCTACAGCACAACAATCGCTTTTTTGGGATTTTTTCTTACATGGGTTTTTGTCAACTGGTTGACCGATCAAAATTCATTGAATTTACTGTTCGTCATCAAACAAACACTTTTTTTGATTTACACCTTTAGCTTCTTCGGTTTTCACAGAGTTTTTTTGGAGGACTATTTTTCCCCTGAAAACATAAATACTTTTTACAACATTTGGATACAGATCACGATTTTAATTAGCATTTGGTATGAGTCGCGATTTTTAAAAGCGCATCATTCACCAAGGGTCACCGATCTACTTTTCAAGCTCATCATGGCTTGGGGTCTCGTTAACATGTCACTCATTGTTTTGGGCATAACAGTCACCGCGCTGTTTTCAAACATGCTCTTAACGGGTGTGGGGACTTTGCTCTTGTTTGTGACTGCGCTGTGCGTTAAAGGAAGTGATTCGGCTCAGGCTTCCAAACATCAAGAAATGCGTTTACCAAAATGGGTTGTTGTGACTTACTACACAGTGGTCACGGGTGTGGTTTTAATTTTTGTCATTCCAGGGCTTGGGCTTTCGAAGTTGCCTGTTGTGAATCTTTATTCGGTGATCTCTTATGGCCTGAGCTCTGGCATTTTAATGACATTGCTCTTACATATTCGAACCCGAAATATCACCAAACAAAGAACTGCGGATGCACTGGCATTGAAAGCGTCTATCGAGCAAATTGAAGTAGAAAAAAATAAACGCAAAGAGCAAACCGACTTTTTGCACATGTTGATGCATGAATTAAAAACACCTCTCGCCGTCATCGACTTGGCACTTCTCAACTCAAGCAAGTCTACAAAACACCAAGCGTATGCCAACAGAGCGGTCATTGACATGAAGGCCATCATTGACCGCTGCGTTGATACCGACCAATTGCAAGAAGACAAACTCACCCTAAAACTTGAATCCATTCATCTGTTGTCATTGATTGAAGATATTTTAGACACCGACAGCACCAGCAAAGCAAGGGTTGATCTTCAGTGCAAGGTCTCTTCCAATTTAATCTCTGACTTTCAGTACCTGAGAATTATCTTAAACAATCTCATTCACAATGCCCTGCGTTACGGCGATCCAGGGGAAAAAGTTTGTATTCGCATCGATCACCATGCGCCTACGCCTGAGCGTGAACAGCTTTGTATTTCAATCCTCAACTTGCCTGGTTCAGCCGATTGGCCTGATCCAGGCAAACTGTTTGAAAAATACTACCGTTCACCTGGTGCTCAGAAACAATCGGGAACGGGACTGGGTCTTTTTTTGGTGTCTAATCTTTGTCGACGACTTGGCGCACAATGTACTTACGAACCCACAGCCACACATATCCAATTCAAAGTATGCCTGCCACATTAAGTATTGTTTTGATCGAAGACCATGATGCTTTGCGAGAGCTCACGGCTGAAGCACTCCAGGACTTGGGTCACCGCGTGACGGCGCTGTCGTGTGCCGAGGAACTCGAAGATATCTCCAAAGCAACCCCGACTGATTTATTTATCATTGATTTGAATCTTCCTGGTGAAGATGGCATCAGTTTGTCCACTCGGATTAGAAACTCTTATCCTAAGGTTGGCATCATCATTTTGACGGCTCGCTCGAGCTCCAAGGACAAAGTCATTGGCTACGAGAGCGGTGCAGATCTCTACATCACCAAGCCCGTAGATTGGGATGAACTGACCGCAGCAATCAACAGCCTGACTCGCCGTCAAATTGAGTTACAAACTCAAGTGTCTGACTTTGAGCTGTCCATTTCTGCGTCCAATCTAGAAATCTCGGGCCCAAAGGCCAAGGCCAGGCTTTCAGCGGCCGAGGCATCCCTCTTGACCGCCTTCTCGCGTGCGCCTTCAGGCCGACTAGAGATCTGGCAACTGGCAGAGATCCTCAACCAAGACCTGACAGATATCAGCAAATCAAGCTTAGAGGTCAGAATCGTTCGACTTCGTAAAAAACTGATTGAGGTGGGCTGTGAGGTTCGTGTCATTGAATCCATCCGTGGCTTTGGCTACCAATGTCTGGTCCCCATCAAAGTGCTCTAAAGACCTATCGCTTTCACCTCAATCACCCCGAACTGGCCCTTTTTGATTTGAATGCGCTTTGAGCGCCCAACCTCGGGGCCTGAAACCCAAGCGCGTTGACCCATGAATTCTTTACATAAATAGTTGTCATTTCATCGATTTTTCTTCACAAAATTTATATTCCCCTTGATAATCAGAAAGCGATTGTGCTTTCTTGGGAGACGCCATTTGGGATCCAACTCAAAGACCGAAAAAATTGCCATCATCTCTGATATACACAGTAATTTAGAGGCACTACAGAGCTGCTTGGACTTTGCCAATAGCGAAGGCGTTAAACAATTCGCCTTTTTAGGGGATATGGTTGGCTACAACGCGGACCCCGCCAAAGTGATTGCCGTTGTGAGATCCATCGTTGAAGAGGGCCGTGGATTTGCACTCCTTGGCAACCACGATGAGGCCATGTTCAAATTTTCAGGGCTCAACTTCAACAATGAAGCAATGGTTGCCATTGAATGGACTCGCAAGCAACTCTCCAACGATGATGTTGAGTTTCTTAAAAGCCTTCCGCGTGTAAAAATCGACGAGCTCGTGTTTTATGCGCACGCCACGCCCTATGAACCGCAGGCCTGGCATTATGTTCAACATCCGCAGCATGCACGCAGGTGCGCAGAGTCCGCCAACAAACCCTACGCCATTCTTGGTCACGTTCACGATTCAGCGATCTATTACGAGCTACCCAGTAAGATGTTTCATTTTTTAAAGCCTCAACCCGATTTACCCATCAAAGTTTTGAACCGCCGAAAATGGGTCATCATGGCTGGCTCAGCAGGGCAACCCAGAGACGGTCAACCCAAAGCGCACATGTCCATCTTGGATTTGTCGCTGCAGACCATCACCTTTCATCGTTTGCCTTACGATCACATCACTGCAGCACAAAAAATAGAAAGCTCTGGACTACCCAAAAGCCTTGCACGCCGTTTGATCTTTGGGTTTTAAGATGGACACCCCTACATACGTTAAGCCGATCAATGAAACCCTTTTTGAAGGCAATGAAATCGACGGATTTATCATTGGAGAAAAAATTCACGATGGCGGGATGGCCCATATCTTTAGTGCCAGCAAGCGCGGAATTGATGCATCCATCGTTCTTAAAATTCCCAAGGTCGGCCCCCAACAACCGATAGAAAGCTTCATTGGATTTGAAACTGAACTGAATGTTTTAAGTGCGTTAACAAGCCCATTTGTGCCCATAGTATTTGGCTCATCTGATATCACCGAGACCCCCTATCTTGCCCTCCAAAGGCTATCAGGTCACTCTCTTCAAGAGCTGCTTAATCAGGGGAAAATATTTTCAGTGGATGAAGTGGTTGATCTAGGGATCCAACTCGCTACCGCGTTGGACTCCATCCACAACGCCAGCGTGATCCACCATGATTTAAAGCCTGATAACGTGATCATTGACGAGCATTCCAAGCTTTGGCTCATTGATTTTGGTCTAGCACATCACCATTTTTTGCCTGACTTATTGACTGAGCAAGGTCAAAAGGGCATTGGTTCTGCACCTTATGTTGCACCAGAAACCATTTTTGGCATCCGAGATGATGCACGCAGTGACTTGTTCTCCGCTGGGGTTATTCTTTATGAGTTGTTGACCGGCATTTTGCCCTTTGAAGAAACCCATTCCCTCAAAGGCCTCAAAAAGAGACTTTGGGAAATCCCCCTGCCTCCAAGAAAGCTCAGGCCGGAGACGCCACCTTGGTTACAAGAAGTGATTTTGACCTGCTTAGAGCCTAAAGCCATCGAACGCCTTCAAAGTGCATCGCAGTTAAGACATTTTTTAAAATTTCCACACAGTGTATATCTTACCCAACGATCTGCTTGGGTCAACGCGCCATCTTTAAAAAGTCAAATTTTTCAGTACTTTAAAAACATTGGTTACCAGCCTCGGTTGAATGCTGAAAAACCAAAACACAATACAAGCCTGCACTCCATTTTGGTAGCACTTGAAACGGAGGCTTTTGACGCCAAAGAGTTCGCCTTTCTTGAGCACACGGTCAATGATATTTTAAGATCTCACGCTCATGCTCGGGTGATATGCATCAGCGCGCTCACCCATTTAAGCGATGAAATTGATGCCTCTGAAATTGATAGCCACAGCGGACAAGTCAGGGCCCACTTGGCACAACTAAAGAACTGGTCAGCTGCCCTCGATTGCCCCGCAGAGCGAGTCACCTGTCATGTGATCATCACGCAGGATCCAGCACAAAAAATTGTTGAATTCGCAAATTCCAATGAAGTCAACTTGATCATCATTGGTGCATCCGTCACGACTCGATCATTGATCCCTGGCAAAAGGTCTGCCATGTCGACCATCGTAGAGAACGCTCGGTGCAGCATCATGGTTGCCAAACCTCCACACTGATGAGGTTTAAAAGAAGCGCCGTCCTTGAGCATTCTCATCGCTTCTATGCTGCCGCCCATTAAGCAGCAAGCGCTTTGCAGCCTCTAAACGGCACGCGCAAAGGTCAAATACAAAATTCACCATGACCGCTGCTCATCCCTCTTGTCTCCTTGGCCAGCATTGGACAGTTGCTTGTCTCCTTGGCCAGCATTGGACAGTTGCTCGTCTCCAAGCGAGAGCATTCATTTGGTTTGGGCGAGTAAGGATGGCGGCCCTCGCCTTGAAGTCGTCTCAAGTGCGTAAATCACACGTTTCCACCACAATTTGGCGAAGCCATTGGTGTACAGCATCCGACTGAAACCTTGGGTGCCACAGCAACGACACAGTGAACTCCGGTGTTTCAAATGGAAGCGCAAAGGTGTGCATGCCTGCCCGCAAGTTTCCGGTGTGACGCTCTGGAACGCTTGCAACCAAATCAGTGGCACGTGCCAACGCCACCGCGGTAGAAAATCCCCCAACGATTGCAGATACCTCTCGCTGAAGACCCATTGCATTCATCGCATCATCAATGGGCCCCATTTCAAGTCCCTGTCGCGAGATCCCAATGTGCCGAGCGCACGCATACCTTGCAGAAGTGATCTTTCGTTTGCTCAACACATGCCCGGCTCGCACAACGCCTACAAAGCGGTCTCGAAACAAGGCCTGGGCCTTCACTTCAGGCCCTATTTCTTTGGCCACCACACCCGTCTCAAGGTCAATGATCCCTTCTCGCATCTGGGAGCTGTCTTTGTCTAATTTCTGCACAAATCGCAATCTCACACCAGGCGCCTCAGAACTTGTTCGCTCAATGAGTGCTGGACCGAAATTTTCTGCAAAGCCTTCGCTGGTTCGCAAGGTGACCGTTCGGGTCGTCTTTTGTAAGTCTGGCTGAACTGAGGGACGAAGCACCGACTGGGCCGCTAGTACAAGCGCACTGACCTGCGATCGCAGTTCAAGTGCTCTTGGGGTTGGAACAAGTCCACGCCCCGCTCTCACAAGCAGTGGGTCTGCGGTGGTGTCTCTCAATCTTGCCAAAGCCCTGCTCATGGCCGAGGCACTGAGATGCAAGCGCTTGGCTGCTCGCGTAACGTTGCCCTCAGTGAGTAGCACATCCAAGGCGACAAGCAAATTGAGATCAGGTGTAGTCATGGTTTCAGGATATCGCATTTGAAGCCATATATGGCGTTAAACGCACAAATAATTTGCAGTTCTTGCGTCTTGTGCAATACGTTAAAAATGTCTACGCTTCACTCACCCTAAATTAAAGGGTCAAAAAAAAGGAATTCATGTGAAGTCAACCATTGCAAACTCAGCATCCATGCCAAACGGTGGACCAGAAACGCCAGCTGTTCGCTGGGCCTTGATCAGTTTGTCCTTGTCCATGCTGCTGTCTTCTTTGGGGACCAGCATAGCCAATGTTGGTCTACCCACCTTGGCTCACGCATTCAATGCATCCTTTCAACAAGTTCAGTGGGTGGTGATCGCCTACTTACTGGCCATCACCACACTGATCGTCAGCGTTGGACGCTTGGGGGATGTCATGGGTCGCAGGCGCTTGATGCTGGTAGGGATAGGCTTGTTTACGATGGCCTCAGGCCTTTGCGCCATCGCACCAACGCTGTGGCTGTTGATTGCAGGGCGGGTGTTGCAAGGTTTGGGAGCGGCAATCATGATGGTACTCACGATGGCCATGGTCGGTGAGACTGTATCCAAGGCGAAGACCGGCAGCGCCATGGGACTGCTGGGCACCATGTCCGCCGTAGGAACTGCGCTTGGACCCACACTCGGTGGATTATTGATCACAGGCTTGGGTTGGCCCGCACTGTTTCTGATTAATTTGCCCTTGGGCATTTTCACCTACGTTCTTGCCCATCGGTTCTTGCCACAAGATCACACTGGTGCAAAAGGCATGCTGGTCAAATTTGACGTGATGGGGACAGCCTTGCTCGCAATGACGCTTGCCGCCTATGCCCTTGCCATGACGATCGGGCGAGGTAGCTTCAGTCAAATCAACATCGCATTGCTGTTGCTGGCTGTCATTGGGCTTGGACTTTTCATTTTCACC
>CAIOTD010000181.1 GCA_903861115.1 uncultured Burkholderiales bacterium
CTCGTGATCCACCCATCGTGGGTCTTGGCCCAAGAGCCTTTGGAGATGGTGACTTTGAACGACAATGGGGGGCTTTTGCCACCGGAGGACAAAAACGCCAAGGACGATGGCAGCAAGATTGCCTCAGCCAAAGGTTCGGTCCTGAACAAGAAGACCCCGGCCCTCGCGTCTGCAGGCAAGCCGGGCGCACTCTCGCCTTCCCATGCATCGGCGCGTTCGACCTATATGGTCAAGCCAGGCGACACCTTGGATAAAGTCATTGCGCAACAGTATCCCGAGCATGCACAAAAATCTGAAGCCTTGAGAAAAGAGTTGATGGCGATCAATCCGCTGGCCTTCTCCAAAGGCAACCCCAAAATGCTTTTAAGCGGTGTGAGTCTGAAGTTGCCCAATTTGGATCAGTTGCTGAGCAAGCAAGCGGGTAACGCGGGGACCACTTGGTCAGGTGAGAAGGCCAATTTAAGTTTGTCTGGCTACACCAGCTATCCGCCAGTTTATGCCAACGCTGAGTCGAGTGAAAAACGTCGCCACTGGGTGCAATACCCCTAAAAGGTCGATCCTTCCTCGCCACATGGGGGATTGCAAATGCAGGCAGTCTCTTTAGAATGGCTTCATCCCCTGCCATTGAAGCACCAGCCTCTTTAAAAGGATTTGGTGACCCAAGTTTTGGAGCTTGGTTTTTTTTCTTGAGGTGAATCCATTTGTTACAAGGCCCTGATCTCGTTTTAGGTGTTCCAAGGGTGCCTCTGGTGCAAATGGAAGCCAAGCCCATCTGGGTTGAAAACCAAGTGGCCCAGCAGTTGGGTCTCACAGACAACCAGATCGTTCAAGCCACCGTGTCGCTCAATTCAGGCAGTGTTCGCTTGTGGCTCAAAGACTTTTCTTTTGAAATTCCCAACACATGGGGGATCAAGCCTGGAGACATGCCCTTTGTTCGCGCGACACAAAACGCGCAAGGTTGGAATGTGCAATTGACGGGTAAACCGGCCCTTGAGCCCTCAGATGCTGCCGCAGCCAAGACAGCCACCTTGTCTTCTGCCTCTTTGGTGAGCCCTCAAAAGCTCAACGCCCAATTGGGCCTGATGGGTCTGCCGGGTTCAGGACAGGGGGCGCAAAATTTGGGCTCAAAACTGGGCATGCTGCTGCAGCAACAAGTGGACTTTTCACAAAGTGCCATGCTCTTGAGGCCCGATCAATTGAGCTTGATGGCCAACAGCCCCGCACTTGCCCAATGGTTGTCGGTGTTCAAAAAAATGTCGTTGAGCATGTCGCACGTCTCGACCCACAGTCTAAAGAAAATGGTGCTCTCTCAAGCGGTGAGCTCAGAGCATTTGCTCGCCAGCAGCGAAGAGGTTGAGGACTCGCCGAGAACCTTGCTGCGCAAGCTCTTGCAAGCCATGGATTCCTCTGAGTCAGAGGACAAATCAAACGCCAAAACCCAGCTTAACCGCGCGCTCGAAGAAATGGAGTCGGCTCAAGCGCAGTGCGCACAAGACTGGACCCGAGGAGCCTTGTCGCTTAAAGTGGTGATTCCCTTTGTCGATGCCGACCCCGTGGATTTGCATTTTAAAAAGCCGCCTCGCCAGCAGGGGGAGGCGGACACGCCATTGAGCGTGGACATCCACTCAAAAAGCCGTCTGCTCGGGGAGGTTTGGCTCAACACCACGATCACCCAAGGGCGCCAAGTCGATTTGGTGATGTGGGCGGTCAAGTCAGAGGTGGCGGCGCTTGCAAAAATGAACTCAAAAGAACTGGGTTTTGAGTTGGCCGACTCGGGCTTGAAGCTCAGCAGCTTTCAGATTTTTAATGTGCCAAGGCCCCAAGAGGTGCTCCTTGAGACTTTGCCGAAATTGGGCACAGTCGTCGACGCCAAAGCTTGAGCATCCGAGCACGTTATGAATAAACCCCTAGAAGCCCTGGCGATTGAGTACGGCAAACTCAAAACCCCTAAAGTCACCGCCAAAGGGCAAAATGAGTTGGCCAGACGCATCATTGAAGAGGCCCAAAAACAAGGCGTCTATGTCGCCGAGGATCCACAGCTCCTTGCCTTGCTCAGTAAATTGGATGTGGGAGAAGAAATACCGCAAGACATGTTCACCGCTGTTGCTGTGATTTTGTCGTGGGTGTATTGGCTCAAGGGCATGAAGCCCGGGGATGAAAAAGCCAAAAACCCGTGAATATGAAAGGGCCTGCCTACCATGGCGGCTGTGTGGGCTTGGACCCATGGGCACCCAATCCACTGGGGCTTTGCGCTCGCAATGAGCGGCAAAACATTGCCGTTGCGATTGAAATCAACACGTTTGTCGTTCTTCACTAAAAAGCTCGCTCAATTCGCCGAGATTGCATCAAGAAGCGCTGTTTAAAGTCGATACCTATTGACCATGGCAGTAAACAGTGTTTCCGCGTCCAACTATTACACCCAGGCAGCATTGAGCTCCCCTGTCAGCGTGAGCGTGGCATTGGCCGCGTTAAAGGTCAATCCAGTTGCCAAAATACAAATCAGTGATTCAACGGAAAACATCAGCCGAAATTTAGACACGCTGACCAAATACGCCAACAATCTAACGCAAATAACGCAGCTCGATCCCACGCAAGTCATGAAAACGACGAGCACACAGTTCAGTTCATACACAAAATTACTGGCCAAGTTCACCACCAATTATCAGTTCAATGTGAGCGATGCAACTGCAACCCTTGGAGCCACTTTGGCGGCCAACAGTCATGTGAGCAGTTTAAGCATCAAAGACACCGGCGCCAATGTGAACCTAAAGCTCAACACCTTGCAGACCATGACGAACCCGTCAAAGTTGTCTCAAATCGTGTTGAGCAATCCTTCTGTTCCTATGAGCATGACCGCAGCTCAATATGCGGCGAACTCGACCGCATTGTCAAAGATGGTGGGAAATTACAATCTGAGCATCACGGGCGCTGATGCTGCCACAGCCATTGGCTATGCGAACAAGCAGTTCATCAAATCGGTCTCGATTCTGGACACGGCTGCCAATATTTCAACAAATCTTGACGGTTTGGTGCAACTGGGTGTGAGAATAAAAGAAGTCAGGGGCAGTGACAACAATCCGATCGATGTCAATGCGTCTCAACTTTTGCCCGATAGCTTGGTCATTGGCAAACTCTATTCAGGCTATCAACTCAATGTGCATGGTGCCGACATGAACATGAGCCAGATGCTTGTGTTCAATAAAAAGGTGTCTAAGATTGATGTGGTTGATACGGCAGCCAATATTTCTACCAAAATTGCTTTGTTGGGCAGTTTGGGAAGCCATGTCAACAGCATTCACGTCACGGATGTCCCCAATAAGCTGCAATTAACGAGTGATCAATTTGGTCAATACAGTGGCGTTTTGGGGAAAATCCTCGCAGGTGACGCGTACAAAGTCGATGTGCAGCAAGCGACAGCTGCTGAAGCACAGGCCTTGGTTGATGACGCAAGAGTTGATACAGTGGCTGTGAAAGACAATGCCCAAGCCATCTCCGTGGCGATTGATGACCTTAAAAACAATGCCAAGCTCACGGGCATCAGCATCACGGGTTCGAGCCAAATGTTGTCCCTCAGTTATGCGCAGTTGAGTGCGGATGCCTCTGCGATTGCAAAGGTGAACTCCAATTACTCACTCAATGTGACAGACACAGACGCGGACAAAGCGCTCAGTTTGACGCAAAGCAATGCAAGGGTTGCCAAGGTTGAAGTCAAGGACACAACAAGTCATTTGCTCACCAGCATTGATGACTTGGCGTCCCTGGGAAGCCGTTTAAGCAAAGTCACCGACACGGACACGTCGGCGCTGACGCTGACGGCCAGTCGTTGGAAAACCTTGCAAAATACACTGGGCAAGATTGTGGGCGGCTACAACGTCAATTTGACAGAGGTGAAAGCTTCAGAAGCCACGGCCTTGGTTGCCGACGGTCGAGTTCAAACGGTCTCGGTCAAAGACACGGCAGCAGCGATCACAAAAAATCTAGATGCCTTGAATGCTTTAGGGACTCAATTGAGTGCATTGGAGCCCACGGACGGGAGCACCGTTGCCCTGACCGCCACCCAACTGAGCAACGACACCACTGCAGTTGGCAAATTTGCAAACTCCATTCTCTTCAATGTCACAAGCGCATCAGCAAGTCAAGTGACCACATTGGCAGCCAACACAAAAGTGAGTGCCATTGCAATCAAAGACAGCAGTGCCAATATTGCACTCAATTTGGATGCGATCCAAACCGCAATGGATGGACTGGTTCAAGATAGCAGAACATTGCCGATCACTGTGACACAGACGGGCGTGATCGCTCCCTTGTCTTTGACGGCCACACAATTGACCCGTGATGTTGATGCCTTGGCAGCCATCACGGGCAATTATTCTTTAAAAGTGAGTGCGGTGACTGCTAGCAATGCAAATACAGTCGCGAACAATTCACATGTGAGCAGTCTGGTGATCGAAGACATTGGATCGGCCATCACGGGCAAGCTGAGCGATTTGTCTGCCTTGGGTAATAAGGTGTCGTCGGTTGTACAGACCGATTTGAGCAGCGACCTTGAACTGACTTTGCCGCAATGGACGTCTTATGCAACGCTGTTTCGAAAATTTCAAAATGGCGTGCATGCCAACATCAGTGGTGTGTCCTCCGCGCAGGCCTTGAGTTTGATTGCCGATTCAAGAATCGATCATGTCGCTGTGAGTGACAAAGCGGCACAAATTTCAGCCAAATTCGATACGCTGCAGTCCTTGGGTCCAAAGTTAAGTTCGGTCACGTTAACGGATAGTCCGGCCGTGCCAGTTCCACTGACCATGCAGCAATACGTCAGTGATGCGGCTTTGGTCGGAAAAATAAACAATGGTACGTTTTATATCAAGGCCGCCAGCGCGCAAGACGCGCAAACATTGCTTGGAAATGGTTATGCGAATGTGACTGCCCTGGATGTGACAGACACGAGTGCGAATGTTGGGTCACTCCTGGACCAATTAAGTACCAATACAAAACTTCAAAATATCCGTTTGAGCGATGCGAC
>CAIOTD010000182.1 GCA_903861115.1 uncultured Burkholderiales bacterium
CTTGTAATTTATTCAGTGCAACAGCCGACAAAATGATTTGCCCGCCAGGTGCTTGAACGGCCAATTTGTTCTCCACCAAGGTTGAAATGGTTGCGGGCGTGGTGGTGATGCCAGCGAGAGAATTGTTCTGCGCAAATTTGAGCGTCACCCCTTCCCCTGCGGCCATGACCACCGTGCCCACTTGCGCCACGATCACGCCACTGTTTTGCACCTCGGGCGCCAAGAGTGCGATGTAGCCCCCCAGTTTTGCATTCAAGTGCCCCTCGTTGACAATGCCCGAGGCTGAACCCTTGCGGTCGAATTGCATTTTGTCAGACAAAAAGTCGGCGTCTGCGATGGCATGCGTGGTGGCCACCAGCCCCCCCACGTCCACTTGCGCAGAAGGAGAAAAATAGATCCCGTTGGGGTTGCTCAGGAAGACCTGTCCATTGGCATTGAGTTCGCCAAAAATTTGACTGGGCGAGGCGTCCAAGACGCGGTTCAACGTCACCGAGGTGCGACTGGGCTGATTGAAATTCACCTGCGCATTGGCACCGATGTTGAAGCTGTTCCAATTGAGTACGGCTTTGTCGCTCATTTGGTTCACCGTCATGGCAGCACTTTTGTCCGCTTGTGACTGTGAAATTTGAACCTGGCCTTGCGCCACATTGTTCAACAAGGGCAGTTGCGTGAGCTTTGGTGCAAGCAGGGCCACTTTGACATCGGCAAAGTAGGCTGAGGCATTGACCCCAGGAGGCGCTTGCTGAGCGTAGGTGAGTGAGCCAAGGCCTGTGCTCAAAGCCACGCTGGAGAGCACGCCCGAGAGCACCACCCCCAAGTGGCGGCGAAGGGTTCTGGCTCCGCCCCCCTTTTTGGCGCCCTTGGCCGTTTCGGCCACGGCACAATACGACTGCGTGGCCTCAGACCAAATCAGTCGATAAGAGCGGTTCATGCTCGCATGGCTTTTCACGCTGGCTTGGACCTCAACACGGAAGGAAAAAAGACATCCAAGTGCTGCCCTTAAAAGGCCACGTTGGCATTGAGCCAAACCCGGTTCAAGCGCAAGGTGCCGTCGGAATCAGCGCCTGTTTTGGCATTGGACAAGGGATTGTCCATGAACCTTTTGGCCACACTCAACTTCAAATCAACACCCGCCAAGCCCTGCCATGAAAGACTGAGTCCTGCGCCCTTCAACGTGAACGCATTCAAAGCCGTCAATGGACCCCCCATGACATCTTGGTTGTCGTGGTACACCGTGACACGACCCTGGTCATAAAAGCCCGCCAGGGTCCAGACCTCAAAGAGGCGCTCGCGAAGCTCAATGCTCAAGGTCTGACCGTCGCTGCCGCCGCCTTCGTTGGAGGGGTAGGCCCTGACACCATTGGCACCCCCCAAATAAATTTTTTCTGAACTGTCTAAATTCTTGTTGGCCTTTTGGGCCGTGAAACTCAAGAGCAGACTTGCATTTTGTGTCAAGACTTGTTGTCGACTGATGTTGAAGTTGCCTTTGACATAATGGCCCGCCGTTTGCCCGGCTTGTGCATCGGCCAATTGATTGGGCGAGTCGTTCAAATTCACGCGGCCTTGGGTCAAGCCCATGCTGTAGTTAAAGGCGCCGCCTCCTAAATTGTTGTCCCAGGCGTTGCCACTCAGCACCACACTGCCCACTTGCATTTGGTACTTGGAGGTGACACTTTGATTGGCCTGGTTCTCGTACCACTTGTGATCAAAGTTGCCCGTGAGGTTCACGTTGTAGCGTTGTGAACGAATGAGGGGAAAACTTGCATCCAAGCCGCTTGTGTAGGCCGTTCCCTTGGCCCCCAAGGCGGCAAAATTGCCAATCAAACTGTAGTTGAGAGAAGACGCATGCACACCCACTCTCCAGCCATTGGAGCCCAGGGGCAAGGCGTAACTCAAGCGACCATAGTTGGAGCCCTCGCTTTTGAGGAGATTGGTGCTCAAGAGGTCCCCCATTGCTGCAGGTGAATTGAGGTTCGCACTCAACATCAAACGAGAGGCCCCCGTTGAGACAGAGCCTGCATTGTCTGCGCTCATGCTGGCATCAATCAAGGGCGAATCGATCGCTTGCACGGACAAATTTGTTTGCCCTGTTTGTTCACCCGCCACCAAGTTGCCCGTGACCACCACACCGGGGAGATCGTCCATCAAAAGGATGGCCCTGTCTAAGCGAATCGCACGCACAGCCTCGCCCATCGTGTTGCTTGAATTACCGATCGCAATCAAGCGCGAGGGGCTGATGCGCTTTGGCGCATCACCATCGACTTGTGTTCCCCCAAAAACACCTTCAACGATGGCAACCTGTACAACCCCATTGTCAATTTCTTGCTTGGGCAAAAAGGCCCTGACCATCCAACCCGCTTGTCGGTAAGCATTCATGACCTCGTCGCTCGCCGTTTTGAGTTGTGCAAAACTCAAGGCCTTGTTCAGAAGTGGGGAAAGCGCAGCGCTCAAGACCTCACTGCTCAAGAGTTTGTTGCCCTGAAATTCAAATTTCTTTACCGTCACACTCACCTCTCCCGCCTTTGGCGGCGCCCACTCTGGTGCACTCAAATCTTGTGGTTTGAGCTTGGGTTGTGGCATGGCTTTGAAGCCCTGCTCAGCCCCACGCTCAAGGACCCCTGCGTTGGGCAACTGCTGGGCCCATGAAGAGAAATAGGCGCCTGCGAGCAAGAGGCCAAGAACGACTTGTTGAGCCCGAGGCGTCTTTTGTGCATTGAACGCTTGTAGATGGATGTTCATGTTTTGTTTTTTAAAAAATTATTGAATATCAATGGGCTCAAAGAGTTGGTAGCCCACATTGCGAATGGATTCGATCACAGAGCCTTCGGCACCGCAGGCGTGCATTTTTTTTCTGAGCCTGACCATGCGCACTTGAAGAGCCGCTTTTGCACTTGTGTCACTCAGATGCGTTGATAAAAGTTTGTCGAGCGCAGCAAAATTGAGCTGAGCGTTTGTTGCTTTTGTGAAGGCTTTGAGCAGTTCTGCCTCAGAGCGGGTGAGACGCACACTGCTGCTGGGCCCAGTGAGGTTCAATTTCTGAAGGGTGAAGGCCGTCATGTGCAGGTAAAGAGTTTGAAAAATGGGTGACGGTATTACACCCGAACACGCTTTCCAAACCCTACAAAAACCTACGTAAACCTTCTTCCCGTCCTAAAAAAGCTCTATTTCGTCTACAGGGAAAGGCAAAACAGCCAAGCCATCAACCCAACGGGCTAAGAAATGAGGATGTCATTGGACATCGAGCACCTTTTTGAGCAGATCAAGGCGCTGAATTTTTATGCGCTTGCGCAAAGGCACGTCCCTGCAAAGTCTTTGGGCAAGACCCATTGACGGCGTTCTTGACAAGCCGCAGGACTTCTTGGGGGATGCGAAAGTTGATGGGCTCTTAAGGCATTTCTTGCTAGAGCGACACGCGAGGCCGACTCAAATGCTGTGAAGCTTGTCCTGAAAAAGAATCCTGTACTGCTCAGCTGCAAATTGAGCGCAGGTGGTTTCCTCAACTGTCATGCTAGGCATGATTGATGCCCCAATAAGAAAACAGCTAAGTCATGAGACATAAACTCAGGCTGCTTTACCCAGATCAGAGAAGTTACTGATCTTGACCGCACCATCAGGAAATCTAGCGACAACATCCAGTCCTCCACCCATGGCTTCAATTTGGCTTCAATGTGGCTTCGCAGGGTGGAGTGTTACATAGCGGTACGTTTTTCGATCTTGGCAATTGAGGGTTGTTGAACTTGCCGCAGCTCAGCCAGCATCTTTTGTGACAAACCTCGAGCCTGACGCAATTCGTTCAAGGGCATTTCAGCCAACATTGTTTGCGCCATCGATTCAGCACGTTTAAGTGCTTCGGGTGTCATCTTTGCACGCAATTCAGAAAATTTCTTAGCCATTGATCTTCCCCTCCGTTCGCAGTTCTTCCAAGTGATTGTCATATGAGCGATCGCTCAGAGTGACATTCACGTCATACCAAAGGTCATCACCAGTCAAGTCGCCGCCTATGAGCAAGACCGCTTTAAGTGGGGTGTTTGTAAGGATGGTCTCGACAAGCCCTGCTGGGCAGACTCTGTTAGCGCCGCAGTGCGAATCAGGGCGCTTGCAAGTACATATCAATGTGCATGGATGTGTAAGGGCAACTCACACCACCACCTTCATTTCTCTCAAGCAGGCCAAGTTTCGCCAAGATCACAATGTCATCGTGCACACGTTTCACATCACGATCAACAACACGAGCCAACTCACGCACCGACATCTCGCCCTGACCTTGTGCAGCTCGAACGATGTCCCACCGCTTTTCTGACAACTGGCCAAAGAACTGGGCTGGCGTTTCAAAGTTAAGAACTTCACCTTGATATGCATCTGCTTTGGCGGCAACGCCCACTGCACGAATTGCAGTTTTCCAGTCTGGCTGCAAAGTAATGGTCAGGTTTCTCTGCGTCATGATGCTCTCCTCGTTTCTACGGCTGCAATAAAGTCTTCCAACAATTGGTCAACGCTTGTGAAAGCGTAAGCCGATTCCTTGCCATCAATATGACAGGGGTCACCCTTGCCGCGCTCATTGTCAAAGCCAACAATGCGAACTCCATCGACCACATAAACA
>CAIOTD010000183.1 GCA_903861115.1 uncultured Burkholderiales bacterium
GCCTTTGACGTGCGACACCACCAACGATGTCACAACTTGGATCCATTTCTTTTTTTGAATTCGAAACTCAATTTTAACCCCCTCTGAGGCTCTCAGAGGGCACGCACGCGTTAAAGTTGCACAGAGCTTGAACCTCAATGGGCTCAACCCGCCTTTAATCGGCTCGCTCTTTGTATCCATGCCCAGCCCAAGGCGCCCAGTCCCAAGGCCCACAAGGGCAACAGGCCCCAACGGCTCGCCCACCAGGCATAGGGGGTCGGCGCGTCAAAGCGGCCCTGCACCCATGCGCTCACTTTTTCCTGAGTAAACGCCTTTGCCCTCACCAGCACATGTCCTTGATGGTCAATGACAGCACTTACACCTGAGTTCGTCGCACGAATCATCGGACGGCGCAACTCAAGCGTTCGCATTCTTGATATCTCCAAATGCTGATCCAAAATCACCGTGTCCCCGAACCAGGCGATATTGCTCATGTTGACCAAAATGCTAGGCGACTCATCGGGCTTTATAAATCTTGCGGCCAACTCTTCGCCAAACAGATCTTCATAACAAATATTGGGGGCAATCTTTTGGCTCAAAAATTGCAAATTGCCTTGGGCTGCCTCACCTCGCTTAAAAAAGCCCAGTGGCATTTGCATTTGATCTGTAAACCATTTAAAAAAAGGTGGAATGAACTCCCCAAAAGGCACCAAATGGACTTTGTCATAGCGGTACTCCTGCGCCCGCTCACCCACAAGGCCAATGGCACTGTTTGCGTATTGTCCATCGTCTTTGCTAGGCATCCCGAGCAACACCGCTTGTTGCTCAGCAAGCAAATGATGTTTGATGGAAGCATTGAACGCCTTAGGCAACTCATCGATCGTCATCGCAAAAGCAGTCTCTGGCGTGACCACCAACTGCGCGTTTGAGCCCACAATTTGGTCGTAATACCACTGCGCAGCTGAAAAACGATCGTTCCTAAATTTTGTTTGCTGAGGCACGTTGCCTTGCAGCAGCTCAACCCTCAAGGCCTTGGAATCCCCTTCTTGCGCCAGTGAACCAGGCGCGCCCAAAGTGGCCAGATCCACAGCCTTGAACAGCGGCCAAGTCGACAAACTCAACAACATCAAAATCGGCATGATCAAAACGGCCCATTTCTGCTTGTCGCGTCCCCTCAACAATAAGCGCTCCTTTGTTGGCCACTGCTCAACGCACCTTTGGGCCACCCACATGGCCAACATTGCACTCAAAGCACCAATGCCGTACACCCCCACCCAAGGCGCGAGCAAACCCATCCAAGTGTCATTGTGCGCATAGCCTGAGGCGCCCCAAGGAAACCCTGTGAACCATTGCCCTCGGCACAACTCTGACAACAACCAAGTCAGTCCAAAGAGCAGGGCCACTCGGCATTTCTCCAAGCCTTGACTTGAGCGGCGCTCAGAGGGATCCTTCGCCTCCCAGGACAATTTAAAAAAAGCCCAAGAAAGGGCGGCCCAATACATCGCTAGTGCACTGGCGAGCAACACGACGGCGAAAGCAGCCAACAACCCGTTCATTTCGCCATACACGTACAGGGAGATAAAAATCCACCAAAACGTCACCGCCAAAGCCGTGCTTTGAAAAACGAAGGCCACACATGCATTTTCTTTGCTTGAACGACAACGCAAGGTGACCCAGGCCAGGATCAACATCGCAGCCCACTGCAAAGCGCCATTGGCTCCCAAATGAAAGGGCAACCCCATCGACCAAGCTTGGCAAAGACCCGCAACAACAGCAAAAGCACAAAGCTGTGCGCCTCTCGACTTGGATGTGAATATCAGCATAAACCCAATTTGTTTGGTACGGTTTTTTTCCGCGATCTTGATGTGCTTGTCGACCTCTTCAGCGCCAAACAATGCGACCCCTCTAGACCACGTGATTCGTTGGCTTTGAATTTAAAGCTGTCTTTTGGTGGCGACCTTCGAGGGGCTTGGCTCGGTGAGCAGCAGGTCTGACTTTAAACCATTTAACGACACCCGCGGTTGTGTGCATCACTTCAAAACGCAGATCGTTCAGCACAAAGATCTCACCTTTAACCGGCACATGTCCCATTTCATGCGCAATCAACCCGCCAATGGTCTCAAAGGACTGCATCTCCTGAGTTAGCCATTCACTCACCTCAAAGGCCTGAGCGATTCGTTTGAGCGAGGTGCTTCCAGCAACACGATAGGTCCTGTCGACCAAAGCAAAGATGTCTCCGGCCTCCTCGTCCGTATCAAACTCATCTTCAATGTCACCGACAATTTCCTCTAAAACATCTTCAATGGTCACCAAGCCCGCCACACGGCCGAATTCATCGATCACCACGGCCAGATGGTTGCGATTGACTCTGAACTCCTTTAAAAGTTCAACCAAACTCTTGCTCTCAGGCACCATCACCACTGAGCGCAGCAGCGTCCTGACATTCAAAGTTGGCGAGCGTTGTAGTTTGAGCAAATCCTTGGCCAGCAAGATACCAATGATGTTTTCTTTTTGATCCTCGTACACAGGATATCTTGAGTGAGCGATGTCGATGACATGGTTCAAAATGTCTTCAAAGGACGCATTGATGTCAATCATGTCCATGCGCGTTGCCGAAATCATGACGTCTCGTACTTTGAGATCGGCAACCTTCAGCACGCCTTCCATCATTTGCCGGCTTTCTGCCTGGATGAGTTTTGCGCCTTGCGCCTTGTGCAAAACCTCAATCACTTGATCTTTGCTTCTCAAAACGGGCTTGAACATGTCCCTGATCGAAGACCACAGCGAATGGAGAATGGAGGTGTTGACGTCGTGGGACTGATGTTTAAACACGATAAATTAAAACGGGTCTTGTGGTGGCGAAGTCCTTAGCATAGCCTATTTACCGACTAGCCTGCCCTTTTGAGACAGAAGTTGTGCCCTTTGCATCGAGCACTTTTATTTTTTGTACCGCTCCAACGTCTCGCCCTTGAACAAACTCGGGTTCCAAGCACTGGCCAGTTCTCGTCCATCGCGCACCCCTTGCCTGATTTCTTGAATTTGACTCAACAAGTACCAAAATTGCCTGACCTGCATCTTAATTTCCAGGTCCGTTTGGCCATAAAAAGTCAAAAACCATTGATGCAATCGACTCGCCCAATTTCTTGCCGGCAACTGCAAAAAGGCATCGGTTTCTCCGCCAAAGCGCTCTAGCTTAGCGCCGTGAGAGCTTGCGATTTTTAACATGGGCGCATTCTCACTCAATGCATGGATAAACAACATGCTGACCCCCTCATTCCTGGCCAACATGCTGGAGTGCTCAAACAAATGCGCACCCAAGCCGCGTCCTCGGTATGGCGGCAGCACGGAGACGCCAAACTCTGCACACAAAGTGAACTTAGAGGGTCGCGCCAAGGACAAATGGGCCATGGCAACCAACTGCAAATCAGAGTCCAATACACCGAGGATCTTGTCTCTGGAGAAGTCAATGTGCTCGACATAGCTTTGAACTTGCTCATCTTTGGCCTGGTAACCAAAGCGCAAATACCGATCTTTCTCACTCAGGCTTAAAAGGTGGGCCTCAATTTGGGCCACGTGCTCTCGGTGGAGAGTGCAAATCACCGTGCGACGCTCAAAATGAGCCGCTTTTTTGAATTGCGTTTTGACCAATCCCCATGCTTTGAGGCCTTGATGGATACTGAGCGTTTGCATTTTTGATGCTTTCCGTTTTAAAAGCGCCTGACTTTTGGTGTTGCGCTAGAACAAGTTGATTTTATTTTAAGGGTTTTCCCTAGTTTTGTCCTATTTTTGTTCTTTTCTCCACTTTGACTTGTTGGGTTTTCCCCTCTTCACTCACAAGTTACTTTCTTTCGCAACTGGGGGTGAGACCTAGGCTTGATAAAGTTGAACTTGGAGGACAATTGAGGCATAGGAGTTGTTCATGGATAGACCTTGGTTTGATCATTACCCAGCAGATGTGCCACGCACGATTGACATGTCTGCCATTGACTCCATGCGTGATTTGCTTGAGGCTTCCTTTCTTCAACATGCTGATCAGCCCTTTAGCGTTTGCATGGACCAATGGATGACCTACAGGGAGTTGGATCAACTCTCGAAGGGCTTTGCCGCATGGCTTCAACACTTGGGACTCAAACCGGGTGCTCGCATTGGCATCATGCTGCCCAATGTTCCACAATTCGCAGTTGTCATGGCCGGTATCTTGCGGGCAGGCTTCGTTTGCGTCAACATCAACCCCCTTTACACCTCTAGAGAGCTTGAGCACCAACTGCGTGATTCGGGCTGCACGGTCCTCATCATCTTAGAAAATTTTGCACACACCTTAGAGCCCGTCCTGAATCAAACGGTCCTTGAGTCCATTGTCCTGACCTCTTTGGGTGATTTGCTTGGGCGATTGAAAGGTGCATGGATCAACTTTGCGGTCAAATATTTAGCAAAAATGGTTCCCTCCTTTCAGCTCAATGGGCCCAACGCTTTGGGTCACCTGCCTTTGGTTTCTCGCTTGAAAAAGGCCCTGTCCGACGGTCAATCTTTCGATTTCCATCGACCCATCATTCAGCCAGAATCATTTGCTTTTTTGCAGTACACCGGTGGCACCACGGGACTTTCTAAAGGGGCCATATTGACCCATAAAAACATCATTGCCGCAACGCTTCAAGCACAATACTGGTTCTCGCCTGCCATCAAGGGCAAGGGAGAGGCTAAAAACATCAACAGCATCGCAGCACTCCCGCTTTATCATATCTTTGCTTTGACGCTGTGCTTCTTTGCGATTCGCACGGGCTCATTCATCACACTGATTCCCAATCCCAGGGATATCAAAAAGTTTGTGGCCGTTTTGGCCAAACGCCCTTTTCATATTTTCCCTGCTGTCAATACGCTGTTCAACGCCTTGCTGCAAAATGAAAATTTTCGCAATCTGAACTTCAAAGACCTCGTTGTCAGTCAAGCCGGAGGGATGGCCGCCTCAGAAAGCACGGCCAAGGAGTGGAAGGCCGTGACCGGCTCCACCATGATTGAGGGTTGGGGGATGTCTGAGACATGCGCCGTGGGAAGCAACAACCCGATCAATTTATCCTCCTTTTCCGGCAACATTGGCATCCCTTTGCCTGGCATCGACATGGTCATCAAAGATGACAACGGGCAAACACTGGGCCCCCACCAAAGTGGCGAGATTTGTATCAAAGGCCCCAATGTGATGAAAGGGTACTTCAATCAAACCGCTGAAACACTCAGGGCCTTTACGGCTGACGGTTACTTAAAGACAGGCGACATTGGAACGCAAGATAAAAATGGTTTTTTTAAAATTGTTGACCGCAAAAAGGACATGATTTTGGTCAGTGGGTTCAATGTGTTCCCCAGTGAAATTGAAAATGTTGCTTCTTCTTGTCCAGGTCTTTTAGAGTGTGCCGCTGTCTCCATCCCTGATGCAAAACAAGGCGAAGCCATCAAGCTGTTCGTTGTCAGAAAAGATCCCTTACTGACGCAAGAAGATGTCATCTCTTATTGCAAGTCACAATTGACCGCCTACAAGGTGCCAAAGATCATTGAATTCAAAGACACCCTGCCCAAGTCCAACGTTGGAAAAATTCTACGCCGTGAGTTGCGAGATGTTCAGACGTTGAAGGACGCTCAAGGCACATAAAGTTCATCTCTCGTTTTCAATTCAATTCAATTCATTGAGCATTCTTCCATTTGATCTTGTCTTTCTTGAAAGAGGTTGGCTTTCTTCAAACTCTTTATTGATGCTGGGCGACACGCCCACGATTGTCGACACAGGACACGTCTCTCAGCAGCATCAACTCCAAGCACTGATTCGCCATCACTTGCCCCTTGGGCATTTGCATCAAATCATCAACACCCATCTGCATTCCGATCACTGCGGGGGAAATGCACATCTGCAGCACTTGCATGCATCACCAGCCACCTTCATTCCCTGCGGTCAATGGGGGGCCGTTCAGGAGTGGTCTTTTCTAAAAGAAACGCATGAGAGCATAGGTCAGAAATGCCCACCTTTCAACGCAGAAAATCAAATCCGACCCAATACTGAATTGAACATCAATGGACGGGTCTGGCAAATTCATGCTGCACCCGGACACGACATGGATGCCATGGTTTTATTTGCACCGAAAGAAAAAATATTGATCAGCGGAGATGCTTTTTGGGAAAATGGATTTGGCGTTGTTTTCCCTGAACTCAATGGAGAGGTTGGTTTTCAACACATTGAACAAACACTCTTGATGATTGAAGACTTGCAACCCCGCTTGGTCGTCCCCGGGCACGGGCCAGTGTTTACACATCTTCAAAACAGTTTGGACAAGGCCAAAAGCAAGCTCGATTACTTTCGCGGTAGCCCTGGTAGCCACGCAAGCTATGCGGCCACGGTGTTGCTTAAATTCAAGCTGATGCATGAACAAGAGATGCAGCGAGAGGCCTTGCAGACGTGGTTGTCTTCAGCCCCCACCCTATTGAACATCCGTGAGCGGTTTTTCCAAGACCTGAGCGCACACGCTTGGCTCGATCATCTGCTCAACAAACTCTCCACCAAGAAGAGC
>CAIOTD010000184.1 GCA_903861115.1 uncultured Burkholderiales bacterium
CCCACCGATGTACCCATAAAGAGCAGCAACGCCGACCATGCCCGCCGCTTTGGCAGCAAGCATATCGCGTTGATCATCCCCCACGTACCAACACTCCTCTGGCGCCAAACCCATTCTTCTTGCCGCCTCGTACAAGGGCTCTGGATGAGGCTTCGCGTGCGGCGTCGTGTCCCCAGAGACCACGGCCTTTGAATAAGCAAACAATGGGTAACTCTGTGTCAAGGGCAATGTAAAACGCTCCATTTTGTTGGTCACAACGCCCCAAAGAAAACCCTGGTCCATCAAGGCCTGAATCAGCTCGGGAATTTCTTTGAAGAAATTCGTCTGTCTTGTCAGCATGGATTGATATTGATCGAAAAACTCATGCTTCATGGACTCATAGTCTTTGTGATCAGGCCCCATATCAAAAGCCAATCTCAAGAGACCTCGAGCCCCGGCACCACAGACTTCACGGTAATGCTCAGCTCCCTTTGCAGCAAGTCCTCTTTTGATGCGCATTTCATCAACAGCAGCACCCAGATCAAGTGAAGAATCGATAAGCGTGCCATCTAAATCAAACAAGACAGCCTTAGGCGCTGCCAACTTATGATGGACTTGCATCAGTTTGGACTTCTCTGTGTAGCAACCCAATAATTGACACTCACATCCTTGTTCAACCAGTAACGTCGAGTGATGGGGTTGTAACCCATGCCCTTGATATCAATTTCTTGCAAACCATTGTCCCTTTGAGCCCTGGCAAGTTCACTGGGCTTGATGAACTTGGCATATTCATGCGTACCTTTGGGCAAAATATTCAAAATATATTCGGCCCCAAGAATGGCAAATAAATATGATTTTGGGGAACGGTTCAACGTCGAAAAATAAACAAATCCACCAGGTTTGACCAATTGGCTGCAAGCCTTCACTACAGAGGCATAGTCTGGCACATGTTCCAGCATCTCCATGCACGTCACCACATCGTACTGCCCAGCCTCACTTTGCGCCAAGGCCTCGACACTGACCTCTTGGTACTGCACATTTAGAAGTCCTGACTCCAGTGCATGAAGTTGCGCGACTTTGAGCGACTTTGATGCCAAATCAATGCCCTTGACACTCAAGGCCCTTGCAGCCATGGCTTCAGACAAAATCCCTCCCCCACAGCCCACATCAAGTACTTTTTGACCGGCTAGTGGTGAACATCCTTCAATCCAAGCCAAACGCAGTGGGTTCATTTCATGCAAGGGCCTGAACTCACTTTGAGTATCCCACCAGCGATGGGCCAAATCAGAAAATTTACTCAATTCAGAAGGATCCACATTATTGAGGTTTGTCATACAAAAAGACCCATAAAAAAATGCAGGATTTGAAATGATGCGGAATCAAAGCATCCAAGACTTTAAACATTTTCACCAAGTTCGTTGATGTTTTCTAAGCGCTCATTAAAAAACCCCGCATGAGCGGGGTTTTCCATTCAATCAAAATTTGAATCAGTTGGCGCGTGTTCCAACAACTTCCAACTCAACGCGTCTGTTTTTAGCGCGGCCTTGAGCTGTCTTGTTGTCAGCAACGGGTTGTTTCTCGCCCTTGCCTTCTGTGTATACGCGGTTTTTCTCAATGCCTTTGCTCACCAAATAAGCTTTGACGGCCTCGGATCTGCGCACTGACAACTTTTGGTTGTAAGCATCTGTGCCGACAGAGTCAGTGTGACCCACAGCAATGATGACTTCTAAGTTGATGGATTTGATTTTGCTTACCAGGTCATCGAGCTTGGCTTTGCCTTCTGGCTTTAACACAGATTTATCAAAGTCAAAAAATGTATCGGCAGCATAAGTTACCTTCGATGCAGCGGCTGGCGCTGGTGCAGGTGCAGGTGCTGGTGCTGCTTTTGGAGCAGGTGCTGGTGCGGCAACGGGAACGGGTGCAGGAGCGGGTTTGATCGCGCCATCACAATCAGGAGCCGCAGTGGCTGGTGTCCAATTGCTGTCTCTGTAGCACAGGCCTGTGCTGTTTTTCCAAGTTTCACCGTTGGCTGAGCGCCAGTTGTCAATGGATTGTGCGTTTGCAGCACCCAACAATAAAACTGCAGATAAAGCGAATGCTAATTGAGTGAATTTCTTCATATTTTCCTCTTGGAACGAAACATATGCAGTCAAACTGCGAGAATTGAGGGTCACCTCTCGTCACCCTGTTGCGCTTATTGTGCCACACTGGTGCGCCTGAATCAAAAAGCAATCCATTTGTCCAAGTCCAATGGGCTTCGGCAAGTTGGGCTGTTGCTTTAAAGACACACAACACCCCCCCTCTTTAGGGCTCTAAAATATGAAGTTTGTATGAAGATCGGCCACATTCAATGACCCAGTTCGCTAAAGAAACTTTACCCATCAGCCTTGAAGAGGAAATGCGCCGCAGCTATCTCGATTACGCCATGAGCGTGATTGTGGGTCGCGCACTTCCTGATGCAAGAGACGGCCTAAAACCAGTTCATCGACGAGTTCTTTTTGCCATGCATGAACTCAACAACGACTGGAACAGAGCCTACAAGAAGTCTGCTCGTATCGTGGGCGACGTGATTGGTAAATACCACCCACACGGTGACAGTGCAGTCTATGACACCATCGTGCGCATGGCTCAGGACTTTTCTTTGCGCCACATGCTGGTAGACGGACAAGGTAATTTCGGATCGGTGGACGGTGACAATGCTGCCGCAATGCGATACACAGAGATCAGGCTGTCAAAAATTGCGCACGAGATGCTTGCCGACATTGACAAAGAAACCGTTGACTTTGGTCCCAATTACGACGGCTCAGAAAAAGAGCCCTTGGTGCTTCCAAGCCGTATACCCAACCTTTTGGTCAATGGCTCTGCGGGTATTGCTGTGGGCATGGCCACCAATATTCCGCCACACAACCTCAACGAAATCATTGATGCATGTCTTTTCCTGCTAAAAAACCCAGACGCCACGGTTGATGACCTCATGGCCATTGTGCCGGCGCCTGACTTTCCAACGGCCGGTATTATTTACGGCATCAATGGCGTGAAAGACGGGTATCGAACTGGACGCGGACGCGTCGTGATGCGCGCCAAATGCCATTTTGAAGACATCGACAAAGGTCAACGTCAAGCCATCATCGTGGATGAATTGCCCTATCAAGTCAATAAAAAGACGTTGCAAGAGCGCATGGCTGAATTGGTGCACGAAAAGAAAATTGAAGGCATCAGTCATATTCAAGACGAGTCGGACAAATCCGGCATGCGCTTGGTCATTGAACTGAAGTCGCGTGAAGTCCCTGAGGTTGTGCTGAACAATCTCTACAAGCAGACTCAACTCCAAGACACCTTTGGCATCAACATGGTGGCCTTGGTGGATGGCCAACCACGACTGTGCAACTTAAAGCAGTTGATCGACATCTTCTTGCAGCATCGCCGTGAAGTGGTGACGCGTCGCACGGTTTACAACCTGCGCAAAGCACGCGAAAGAGGTCATGTGCTCGAAGGCTTGGCCGTGGCACTTGCGAACATTGACGAATTCATCAGAATCATCCGCCAAGCACCAACGCCACCTGTCGCCAAAGTTGAGTTGATGACACTTGCTTGGGACAGTCAATTGGTGCGTGAAATGCTCAGCCGAGCTCGCGCCGATGGACAAGCCGTTGACCCCAAAGACTACAGACCCGATGGTTTAGAAGCTCACTTTGGCATGGGTCAAGATGGACTTTACCGCTTGAGCGAAACTCAGGCTCAAGAAATTTTACAAATGCGCTTGCAGCGCTTGACCGGCTTAGAGCAAGACAAAATCGTCAATGAGTACAAAGACGTGATGGCTGAAATTGATGATTTCGTGGACATATTGTCCAAGCCCCAACGCGTCTCAAACATCATTTCCGAGGAGCTCACAGAAGTTAAACAAGAGTTTGGACAAACCAAACTGGGTGCGCGAAGAAGCGTGATCGAGCTCAACGCACAAGACTTGGGCACAGAAGACTTGATCACCCCCAATGACATGGTGGTCACCTTGTCGCACAACGGTTACTTCAAGAGCCAACCCCTGTCTGAATACAGCGCACAAAAACGCGGTGGCCGAGGCAAACAAGCCACCACCACCAAAGACGATGATTGGATTGACCAACTCTTCATCGCCAACACCCACGACTATATTTTGTGTTTTTCCAACAAAGGTCGTTTGTATTGGTTAAAAGTTTGGGAAGTACCTGTGGGCTCTAGAGGCTCAAGAGGACGCCCCATTGTCAACATGTTTCCCCTGCAAGACGATGAAAAAATCAATGTGGTCTTGCCACTGACTGGGGACATGCGAACCTTCCCAACAGACCACTTCGTCTTCATGGCCACCTCCAAAGGCACCGTCAAGAAGACAGCATTGGATGAATTCAGCAACCCCAGAAAAGCGGGCATCATTGCGGTGGACTTGGACGCAGGCGATTTTTTGATTGGCGCGACACTCACCAACGGACACCACGATGTCATGCTCTTTAGCGACGGCGGCAAAGCTGTTCGCTTTGATGAAAATGACGTTCGCCCAATGGGCCGCAATGCCCGGGGTGTTCGAGGCATGATGCTTGAAGAGGGGCAAAGTGTGATTGCCATGTTGGTGGCAGGTGACGAGACTCAAAGCGTGTTGACGGCCACTGAAAACGGCTTTGGCAAGCGCACTTCTATCGCTGAGTACACAAGACACGGGCGAGGCACCAAAGGCATGATCGCCATACAACAGTCTGAGCGCAATGGCAAAGTGGTTGCGGCCACCTTGGTGCTGCCTGAGGAGGAGATCATGATGATCACGGATCGCGGCGTGATTGTCAGAACTCGGGTGTCTGAAATCAGAGAGCTGGGTCGAGCAACGCAAGGCGTCAAATTGATTGCCTTGGACGAAGGCTCACAGCTCAGTGGCTTAAAGAGAATTGTAGAAAATGACGCTGTCATTGCTTCGGGTGAGGGGCTGGGTGAAGACGCCGACCTTGATGGGTCAGATGGACAGGAACCTTCAGATCCCTCTTAAAACCAGGCACATCAGCCATTGACCGCCTCAGTTCACCTCAAGCGTGATGCGTTTTAAAATTTTGAGCATGCATGCGAAGTCCTTTAAAAGACTTCGCATTTTCAACGTCTAAAGATACTATGCGCCCTTTTAATTTCTCAGCTGGCCCAGCCACCATTCCTCTAGAAGTGCTCAACCGTGCAGCGCAAGAAATGAGCAACTGGCACGGCTGCGGGATGGGTGTCATGGAGATGAGCCACCGAGGCAAAGAATTCATCTCCATCTACGAGCAGGCAGAGCGCCTTTTCCGATCCCTACTGAGCATCCCTTTAGAGTTCAAAATCTTGTTCATGCAAGGCGGAGGACTTGCGGAAAACGCCATCGTCCCCATGAACTTGAGCCGCTCACTTGAGGTTGATTTTGTGTTGAGCGGCAGCTGGAGCGAGAAGTCCTTTAAGGAAGCAAAGCGTTACTGCTCACCCAAAGTTGCGGCCAGCAGCGAATCCTCTGAATTTCATGATTTCCCTGACCCAAGTACTTGGCAACTGAACGCCAAAGCCCAGTACCTGCACATTTGCACCAACGAGACCATCCATGGTGTGGAATGCCATGATTTGCCTGATTTGAAGGCCATGGGGTACAACGCACCTTTGGTGATCGACTTCTCATCGCACGTCCTCTCTAAGCCTGTTGATTGGTCAAGGGTTGGGTTGGCATTTGCCGGTGCTCAAAAAAATATAGGCCCTGCAGGGCTCACCTTGGTGGTGGTTCGAGAGGACCTGTTGGGTCATGCCTTGGCGATCTGTCCCAGTGCATTTGATTACACGACGGTGGCCAAAAATTCAAGCATGTACAACACGCCCCCGACCTATGGCATCTACATGGCTGGCTTGATCTTTGAGTGGATCAAAGAGCAAAGGGAGGGAGAGCTCAGCGGCGTGCAAGCACTTCAAAAGAGAAACCAAGACAAGGCGCGACTCTTGTACGAGACGATTGATGCATCCAACTTTTTCTCCAACCCCGTTGCACCCCATGCTCGAAGTTTAATGAATGTACCGTTCTTTTTAAAAGACCCGTCAAAAGATGCACTTTTCTTATCGCAAGCGAATGAGCGGGGCTTGCTTCAACTCAAGGGGCACAAATCAGTCGGTGGCATGCGAGCGAGCATCTACAACGCAATGCCACTTGAGGGCGTTCAAGCCTTGGTCGCATTTTTAAAAGAATTTGAAGCCACGCAAACCTGACCCCTTTGTCATGAACTGCACCGCGCTCATGGCTCCAATGATCCTCCTAACTTTTCAGCCAATCCAAACAAGCCACCATGATCAAGCCAATTCAATCTGAAGGTCTCGCCAAACTCAGGCAAGAAATTGATCAAATTGATCAAAAATTACTTGAACTTTTAAACGCTCGGGCGCAAGTCGCCCTTCAAGTCGGTGAAATCAAGCGTGCTGAAGGCAGTCCTTTCTTCAGACCCGATAGGGTTGCTCAAGTCATTGAGAAAATCAAGACCGCAAACACCGGACCTTTATTGAGCAATCATGTGGGCCACATTTGGCAAGAAATCATGTCCTCTTGTTTGGCCCTTGAAGCGCCACAACGCGTTGCCATTTTGGGCCCCCAGGGGACCTTCACCGAGGAGGCTGCCATTGAGTTTTTTGGCAGCGCGTGTCAACTTGAATACTTTCAAAATTTCGATGAAGTTTTTCATGCGACCGCCGCGGGTACGACACAGTTTGGTGTCGTTGGCATGGAGAACACCTCTGAGGGTGTTGTGGCCAGGTCATTTGATTTGTTTTTGCGCTCGCCCGTGCACGTCATTGGCGAGGTCAGTTTACTTGTCAAACACAATCTCATGGCTCTCAACGCTTCTCTAGACGGCATTCAAGTTGTGATGGCACACCCCCAAGCTCTTGGACAGTGCCAGTCTTGGCTTTCAAAACACATGCCCAACGTGGAGCGAAGGGCTGTCAGCAGCAACGCTGAAGGTGCACGATTGGCAGCGAGCAATCCACAATGGGCGGCATTGGCCGGCGAGAGAGCGGCCAGTCAGTTTGGCCTAAACATCGTCGCCCATGCCATACAAGATGAGGCGATCAATAAAACCCGATTTGCCATCATTTGTTTACCTCAAACACTGGCCACGCCGCCTGCATCTGGCAAAGACTGCACTTCATTGGTGGTCTCTGTACCCAATCGTCCTGGTGCAGTTCACGACTTGTTGGTTCCACTTAAAAACAATGGCGTGTCGATGACGCGTTTTGAGTCTAGACCCGCCAAGTCCGGTCAATGGGAGTATTTTTTCTACATCGATTTGCAAGGTCACATCACCGACGCCAATGTTGCCAAAGCCTTGGAAGAGCTCAAGGGCTTGTGTGCATATTACAAAATACTGGGCTCCTACCCAGTGAGCGAATGAGCTGCCATGCGATTCAAAAAACTTGCATTGATCGGATGCGGCTTGATTGGAGGCTCGTTTGCCTTGGCGCTCAAGCGTGCAAATGCCGTTGATCACGTCAGTGGCTTTAGCGCCTCTGTAAAAAGTCGTGAAAAAGCGCTTTCTCTTCATGTCATCGATGAAGCGGCCGCGAGCATTCAAGAGGCCGTCAAAGATGCAGATTTGGTCCTTGTTGCCGTTCCAGTCAATGCAATGGAGGCCTGCCTGTCAAGCATTCGTGAGGGGATGACATTGAATGCATTGGTCATGGACGTTGGATCAACAAAATCACAAATCACTTTATCCGCTCAAAGAGCAATGAAAGAACGATTTAACTGCTTTGTCCCGGCTCACCCAATTGCGGGCAAAGAGCGCCATGGCGTGGAGCATGCTGAAGCAAATTTGTTTGATCATCACAATACCATCCTGACACCGAGCGATCAAAGCGACCCTGAGAAAATCGAGCTCGCTGTCCAAGCTTGGACAGCTGTAGGCTCAACTGTCAGCATCATGACGCCCAATGAGCATGACCAAGCCTTGGCAGCGGTGAGTCACTTGCCGCACTTGATTGCCTTTGCAGCCGTCAACGCCATTGCCGCCCAAGACAAAAGGGATTTGATTCTGTCCTTGGCGGGGCCTGGATTTAGGGATTTTTCTAGAATTGCAGCAAGCGCACCTTCTGTTTGGCTCGACATATTTTTATCCAACCAAACAGAAGTTTTGAACCAATTGGCTTTGTTCAAAGGGGCCATTGCCGACTTTGAGTCGGCAATGATCAGCAAAGATTCTCAAGCCATTGAGCATCTCATTGAAACGGCCAGCGACATCAAGAAAAATTGGTCGCCCATTCCCCCAAAGTCATAAAAACTACTCCACGTCATTTGTTCGCCCCTTCATTGAGCCGCCATGTTCAACCAACATTTTCTTGATTTACCGCCACTTCTGAGTGCATTTGGAAGCGTCACTTTGCCAGGCTCTAAAAGCATCTCCAACAGAGTGCTCTTGTTGGCGGCCTTGAGTGAGGGACAAACTTGGGTGCACGACTTGTTGGACTCGGACGACACCCAAGTGATGCTTGATGCGTTAGAGCAATTGGGCTGTCACCTTAAAAAAGAGCAACACAGCGTTTGCATCACAGGCCTTGGCGGCTCGCTTCAAAACTTGAGCGAGATGACCCTCTTTCTAGGCAATGCAGGCACTGCCATGAGACCTTTGTGCGCGGCCTTGTCTTTGCTCGGTGCAAACGTGACGATGACAGGGGTGCAGCGCATGTACGAGAGGCCGATCAAAGATTTGGTCGAGGCCTTGCAACAAATAGGCGCTTCCATCGAGTACTTGCAAGATCCTGGCTTCCCGCCCTTAAAAATTCAGCACGCCAAGATCAACATCTGCGCACCCATTGAAGTCCGAGGAGATGTATCAAGCCAATTTTTAACCGCCCTCTTGTTGGCCCTTCCTTTGGTCAGCCAAGACTCGGAGATACAAATCAAGGTGGTGGGCGAATTGATCTCCAAGCCCTACGTAGAAATCACGCTTAACTTGCTCGCTCAATTTGGTGTTCATATCAAACGCGATGGCTGGCGCTCATTCACCATCCCCCAAGGCTCCAAGTACATCTCCCCTGGCCAAATTCACGTTGAATCTGACGCCTCATCGGCCAGCTACTTCATTGCAGCGGGGGCCTTGTCCATGGGCACTGAAACGCTCAAAATCCTAGGGCTCGGAGAAGGCTCTATTCAAGGTGATATCCGATTTGTAGAAGCGGCAAGGCTCATGGGCGCGAACATCACCATGGGGGCCAATCATCTAGAAATACAGGCCAATCAAAGACAATTGCAAGGCATTGACTTGGATTGCAACCACATCCCTGATGCAGCCATGACCTTGGTGATGATGGCTTTGTTTGCGCAGGGAGAAACGGTCCTTAGAAATATCGGAAGCTGGCGCGTCAAAGAAACCGATCGCATCAGCGCCATGGTCAAAGAATGCCAAAAAATAGGGGCCGAGGTGCAAGAAGGGGCCGATTGGATACGCATCAAACCCATTGCCCAGGCCAACTGGAAGAGTGCCAGCATCAAAACATACGACGACCACAGAATGGCCATGTGTTTTTCATTGGCCGCCTTCAACCCAGACGGCAAAACCATCCGGATCGAAGATCCAAGATGCGTTGGCAAGACTTTTCCTGATTACTTTGAGACCCTCTTTGACCTGGTTCAAACGCTTGGGGATGTGGTGCCCGTCATTTGTATCGATGGACCCACAGCGTCTGGCAAAGGCACCTTGGCATCTGAAGTGGCCAAATCCCTGGGGTTTCATTACTTGGATTCTGGCGCACTTTACCGGCTGAGCGCTTTTGTGGCCACAGAGCAAGGCATTGACCTCGATGTGAGCAACGAAGAACAGATTGTCGAACTGGTAAGTAAGCTCTCACTTCGCTTCGAAGGTGCGTCAATCTATGTGAATGACAGGGAAATTAGTCAAGCTATCCGAACTGAAGTGGTTGGCATGAATGCATCCAAAGTATCGGCCATGCCACGTTTAAGAACAGCCTTGGTCGATTTACAACGCAGCTTTAAACGTCTTCCTGGCCTTGTCGCAGACGGTCGCGACATGGCCAGCGTCATCTTTCCCAACTCCCCATTGAAGATCTACCTCACGGCAGACGCCATGACGCGTGCAAAAAGAAGACATAAGCAGTTGATTTCAATGGGTATTTCTGCTAACATCGACATTCTGTACGCAGATTTAAAGGCCAGAGATGATCGGGACATGTCCAGATCGGTCGCCCCTTTAAAACCCGCTACAGATGCTTTGATGCTGGACAATTCAGACCTCTCGATTGAGCAATCCATCGAATGGGTTTTGAACCAGTGGAGGAGCAAAAACGCCGCTTGAACATTCAAGCGTGTCGTTGGGACCGATTGACCCCTTGCCGTGCAGCATGCACACTGGTGAATCGGATTTTTAAAATTTAACCCGCGGTTTACCGCAATTCAAACTCGATCAATCCGACTTGAATCTTAACGTGGCATTCGTTCGCCACGAGACGCTCTTGTCTTTGCTTGAGTTCCAAGGAACTTATTAATGTCAGAATCTTTTGCCGCCCTGTTTGAAGAATCCCTCAAACGCTCAGAAATGCGCACTGGTGAGGTCATCACCGCTGAAGTTATTCGTGTTGAACACAATCACGTTGTGGTCAACGCAGGACTTAAATCAGAAGCTTATGTGCCCATTGAAGAATTCAAAAACGATCAGGGCGAAATTGAAGTCCAAGCCGGTGACTTCGTGTCTGTGGCGATCGGCAGTGTAGAAAATGGCTATGGCGACACCATCCTCAGTCGTGACATCGCCAAACGTTTGGCCTCATGGTTGTCGCTTGAAAAAGCGCTCGAATCAGGTGAGTTTGTCACTGGTGCAACCAGCGGCAAGGTCAAAGGCGGCTTGACCGTGTTGGTCAATGGCATTCGTGCCTTCTTACCCGGCTCTTTGATCGATACACGCCCCATCAAGGACTTGTCTCCCTACGAGAACAAGACCATGGAGTTCAAGGTCATCAAGCTTGACAGGAAACGCAACAACGTGGTTTTAAGCCGCCGTGCTGTCGTTGAAGCGTCTATGGGCGAAGAGCGCGCAAAACTCATGGAAACCCTCAGAGAAGGCTCTGTGGTCCATGGCGTTGTGAAAAACATCACTGAATATGGTGCCTTCGTTGATTTGGGCGGCATTGATGGCCTGCTCCACATCACCGATATGGCATGGAGGCGCGTTCGTCATCCAAGCGAAGTGGTTCAAGCTGGACAAGAGATCACTGCCAAAATTTTGAAATTCGATACCGAAAAGAACCGTGTTTCTTTGGGCTTGAAGCAAATGGGCGACGATCCTTGGATGGGTGTTGGCCGCCGCTACCCACAAAGCACTCGCATGTTTGGAAAGATCACCAACATTGCTGACTACGGTGCTTTCGTTGAGCTCGAGCCAGGCATTGAAGGCTTGGTGCACGTCTCAGAGATGGACTGGACCAATAAAAATGTGGCCCCCAACAAGATCGTCGCTTTGGGCGACGAAGTTGAAGTCATGGTCCTTGAAATTGACGAAGACAAACGCCGCATTTCCTTGGGCATGAAGCAATGCAAGGCCAATCCATGGCAAGAATTTGCTGAGTTGACCAAGCGTGGCGACAAAGTCAAAGGCCCCATCAAATCCATTACAGACTTTGGTGTCTTTGTGGGCTTGGCCGCTGGCATCGATGGATTGGTTCACTTGTCTGACTTGTCTTGGAATGAAACGGGCGAAGTTGCCGTTAGAAACTACAAGAAAGGTCAAGAAGTTGAGGCCGTCGTTTTGGCTGTGGACGTTGAGCGCGAGCGCATCTCCCTTGGCATCAAACAACTCGACGCGGATCCCTTCACCGCTTTTGTCTCCGTCAACGATAAGGGCCAAACCGTCACAGGCAAGGTCAAAACAGTGGACGCCAAAGGTGCAGAAATCGAACTCGGCGAAGACATCATGGGCTACTTGAGAGTCAGTGAAATTTCTCGTGAGCGCGTTGAAGATGCTCGCAGCGTCTTGAAAGAAGGCGATGAAGTCACTGCAGTTGTTGTGAACGTGGACAGAAAAACCCGCAACATCCAACTCTCCATCAAAGCGAAAGATGCTGCTGACCAACAAGAAGCCATGGCAACACTCACCCAACAGTCCAGCAAAGAGAATGCTGGAACGACCAGTTTGGGCGCGTTGCTAAGAGCGAAGTTGGACAACAACTAAACTTAAAGCCATAAAAAAGCCCTCTTGCCCTCCATGATCTCATTCAATATCACCACGCGCGGTTTGAACCAGTTCATCGGGGTTTGGGGGCTTTTCTCTTTTTCGTTTACCTACACATCATGACACGCAGTGATTTGGTCAGCGAGTTGGCCGCAAAATTCTCGCAACTCACCCATACCGACGCTGAGTCAGCGGTCAAGACCTTGCTGGATGCCATGAGCGAAGCGTTGATCAAAGGCCACCGTATTGAATTGCGTGGTTTTGGCACCTTCACCATCAATCGCCGTGCACCCCGCATCGGTAGAAATCCCCGCTCAGGAGAGAGTGTCTCCATTCCTGAAAAGCGCGTTCCTCATTTCAAACCCGGCAAAGCCCTCAGAGAGGCCGTGGATCAAGCGCCCAAGACTTAAGCGTTGCTCTTGATCGAGCGTTTTGAATGCCCCGAGCCTGTACTTGCTCATTTTTTTGATTCCCCTCATTTCTCCAATTAGAATGGATGAAATGAAGCTGGAGTGCGTCACGTGAAAAAGATACTTCGACTCTTACAATGGGCGCTCAAAGCAGCCATTTTCTTTACCCTGTTTGCGTTTGCGTTGAACAACCCAGGCGATGTCACTTTGCATTTCTTTTTTGGCACGCAATGGAGTGGACCACTTGTGTTGATGGTCTTGGGCGTCTTCACCTTGGGCGTGACCGTGGGTGTCCTCGGGATGCTACCAAAGTGGTGGCGACACCGGCGAGCCCTCAAAAAAATGCAAGAGGCCAACGCCAATCAACCCATCACATCTTCAGCGTTCAATCCCCTTGATGCCTCGGTCTCTACAGCACCCAGCCCCATCACCGCTCCATTGGCACGTACATTGACCAACTCACCTCACTCAGGAGCACCCCATGGAGTTTGATTTGGGATGGATCTTGCTCGGACTGCCCCTCGCATTCGTCTTGGGTTGGCTGGCATCCAGGTTGGATTTAAGACAACTGCGCCTAGAGAACCGCCAAAATCCAAAGGCCTACTTCAAAGGCCTGAATTTCTTACTGAATGAGCAGCAAGACCAAGCCATTGACGCGTTCATCCAAGCCGTTCAACAAGACCCAGACACATCGGAGTTGCATTTCGCCTTGGGCAGTTTATTTCGCCGAAGAGGCGAGTTTGAGCGTTCGGTTCGCGTGCACCAGCACTTACTCGCTCGAGATGACTTGTCAAACAAAGAGCACGAGCGCGCTCAGTTGGCCCTCGCCATGGACTACCTCAAAGCGGGCTTGCTCGACCGAGCAGAAGAGAGCTACAGAAAACTCTTGGACACCGCCTTCAAAGCCCAAGCACAGTTGGCACTTCTCAGCATCTTTGAGCGCACCCGAGATTGGCAACAAGCTCAATTGATTGCACAAGAACTTGAGCACTCAGGCCTTGGTGAATTCAAAACAAGACAAGCCCACTACATGTGTGAGCAAGTGGAGCAACTGCTCAAATCACAAACGTCCCCCACACCGAGCCTTGTGGCTCAAGCCAAGGCCTTGCTGGAACAAGCCATCCACATGGCGCCTCAAAGTGCCAGGGCTCGCATTGCACTTGCACATCTCGAGCACCAACTCGGTCACACCACACAAGCGCTCGACATCCTTTTGCACTTGGTTCACGCACTACCCCAATCGTTACCCCTTTTGTGTGATGACCTTTTGGTCTGGTCAAAATCTTTGGGCAAAGAACAGTCCCTGAAAGAAATGCTGCAAATCGCTTACGACACCCATGCCTCTCTTGATGTGTTGAGGGTGTTGTCATCACTGCAAAGCACGCCAAGCGAGCAACAGCATTTGTTGAGCCAGCACTTACAAAAAGACCCCTCTTTGATGGTCGCCTCTTGGTGGCTTGAACATGAGAGAATTGAACACGAAGAGCAACGTGCTGCGCTCAACAAAGCACTGCTCAGAGCGACCGCTCCTCTTAAACGCTACCGCTGCGCGGCTTGTGGATTTGAGGCGCAAAAACATTTTTGGCAATGTCCAGGCTGCCAAGCTTGGGACAGTTATCCCAACCTCAGAGTGGAAGAATTGTGAAGCCCATTGATCATCAAACCCTCTCCAACGCGCGCGTTTTGGTCGTGGGCGACGTCATGCTGGACAAGTATTGGTATGGCGAAGTTGAACGCATCAGCCCAGAAGCGCCCGTGCCTGTTGTTCGCGTGCAACGTGAGGAGGACCGTCTAGGTGGCAGCGCCAACGTGGCCTTCAATGTCTTTAGCCTGGGTGCCAAGGCGTCACTTTTAAGTGTCGTTGGTGAAGATGAGGCCAGCCAACAACTGGAAGCGCTTGTTTTAAAAACAGGCATTGAGCCCTTTTTTGGTCGTGATGCAGATCTTAAAACCACGGTCAAACTCCGCATCATTGGGCGCCAGCAACAGCTCTTGAGAGCTGACTTCGAAGCCAAACCACAAAGAGAGATTTTGGCGTCTCAAACTGAACGCTTCTCTGAGCTGGTACACACCCATCAAGCGGTTTTGTTCTCTGACTACGGCAAAGGAGGACTTGCACATGTCAAGGACATGATCGCGAAAGCTGCTCAAGCAAAATGCCCTATTTTGGTCGACCCCAAAGGGGTCGATTACTCCAGGTACATGGGCGCGAGCGTGATCACGCCCAACAAAAGTGAAATGCAAGAAGTGGTTGGCCCTTGGAGCACAGAAGAAGAACTCAAAGACAAAGCACAAGCCCTTAGACAATCCCTTCATTTAGAAGCTGTCTTGGTCACCAGAAGCGAAGAAGGCATGAGTCTATTTGACCAAGAAGGTGACTTTCACGTCAAAGCACAAGCCAGAGAAGTGTTCGACGTCACTGGTGCAGGAGATACCGTCATTGCCACGCTTGCAAGCCTCATGGCCTGTGGCTTCACCATTCGCGAGGCCCTGCCTTGGGCCAACAAAGCAGGCGGCATCGTGGTGGGCAAATTCGGCACAGCATCTTTGAGTTTTGAGGAATTAATTGCATGAGAATCATCGTCACTGGCGCAGCAGGTTTCATTGGATCAAACATCGTTCAAGCCTTGAATGAGAGAGGCTATGACGACATCATTGCTGTGGACAATTTGACCCAAGGAGAAAAGTTCAAAAATTTGAGCGATCTCAACATCTGCGACTACATTGATAAAAAAGAGTTCTACCAGCGATTCACAGACAAAGCCTTTGGTCAAGTGGAGGTCGTCTTCCATGAAGGAGCCTGCAGCGACACCATGGAGCACAATGGCCTGTACATGATGGAGAACAACTACCAGATGTCCAAAGCCCTTTTCTTGGCATCACAAGCACAAGGAACGCGACTCCTGTACGCCTCCTCAGCAGCCACCTATGGAGGAAGCGACGCCTTCAAGGAGACCCCAGACAATGAGCGGCCTTTGAATGTCTATGGCTACTCCAAACTTCTGTTCGATCAAATCGTTCGGCGCCACAGTGGCGTCAATTGGGATCAGCAAAGCGCTCAAGTGGCGGGCTTTCGTTACTTCAATGTCTACGGCCCCCGAGAACAACACAAAGCTCGCATGGCAAGCGTTGCCTTTCATCAGCATTACCAATTCAAAGACACGGGTGTTGTCAAACTCTTTGGTCCCTACGGGGGATATGCCAGTGGCGAGCAAATGAGAGACTTTATTTGGATCAAAGATTTGGTGGCCGTCAAAATGTGGTTCTTTGACCATCCAGAAAAATCAGGTATTTTTAATTTGGGCTCTGGCAATGCGCAACCCTTCAACGACGTGGCCTTGGCCGTTGTGAATGCGCATTTGCGCCACCAAGCCAAAGCACCCTTGAGCCTTCACGGCGCAGTGGATGCAGGGCTCATTGAATACATCGACTTCCCCAGCGCCTTGGTGGGCAAATACCAATGCTACACACAAGCGGACTTGAGCCACTTACGCGCAAGCGGTTGTGACCTCGCATTCACGAATGTACAAAGCGGCGTGACTCAATACATTGACCACTTAATGAGCACGCCCTGAGGCGCCTTGGGAGCGCCCCAAGCCCTCGCTCAGAAACGGTGCTTATGCCACCAACGCTTGCTCGAGTTGACCACTGGTTTTTAGATCTTGGACCCAAGCAGGCGTTTTACCCCTTCCAGTCCACTCCAACGCAGGGTTTTTAGGGTGTCTGTATTTGATGGGCACCTTAAAGCCCGCCTTCACACCCGTGCTGGCTTTGACGCCTGCGCTTTTTTTAATTTTCTGCACCTTCCCAACCTTCAGCGCACCCAGCAAATCATCCACAGACAGGCCACTGTCTTTCATGATCGCTTTGATTTGCGCCACCGCTTGGTCGTTGGTCTTTGAGAGCAAGGCCTTCTCTTTTTTCTCAATGGCTTGCCTCTCTTTTCTGAGTTTGGCCAATTGAGCTGCAATGGTGAGGGTACTCATGGTTTCAATGCCTTTTTAATATGAAGTTTATTATCTGATTATATGGTTAATATAATCAGATAATCATAAATACGCATTCAATCATATTTAAATACCCCTTACAAACTCGCATTATCAAATAATAAGGCAATGATTATTGATCAATAATGCCTCTATTAATTTTAAATAATCACAGATTATCTTTTTTTCGAACCAGTCTCAATGGGCGCATGCGACCATTGGGGTTTTGACGTTAAACTCACCCGCACGACGAATCAAACTTAAAGTCTGGGATTTATGTACGATGTCTTTGCGATTTGTATTGGCGCTTGTGTTGGCGCGTTGATGCGCTGGCAGGCCAGTTTATGGCTCAATCCCCTGTTCGCCATTCCAGCAGGCACCTTGCTCGTCAATTGGCTTGGCGGGTATCTCATTGGTCTTTTGGTGGGTGTCTTTCAAGCCCTCCCTCATCTCGAACCCATTTGGAGAGGCATGCTCATCACCGGCTTTTTAGGTGCTTTGACGACTTTCTCGACCTTCAGCGCAGAGGTGATGGCGTTTTTAGTGACACAGCAGTACGTCAAAGCACTTCTCGTCAGCAGTTTGCATTTGTTGGGCTCTTTGATCTTGACCTTTTTAGGGCTTAAAACCGCCGCTTTTTTTTGGCCAAGTTGAGCCGTCTATCTTCAAGTGATATGGCTTTTGGCCTGGGCAACGTCCATCTCTTTGGGCAACACGACCTTGTTCTTCAGAGCCATGACCTCGGCCATGATGCTCACAGCAATCTCCGATGGCGTTTTGCTGCCAATATAAAGTCCAATGGGTCCTCTTAA
>CAIOTD010000185.1 GCA_903861115.1 uncultured Burkholderiales bacterium
GGCGTCCCCATTCCAGCAAAGATGCAAGCAACGCTCATCGAGTTGGCTGAAAAATTCAAAGTGCCCTCACCTTTTTAATTTCAACACATCGAGTGCCCCTCCATCATGAAATGCGATCTTTTGATCAAAGGCGGACAAGTCTTTGATGGCTCGGGCGCCAAGCCCCAAGACCTTGATGTTGCCATTCTTGATGAGCGCATCGTGGCCATTGGCAAAGATCTAGAGTTCTTGGCCTCTCGCGTGATCGATGCAAAAGGCTTGGTGGTGTGCCCTGGGTTCATTGACATCAAAACCCACTCCGATTTCACCTTGCCGATCAACCCCAAGGCCGAGAGCAAAGTGCGTCAAGGTGTGACCACGGAGATCATTGGGCATTGCGGTTTCTCCGTGGCACCTTGTCTGCCCGACAAAGTCAAATTGTTGGCCGACTATTTGAATCCGAGTGCGCCTTGGTTGCCTTTCAAGGCCATGAATTTCAAAGCGTATTTGGACACGTTTCCTAAAACAGCGGTGAATGCGGGCATGTTGGTGGGCCACAATACGCTCAGACTCATGGCCATGGGCATGGACCAAAGAGCGCCCACGGCCAAGGAGATGCAGCACATGCAGGACATGCTCACCGAAGGCTTGGAGGCTGGTGCTTTGGGGATGTCCAGTGGGCTTTTCACCTCTCCTGGTTCTTATGCCCAAACCGACGAACTCAAAACGCTAGCGCATGTTTTAAAAGACCACCAAGCGGCCTACTTCACACATTTGAGGGACGAGTCCTCGGGTGTTTTGGATGCGTTGGAGGAAGCCATTGAGATTGGCCGCGCTGCTCGCATCCATGTGCAAGTCGTGCACTTCAAGTGCTCAGGCCTTGACAATTGGGGCAAGACCACAAAGGCGCTCGAGATGATGGATCAAGCTCGGCTTGAAGGCATTGACATTGACTGCGATGCCTACCCTTACACGGCGGGGAGCAACCCCTTGAAAAACATTCTCCCTCAGTGGGTCCAAGCAGGAGGCGTTGACGCCATGCTTGAACGGTTGTCGTCTGCAAAGACACGTCTAAGCATTGAGGAGGACATTGAACGCGAGGGTTTGAACAACTGGGGACGCATTCAATCATGGGACGCTGTGCGCATCTCCATCACCCCCCATTTGCCTGAGCATGCAGGCAAGACCATTGCGCAGTTGGCCAAAGAACAGGACAAAGCCCCCATCGATGCCCTGTGTGACTTTTTAATCCTTGACAAAGGAGCGACACGCGTCTTGATCACCTCGATTGCCGAGTCCGATATTGTGACCTTGATCGCTTCGCAGAAAGTCTTGGTGGGCTCTGATGGCAACTGCGTGGCTGACTATGGGGTGGTGAGCCAAGGCATGCCTCACCCACGTTTTTACGGCACATTTCCGCGGGTCTTGGGGCGCTATGTTCACCGAGAAAAGGTGACCTCCCTTGAGCACGCCATCCATAAAATGACAGGTGCCACAGCAAAAGCGCTGGGACTCAAGGAGCGAGGGCTCTTAAAAGTGGGCTTTTATGCAGACATCACTCTTTTTGAGCCTGAGGTCTTTCTAGATCTGTCAAGTTATGAAGATCCGCATCGCTATCCACAAGGCAACAGAACGACGGTGATCGTCAATGGTCAACTTGTCGTTGAGAACGCCGTGCACACAGGCGCTTTGCCGGGTCACGTGTTGAAACGTGTCACGCACTGATTGCTTTTAATTTGAGGCCCAAGTGTCTTCGGGCAAAGGGGGCAAAGCCATCAATGCACAGGCCAAAGCAGCTTGTTGAGTTTTTTCATATCCAGTCGTGAAGAGATCCGTTTGCCTGCCTCCAAGACCTCTCGCATCAGGCTTTGGTGATCGATCTTGGTGAGCTCGCCATTTTTTAGCACCTGCTCGCCGGCAATGAAAACATCCTTCACGGTGTTGCCCGTTGCACTGTAGACCAAATTGGAGACCGGGTTGTAAAGCGGCTGCCACTCGGGCAGTGTGGCGTCAAAGAGCACAAAGTCGGCTTGTTTGCCGACCTCGATGGAGCCTATTTGGTCGGACAAGCCCACCCCTTTGGCCCCATTGAGCGTTGCCATCTCAATCGCATGCTCTGGGGGCATGACACGGGGATTCATGCGAACCTCCTTGTACATGCAGGCAGCCATGCGCATTTCTTGAACAATGTCCACGACACCCGACGAGGCATGGTCAGAGCCCAAACTCACATTCACACCCATGGCCATGAGTTCAGGGTGTTTGCCTGCTGCCAAATAGCCGTATCCGTTGTGCAAGGAAGAAGAAGGTGAACACACCAAAGTGGGCTTTCTTTTGACCAAGAGCGCCAATTCCGCGGGCTCTAGCCAACCCGAATGCACCAAGATCATGTTCTCATCCAAAACACCCAGGGACTCAAGTCTCTCGATCTCCGCTTTGCCTGTGCCAGACACACTGGCATCATGGGTCTGGTAAGAAAAACAAGCATGTGTTTGCAATTTCACTTGGTGCTTGTTGGCGATCTCTTTCAAGCCCACGATCAACTCATCGGATGCATTGTTCATGCCTCGGAATGAAGCCGAGAGGGTGAGTTTGCCATGGTGTTTGCCCAAATAGCGCTCAAACAAACTTTCCGTCTTCTCTAAACACGCCTGCGTTGATTCAATCATGCTGGGCGGCAAGAGGCCCATCACGGATTTGGTTTTGTCAAAACAAGAACACGCCGCCACCAATCTCATGCCCGTTGACATCACCGCCTCGATGGTGGCATCTGGGTGGTAGTTGCCTGGATCGGTAAAGCAGGTGACGCCGTGCCTCAAGAGCTCAAGCGCAGCAAAGGCAGAACTCACACGCACATCCTCTTGCGTGTTGGCCGCTTCATACGGATACATGTGCTCGTACAAAAACTGCTGCGCATTGGCCTCATCGGCCAAGCCTCTGGAGAGTTGAAAGGACGCGTGCAAATGGTTGTCAATGAAACCCGGTGTCACCACCCGTCCGCGACCACTGATCGTTTGCACGGGTTTCCACTTTTGCGTCAGTTCCTGTGTTTTACCGACATCAATGAATTGCCCATTCGAAATGGCCAAGCAAGCATCTGTGATGACCCTGCGCTTTGGATCAACCGTGATCAACCAATCGATGTTGGTGATCAAAAGCTCACAGGTTTGGGGTGCAGTGTCAAAAGCGTGTTGGGACATGATGGGTCTTTAGATCATTGAAAATTGAAAGCGCAAATGTGGTGCCAAGATCAATCCGCCTTGATGTTGTTCTCACGAATCACCTTGCCCCAGCGCTCTTGATCCCTTTTGACGGTTTCATAAAACGCGTCCGGCCCCATCCCTGAAGGCTCCAATCCCAGCTCCTTGAGCTTGGAGCCCATTTCATGGCCATTGACTGCTTTTTTGATCGCATCGGCAAGCAGAGCAACCACCTCTTTAGGCGTTGCTGCAGGCGCAAAGATGCCGTGCCAGCCTTGAATGCTAGAACCTGGATACAAGCTCTCCATGGTGGGCACACCCGACAAGGCCGCAATGGGTTTGGCACTGCTCGTCATGAGGGGTTTTAATTTACCCCCTTGAACTTGGGGCAAGATGCCCAACATGGTGTCAAAAATCAAATCCACCTCGCCGGCCAACAGTGCCTGCATCGCAGGCCCATTGCCTTTGTAAGGAATGTGCTGCAACTGAATACCCGCCACACTTTTTGCCAACTCCATGTACATGTGCTGGCCCGAACCCGTGCCGGCACTGGCGTAATTGAGTTTACCGGGCTGCTTTTTTGCCAATTGAACCAAGTCTTGCATGTTTTGGATGCCTGACTTGGCATTGACGCTCAGCACATAATCAAAGGTGCTGACTTGACTGACAGGGGACAAATCGCGCAACAATTCGTAAGGTGTCTTTTGCAAACTCACAACGGTCACCATGGGTGTGGCTGAATTGAGCACCAAGGTGTAGCCATCGGGAGCACTTTTGGCAACATAATCCACCCCAACCACGCCCCCAGCGCCCGCTTTGTTGTCCACAATCACGGCTTGACCAAAGGCCTCTGAGAGATTTTTGCCCAGTAAACGGGCCACCACATCCAATGTGCCACCCGGTACAAAGGGGACGACCAATTTAATGGGGCGGTTGGGATAGGGGTTGACTTGAGCGTTGGACACAGCAGTCCACCCAAGAGCCAAGACCACGAGGCTACTCAAGGACCATCGTTTAACTAATGCGGCAGTTTTCATGTTCATTAAAAAAAGGTTAAGGTTCACGATCAAACATCAAAGGGAATTAAAACTTAAAACCCACTGAGACTTTGGGGATGGCTCAGAGGGGTAAATTTTTCTTCAACCAACTGCTCACAAGCTCGATCACCATGGTGTTGCCTTCACTCAAAATAAAATGATCGGTGTTGGCAAACAAGTGAAGATCGGTCGGCTGACCTGCATGGGCAAAGAGCTCCACCGATTGCTCTGTTGGCGTGACCGAGTCGTTGGAGGGATGCAAAAGCAACAGTGGTCTTGGGGCAATTTGGCCCACAACTTCATTGGCCTTGAAGTTGTACATGCTCTCGACCACCTCGTAAGGAAACTCGGTGATGGAGCCCGGAGAAAGCTGGTCGCGCAAACCGGGTTGAATGGGCACGATGTCGTAACGAGGCACCATCATGGATTCACCTTTGGCCAATTTAGAGCGGCCCAAAGTCATCATGTCTGTGAACTTCTTCCATGCAGCATCGGAAGCGTGTTGTTTTCTGAATTTCTTCTCTCCATCTCCCCAGCCACCGGTGGAAATACAGGCCGCCACTCTTTTGTCCACGCCGGCTGCGTAGACGGCAACGGCTGCACCAAAGCTGTGCCCCATGACGCCGATTTTTTGCGGATCAACCATCTCCTGGGTGACCAAAAAGTCGATCGCGGCTTGTGTGTCCTTGACCTGTTCAAGACAAATCACACGACCACGCTCGCCTTCAGAGTCGCCACATCCTCGCATGTCAAACCTGAGCGTGATGTAGCCAAGGGATGAAAAAAGCTCAAACGCAGCTTTGGAAATACCGCCATTCTTATTGCTTCCAAAGCCATGAAGGACCACCACCGCAGCTCGCTTTTCTCCCGCTTTCAGATCATCTGGGACATGTAAAACTGCTGCCATTCGATGGTTCTCAGATGAAAAAAAGACGTCCTTTTGCATGCGATGCTCCGTGGGTATAAAAAAGAAAGGGGGTTAAAAATCAGCGTTTGATTTTCGTTTAAAAAAATGCTTTTTAGCCATTGTGCAGAATTAAAATTCAAGTGCTTGGCTTAAAAATCTTCAGTGGTGATCGTGTGGCCAAAGTAAAAAGCACTCGTTGATCTCTCGGGTCAGTGAGACCCGCTGACCAATGGGCAGACAAATTTTGACCGGTACATGCCCAAAGGGCAGATCCGTCA
>CAIOTD010000186.1 GCA_903861115.1 uncultured Burkholderiales bacterium
AATGGTGGTGAATGCTCAGTTGCAGAGCACCACGTCTGTCTTTGTGCAACGATATCCAGCGGTAAAATTGCCCCTTGAACTCCCCGAGCCCCTTGGCTCGAGTGATCATGCCAATTTGCCCGTGCTCAATGCGTCGATGTCAGCGATGCGGCAAGAGTTTTTAGAAAAAAATCATGAACTCAATATGATGCGCATTGACGCAAAACGATTGCAATTGTTTGCAGAGCGGGCCAGCAAAGACCGCATGCCCGATCCAACTGTGGGTGTCTTTACAGCCCGTGAGCGCTCTGGCACAGAAGCAATTTCAGGCGTTCTTTTATCCATCCCGCTCGCTGGGCCCGCTCGAGAGGCACACGCCAATGCTGCACAGGCCGAAGCACAAGCGGCGAGCGACAAAGTTCGGCTCGCTGAACAACAGCTCGGCGCCTCCTTTGACAACATGTGGATTCAATTTCAAAGCAAAAGAGAGGCATCACAGGGCTTGCAGTTGGCTTGGAAAACACAAGCCCAAGCAGCAGAAAAATCTTTGAAAGCGTATTCGTTAGGGGAGGGGAACTTGTCGCAGGTGTTGGTGACTTCTCGCTTTGCGAGTGAAAACCTGAGTGCGACTGCGCACTTGAATTTAGACGTCCTGGAGCTGTTGGCCTTGATTCGGTTGGATTTGCATCAAATGTGGGATTTTGATGAATAGGACGCGGCCGTTGGATGCTTGAATGGTTTTTTAATCAAAGTTGGCCAATCCATCCACGTCATGGTTTTTTTCGAAATTCCAGCGTTTGAAACTGAAACAAAATGACTCTAAGAATCCCCGCATACAAAGCGTAGACAACGATGTCGATTAAAAAATCATAGACATCAAAGCTCGTCGTCCCCTTGCTCATTCTTAATTGACCTAAAAAAGAGCCAATTAAAAAAGAGCACAGGACGAACCCAACAAGAAATGGGCTGGATGAATACAAATAAGGCTTGATTTCATATTCAGCATCGCACACGCAAGCGTTGACCTTGCTTTCGAGTACTTTCAAAGAAAGTTTTTCATTGCAAAAGGGACAACTGAAGTTTACAAAACGCATGGTCAAGCCGTTGTCTGTCATTTAAAGTTCGATTTTTGCGCCCAATTCAATGAGCCTGCCTGAGTCGACTTTGAAAAAGTCTGAAGCGCGGGCTGCGTTTTGCATCATCCAAATAAAGATAGACTCACGCCACATGGCCATTTGTGGAATTTCTTTGGCTACCAAGGACTCTCGGGCCATGAAGAAAGAGGTCTCCATATTGGGGCAGTCAATGTGAAAGCCACTTCTGAGCAAATCCATGATTTGAGCAATATCGGGCGTTTCTTTGAAGCCATAAATAGCGCGCACCATGAAAATGTCTTTGGAAATCTCGCGAACTGAAAGTCGCTGATCAGCGCTCACACGTGGCACATCCCAAATGCTGACCTTTAAAAAAATCACTCTTTCATGCAAGACCTTGTTGTGCTTCAAGTTGTGAAGCAATGCAGGGGGCACAAAATCAATGTGAGCGGTTAGGAAGACAGACGTGCCCTCCACCCTTCCAGGCGGATGAGCAAGCAATGCGGGAATGAAGTCTTCCAAACGGATGCCGTTGTTGATGGCACGCTCACGCAATAGATGTCGACCTTGAAACCAAGTCATGAGCAAGAGAAAACAGATGCCTCCAATGACCAAGGGAAACCAACCGCCTTCAAGGACTTTGGCCAGGTTTGATGCAAAAAAGGCCAAATCAATCACGGTGAACAAACCGATGATGGCGCAAACAAGACCCAAATTCCATTTCCACACGTCCCGCATCACGACGGCGGCCAAGATCGTGGTCATGAGCATGGTGGTGGAGACAGCAATCCCGTAGGCAGAGGCCAAGTTCTCAGACTTTTGAAAACCCAGGACAACCACAATGACAATCAAGCAAAGCACCCAATTGATGAAGGGAACATAAATTTGCCCTATTTCTTTCTCTGAGGTGTGTTCAATTTTCATACGGGGCACGAAGCCGAGCAAGATGGCTTGGCTCGTCATGGAGTAGGCCCCAGAAATACACGCTTGAGAAGCGATGACGGTGGCCACCGTTGACAAAATCACCAAGCCCAAGGTGTATTGGGCCGGGACCATCAAGAAAAATGGGTTCTCAACCGTTTCAGGGTGCGCCAAAAGCATGGCCCCTTGTCCGAAATAGTTGATCAGCAAGCTTGGCATCACCAAGATGAGCCATGCCAGTTGAATCGGCTTGATACCAAAATGTCCCATATCGGCATAAAGTGCTTCTGCACCGGTCAACACTAGAAACACAGCGCCTAAAACGGTGAACGCAATGCTTGCGTGTTGAGTCATGAAACTCAAAGCATACCAAGGGTTCATGGCTTGCATGATTTCTGGATTCAAAGCAATTTGGTACCCGCCCATGTACGCAATCGTGAGAAACCAAATCACCATGATGGGGCCAAATAGATTGCCAACGATGGCCGTCCCTTTTTTCTCCAGCATGAACAAGCTGATCAATATCAAAAGCGTCAATGGAATCACGTATTTTGTAAACTGATCTGAAATGACGGTCACTCCCTCGATGGCTGAAAGCACCGAGATGGCTGGTGTGATCACTGCATCGCCATAAAACAAACAGGCCCCAAGGACTCCAGTCACGATCAGAAAGATTGATTTGGATGATTTTGATTTGGCCGATCTCAGTGCGAGCGCCATGAGGGCCAGAATGCCGCCCTCACCATTGTTGTTGGCTCGCATCACAAAAAATACATATTTGAGGGTGACCACCAAAATGAAGGCCCAGAAAATCATCGACAAAACCCCAAAAATCGATGCTGGTGTCAGTGCAATGCCTGCAACCGGGTCAAAGCACGATTTAAGGGCGTACAAAGGACTTGTACCAATGTCGCCAAAAACAACCCCAATGGCCATCAAGGATAGGCCCAAAATGCTGCCATGAACTTGGCCGGAATCGCTTTTGATAGAGACGGGCTCTAAAAGTTTGGAGTCGGAATATTCTGGATTGCTAAGAGACATGTTTTTACCTTTTTAAAACTCTAATCTATAACCAACGCCCAACTCAGTTAACAAGAATCTGGGTTGTGTAGCGTCCTCTTCAATTTTCTTGCGCAAGTGGCCCATGTAAATTCTTGAGTAGTGCTGGTCGCTCAAGTGTTCGCCGCCCCAAAGTTCGGTGAGTATTTTTCGATGCGTGACCACTCGACCCCGATTTTTAAGCAGCAAGTCCAGTAACTCAAACTCAATGGGCGTTAGATGAATTTCGATGTTCTTCTTAAGAATTCGTCGCCTTTGTAGGTCGATTTGAATGTCGCCAAAACTGAATGTGCTCTCCAATGCACCGATCCGTTTGTTGCGCCTTAGCAAGGCGTTGACCCTTGCCTTCATCTCCGATAATCCAAAGGGCTTGGTCAAGTAGTCGTCGGCGCCGAGGTTAAGGGCTTGAACTTTTTCCTCTTCATTGACTCTGGAGGAGAGGACCAAAATAGGATTGGATGATATTTTCCTGAATTGTTCGATAAAGACTTTGCCGTCCCCATCGGGCAGACCCAGATCCAATACAACGATTTCTGGTATTTCTCTTTGAACAAGTGCCAAGCCATGCTCAATATGCGTTGACTGCGAAACGGTGAATCCCATGGCAACAAAGATACTGCCAAGAAGTTCACTGATTGCATGGTCATCTTCAACGATCAAGATGGACAAATGGGTGTCTTGCATGGCGCTTTGTTCTCTTTCGGTCATGATGCGCTTTGTGCAGAGGGTGTCAATGGGAGTTGAATTTCAACAATGGAGCCAATCGACGACTCATTGGGGTAGATGCGGATATCACCTTTGTGTGCACGGATGATTGTTTGGCAGATATAAAGCCCCAAACCAATGCCATTTTTTTCACTGGAGTCGCCTCGAACGAACATTTGAAACAGCGCCATGGGGTCATCCTTAAAGCCCACGCCCTTGTCTGAAATCCTGATGATCAAGAAAGGAGGATGGGTCAAGATGTTGATCTTGATTGGGGCGTGGATGGCGGAGTACTTGGCTGCGTTTTCCAACAGGTTGGCCAACACGCGGTCTATCAAAATTTCATCGATTTCAATGGGCGGGATGTCTTGTTCCGTGACGATGTCAACCACTCGATCTTTGAAGGTTGATTGAAATGTTTGTACCGACGCACCAATGACTTCCTCGATGGGTTGCAACTCCTTGTGAAGCGTCAGGGTTTGTGTTTGCAAGCGAACCAGTTCAAGTAAATTTGAAATCATGTTGGACAAACGAATGCCTTGGAGTCTGATTTGGTCCAAGCTTTGTTGGTCTTCTGGGTTGCCTATGCGTTTCTTTTCTTGAAGTGACTCGGTGAGTCCAATGATGGAGGTCAAAGGGGTTCTTAGGTCATGGGAAAGAGACGTTAAGATTGCATTTTTGAGTTTTTCAGACTCTATTTTCAAAGTGTTTTGTTGCTCAAGCACTTCCAGTTCAAGTTGTGTGAGTGCCATGCCAATCAAGTTGCCTGCCGTCTTGAGTGCTTCATCTCTGCCAAAGGATGAGAGGCTGGTGGTGTAATCGGTCGCGACCAAAATTCCAATGACGCAGTCTGAGCTCATGATGGGTATCATCACGCGAGAATAAGAAAACTCACCGAGATCTTGGAAGATGCTTTCTTTCAAGTCAAACAGTGACTTGGCCACAGCGTCTTCAAGGTGGAATTTTGTGTCGATTTCTTTTTTGTCCTGACCGCTGAAATACTTGATGTCCACGCTGATTTCTTTGGTCAATAGATCAATCGCGGTTTGTACCACCGATGAGCGGTCTTTGAGGGTGAGGAGCTTTTGAGAGACCCTTTGAAGTGCATTGGACTGAGTGACTCTGAAAGACACATCGGTGATTTTCTCTTTGAGTCCTGCCACCAATTGCCCTGTGACCAAGCCGATGGTGAGCATGACCACCAAGGTGATCACATATTGGACGTCATCGACTGCAAAGGAAAATCTAGGCGAGACGAAGTAGTAGTCAAAAAAAATCACATTGAGCAGCGCAGAGGCGATGGCCGAATCTTTGCCAAAATTGATGGCGATCAAGAACGTGCTGAGCAAAAAAAGCATCACGATATTGGCTTGATCGATTTGCCCATGAAAGGGGGCTAGGAAGTAAGCCATTGAGCCGGCCACGACAATGGCAATGGCCACCGCTTTCGTGGTCCTCGATAGGGCTTGTGTTATGGATTCCTTTTTCTTCACACAGCCATTTTGAACGCTCCATCGTAAAAATGGTGTAAAAATCAATTTTTTAATTTGAGCAAAGGGATCGCTGGCTTTGAGCCCTTGAGCTCAGCGCGCAATCGGCGTGGTCTTGTAAGCTCCCTTTAAGCCCTGGGGTTTTCTTGATGGCTGCACGCCTCAAGCATTCGTCTGTGTTCAGGCGCTAAAAGCGGATAGTTTTTCCAACTCCTTTTTAAATTCGAGCACATCGCTTTTTTGGGTGAATCCCAATCTTTCTGCTTGTCCAGCCCGTTTGTCCGCTTTGATCAAAAGCATCATGCTGGCCACGGCTCGTTCATCCCCAAGGTTGTGCATGCTGCTGACGGTGTAGTGATAGGGGCTGTGGTAGTGATAAATGGCTTTGAACAAGACATGTTGTTCCCGCACACTAAGCGCTTTGATGCAGTCCATTTGCGCCAATAGTGCGGCTCCCACAGGTCCATGGTGACCTTTGACCGCCACGACGTCCTTTTGCTCGTTGAGTTGAAACGTTTTAATTTTGCCTATATCGTGCACCAAGGCCAACAAAATCAGGAGTGCGTCTTGCCGATCCAGTTCAAACCCATTTTGTGCGGCAATCAGGACCGAGAGATCTGTTTGCAGCCCTTGGTAGGAAAAGCTTTCTCGCTCAATGAGGGCGTATGCGGCAACGCGAACGGAGTGATCCAACAGCGAGCAGTTTCCATGGTGATTTGTTTTTATGCCACTTTGGGTGCTTTCACCGACTGCTAGCGGCCATGAGGGCGTGTCGTTTGAGACGCTTGAGGCAGGGCAGTCTTTGTTCAAGCAAAGCAAAGCCAGGCAAGATGCCATGGCGTGTGCGATGCGGGGATTGGATAAACGGGTTGATTCAATGAATTTCAAGATCAAAGGTGCGTGCTCGTATTCAACACTTTGGATGAACCAATCGGGCAGTCCTCCATTGAGCTTGGGCGTCGACAACGGGCTTTTTAGAAGAGGCCCAATGGCCCCCATGCTCGAATGCAAGCCAAAGTGAGCATCCTCTTTTAAAGTCAGCAAATGTTGTGTCCGTCGCCTTGTTTGACGTTTAAAAGCGATCAAAAAGCAAAGACAGCACACGATGGCGTTCAAGAGCAAAAGTTGTATCGAGGCTTCAATGCCATCGAGGGCTTTGCTCAGCGCGTTTTCGTTGGCAGAGGTGCTGATGGGTACATGCGCTGCATAGAGACTCAAAAGCAACCACCAGGTTGCACTCGTCGTTGCCAAAGCGCGAGCAAATGTTTGAATGGACTTGGCTTTTCTCCTGGGCCGCTTCAATTCAAACCTGTTTTGACCCCTCGGTCAAAGATGACCTGGGCCACGTCTTTTGTGTGTCTGCAACGACAAGGGTGCTTTTGTCGTACCACTTAGGGTAGGGGCCTCTGAGCTGCCCCAAAGTTTTACGCGCTTGTCTGTAAATCAAGATCAATTCACGCATTTGAATCAGCATCCCATGAACTTCTCGGGCGTGAGCTTTGAATTCGTTTGTTTTGTGCTGAAAGGTCAAAACCCTTGCCATTGGAATTCTTCTTGCGCGCCATAGGCCCATTGCAAAATTCCTTCGCCATTGAACAAACAAGGGGTATCTTTCGCCTGCAAAGTGGTGTTCATCTTTGGGATAGGCGAACCATTGAATGCGAATGCGCCCCGTGTGCACGGGCTGAGACTTGTTGAGCTCTTGATCCAAGTGGATCAAGAGCTCTAAACATTCGTACATGAGGGTGACCAAGGCATGGAGCTTGGTGGAGTAAGTCTCGACAGAGGCGAGCCGCTCTTCGCTCAGATGATTGTCCAATACAATTCCTTATTTATGAATACTCAAGTATACACAAATAAAGAAAAATAGGTATTTTATTGTTAATTAAGTTGATATCAAGGTGACGTTGATATTTTTGCAGTCTCTGCAACACTGGTCCATCGTTGGAGATCTTCTTTCAACAGTTTGCTGAATTCCTCTGACGTGGTCCCCAAGGCTTGAACAGACATCAAATTCATGGCCTGTATGACATCGGCTTGTTTGAGGACTTTGTTTACTTCTGATTCAAGCAGTTTGACAACGTTTGCAGGTGTGCCAGAGGGTGCAAAAAGTGCGGTCCAAACTTTGAATTCAACGCCAGACAGGCCGACCTCAGCCATCGTGGGCACATTGGGTAAGCTTGCGAGACGCGTGGGCGCGGTGACCGCCAAGGCTCTGACATTGCCCGTGGCCAGTGCGGGCAGTGCGGGTCCTGGGTCTGACATGAGCATGAGCAAGTCGCCAGACATCATGGCGTTGATGGATTCTGTCGTGCTTTTGAATTGGATGAACTCGCCAGGCGCACCCGTTTTTAACTTGAACAGTTCACTTGCAAATTGAAACAATGGGCCAGATCCGCCGTAATTGGATTTGTTGGGGTTGGCCTTCATGTAGTTCACCAAGTCCTGCACATTTTGAATGGGCAGTTTGGCGTTGACCAGCAAGATCAATGGGAAATGCGTCACCATACTGATGGGGGTGAAGTCTTTTGTGGGTGAGTACTTCAGTTTTGGGGTCAAAATCGGGGTAAAGACCATGTTGCCCGATGGACCCATCAGCAAGTTGTATCCATCAGGATTGGACCTGGCGACAAACTCCGATGCGATGATGCCTCCAGCCCCCGCTTTGTTTTCCACAATCACGGATTGATTTAAGTTGGTGGATAGTTTTTGAGCAAGGACACGCGTCATCATGTCAACCCCACCCCCGGCACCTTGACCCACAATGATATGAATCGGTTTGCTGGGGAACTCCTGCGCAAAGGCTTCAAAACTGGGTGTCAGATTCAAAACGAATGCGCTCAATAGGCTGATCAGTGCGGGGACTTTAATGCTTGGATGTGTCATGTCAAACAATGCCTGGTTGGGTTGGGAGCCGAGGTAAGAGGAATCAAGACCGCAGTTCAATTAAAAATTTTGGCTTTCAATTGATTTGACCATTGTTCTTGGCTGATTTTTGTGGGGTTGTCTTTGATCAAGTCTTCCGTGATTTTCATGATCTCGGCGATCGGTGCATTGAGGTCAATCGGAATGCCGTAAGGTTGCTCGACATACCAAGGCGTCACGCAGTACAACTCAACGCGGTTGCCGTCTGGATCAAAGAAGTAAATGCTCCATGCATTGCCGTGGGTGATTGTGCGCTGGATGGGCACTTGATCGGCCAGCAAGTTCTTGTAATAGACGATCAAATCTTCTAGGCTATCGACCCGGAAAGAAATTTGGTTGATGGGTGATGTTGCAGGATCGTCCTTGCGACCTGAGGCCACAACCAATTGATGGTGTTCATTGGCGTTTCGACTCATAAAAGCAATCTCACCACCCAAGTAATACTCCCCTCGATCGGTCAAGACCAAGCCCAGTGTTTTTTGGTAAAAAGCGATCATCTGATCCAAATCGCGTACTTGTACGCCAACGTGTGTGAGTTGAACATTGGGTGGGCGTTTCATAGGTTTTCCTTTAAAGGTTTGAACAACGTTTGGGTTTTGATCATTGTCTCTCAATGTGTTTGATCTCAACAACTTTCTTCCAACGGGTGATTTCTCTGTCGATTCTTGCGCGCATCTCCTCAGGGCTTGAGGGGGCAGGCGTTCCGCCAAATTCAGAAAATTTTTGTTTGACCTCGGGGGTGTCAAGAAACAATCGAATCTCGTGGTTGAGCTTGTCGACGATGGGCTTGGGGGTGCCAGGCGCGACTGCAACGCCTAGCCAAGAGCTGAATTCAATGCCAGGCAGTGTTTCAGAAACGGTTGGAATGTCTGGCGCCATAGGGGAGCGGCTTTCTGAGGAGACGGCCAATGCACGAATTTTTCCTCCCTTGAGTTGACCAAAGGTGAACGTTGCGGTTTCAATCATGACATCGGTGCGTCCTCCAAGCAACTCCATCATGGCGGGGGCAGCCCCTTTGAAGGGAACGTGCAGCATGTTGATGCCCGCTTCAATGCTTAACCACTCGCCCAACAAGTGATGAAGGCTACCCGCGCCTGTTGATGAGAAGCTTATCTGCCCAGGTTTCGCCTTTGCCAAGGCAATCAATTCGGCCAAGGATTTAATGCTTGATTCTTTGACAACGGAGATGACCATTGGGTAGGTCACAATGGTGGAGACCATGCCAAAGTCTTTGACGGGGTCGTAAGGCAATTTTTTGATGATGGCTGCAGAAGTCGGATGTCCCCCGGTCAGCAAGACCAAGTTGAGTCCATCGGGATTCGATTTGGAAACAAAATCATTGGCAATCGCACCACCAAACCCCACTTTTTGTTCGACAACCACGGGCTGAGCGAAACGCTCTGACATGCGCTGAGCGAGCATGCGGCTCACGATATCGGTGCTGCTGCCTGCGGCAAACCCCACCACGAAGCGCATGGGGCGATTGGGGAAATCAGTGGCCGTGTTTTGAGCCCACGCGCCTAGCGTGAAAGCGGTCAAGGCCAAAGCGCTTAAGAGGGATTGGTAGATGTGGTTCATCAAGAGCGTTGAAAAGTTGGATGATGGGGTTCAAGGCCAGTCGCCTTTCATGATCAATTATCGTCATCCCATGCGTGTGCTTGGCTCATCGTAAGCCCTAAGCCTTTTGGGAAATTCCACCTCTAAACGGCGAAATTGAGCGCCGCGCCATGGATGGCGTGCCGTATTTCTTTCGTTTTTCTTGTCTGGGGCCGATTTTTAAGGATTTTGAGCCCTTTTTTTAGTGGATTTACCAATACGCATCAAGTGAAATTTCAATTAAGATCGGGGCGAATTAATTGCTAATGTTTAATTAGAAAAGATTGATTTAACACTTATTTTTATCACTAAAGGACTGATGTGAAGATTCTCTATTTCAACGATTTCAGATTGGGTATTTTAAAAGGCGACCACGTGGTGGACGTGACTTCATTGGTGGAGAATATTCCCCATTCAGGTCCCGGCGACTTGATCAACGGTGTCATTGAACATTTTGATGATTTCAGACCTCGCATTGAGGCCTTGGTGGCCAAAGAGAGTGGTGTGCCTTATGCTGGCCTGAGAATTCGTCCTCCCTTGCCAAAGCCCACAACGATTGACTGCATGGCTGTGAATTACATGGAAGACGGCACCAAGAGTGAGCCCGCCCCGATCAACGCATTTTTGAAGTCACCCACAGCCATCATTGGGCCTGGTGAGAAGATGGTGTTGCCTGACATGGCTGCATCTGTCTTTGAAGGTGAGGCAGAGTTGGCTTTGGTCATTGGCAAACGTGCAAGTCGCGTGTCACAAGCCGATGCCATGAAGCATGTATTTGGTTACGTCAACTTCATCGACGGTTCAGCGCGAGGTGTCAAGCCCGATACCAACGTGTTCTACCAAATGAAGTCCAGACAAACCTTTGCGCCAATTGGCCCTTACATCGTGACGGCCGATGAGATCAAGGATCCGCAAGAGTTGAAGGTTCAATTGTGGGTCAACGGCAATTTGAGACAAAATTTCAACACCAATGACATGGCGCATAAAATCCCTCGTTGCATTGAATGGGTAAGCCACATCCATGATTTGTTGCCCGGTGATATTTTGGCCACTGGAACCAATCACCGCGGCTTGAATGCTTTCCAACACAACGATAAAGTTGAGTTGGAAGTCGAGGGCATGGGCCGTTTGGAGATCACGGTGCACGATGACTTGCACCGCACATGGACACGTGACACGCGTCTAGAGCGTGAGCAAAAGGGCTTGTCTGTGATCAATGATCAATTGACGGGTAAATACGCGCCCACCAAGTAAAACCTTGGTTTGTCACTCGGTTTTTAAACTAAAATCGAGTGGGTTTCACGGACCGTGTAAGCGGTGAGCGAGAACTGAAAGTCCCATGAAGGCCTTGCGTTTTCATGGGTCCTTTTTTTTGATGAGCCACACCGCAGTCCGTCTGAGCCTGTTGTTAAAAACAAGCATTGTTTGAATTCTTTTTTTTGAAGGTCTTAAAGTCATGTCTGAACGCAAAAAAGCTCTGGTCACTGGTGGTGCAACGGGAATTGGAAAAAGCGCTGTGCTCGCTCTAGCACGGGCTGGGTACGATGTGGCGATCAATTACGCATCAAGCGCTCAGGCGGCGAAAGACACAGAGAAAGAAGCGCAAGCCCTTGGCGCGAAAACACTGTTGCTTCAGTGTGATGTGAGCGATGAGAAAGCGGTCAGAGCGATGGCGGCCGAAGTTGAGAAGTCTTTCGGGCATTTGGACGCTTTGATCTCCAACGCTGGCACCACAGCCAAGTGGAAGGTCAAAGACCTTGAGAGTTTGGACATGGATGAGTGGGACCGCACTTTTGCTGTCAACGTCAAAGGACTTTTTCAGGTGGTCAGGGCCTGCGTGCCCCTGCTGAAAAAAGGCACCAACCCCAGCATTGTGAACACCGCAAGCATTGTGGGCTTGCGTCCCGGTCCGCAACCGCTGCCCTATGCGGCCAGCAAAGCCGCCGTTGTGAACATGACCAAAACATTGGCTTGGAATTTAGGCCCTGAAATTCGAGTCAATGCGGTTGCACCTGGCTGGATGGAAGGGGACTGGATGCAAAGAATGCTTGGTGAGAAATACGATGACTTGATGGGCAAGCGGGCTAGAGCAACCCCCTTGAAGCGGTGCGTGACGGCCGATGATGTGGCGGAAACCATGCTCAATTTGATCCAATCCAACCGTTTTGTAACGGGTGAGATCATTGTGATCGACGGTGGTTTTACAAGCTCCACCTAAGTCAATAACATTCATTGGAGTCATTTAAATGCTAGAAGGTTTTGTTCCATTTCCAAAAGAGTTTGCTGCCAAGTACCGCGAAAAGGGCTACTGGCAAGACAAGTCTCTGGCCCATGAATTTGGTGTTGTCTATCAAAAGTACAGTGACCGTGTGGCCCTCATCGACGGTGACCAAGAGTTCACTTACTCGCAAATTGATCGCATCACGACCAACTTGGCTTTGAACTTGTTGGACATTGGCTTAAAGCCTTTGGACCGAGTTGTGCCAACGCTGCCCAATGTACATGAATTTGTTTTGTTGTACTTTGCGTTGCAAAAGATTGGCGCCATTCCAATCGCTGCATTGGTCACACACCGATTTGCTGAGATCAATCAGTTCACGCAGTTGTCTCAAGCCACCACATGCGTGTACCCCGATCGATCTGGGGACTTTGAGTTTTCACCGATCATCGAACGCGTCCAAGCGCAAAACCCGAGTCTAAAGATTCGAATTGTCTTGGGTCAAGCCCAAGCGGGCGAACACTCTTTAAGAGAGTTGATTGATCGTCCTTCAACTTTGGATCCACAGCGCTTAAAGGATATTCAAATCGATCCCATGGATCCGTGTATTTTTCAGCTCTCGGGTGGCACGACGGGCATTCCAAAGTTGATTCCTAGAACCAACAACGATTATGCCTACAACTCAAAAGTGGCGGCCTCCGTGTGCGAGGTCAATGCGCAGTCTGTTCTTTTGTTGGTCCTGCCGATTGCGCACAATTTGCCGCTGGCCTGTCCTGGGATTCAAGGCTTCATGTTCAATGGTGCGAAAGTGGTGGTTCACCACAACACGCGTCCAAAGGAAATGTTTGCGTTGATCCAAAAGCACAAAGTGACACATCTGAAAGTGGTCCCTGCATTGCTCATTCGCTTGATCAACGACCCCAGTGCGACTGAATTTGATTTGTCGTCTTTGAAGTTCATTCAAAGTGGGGGGCAGCGCATGCAGCCAGAGGTTCGATTGAAAACCCGTGCTTTGATTCCTGGTGTTTTTGTGCAAGAAAATTTCGGCATGTCGGAAGGCACTTTGATGTTTGTCAGAACAACGGATCCTGATGAGGTCAAGATGCAGACCTGTGGACGCCCAGTGTGTGAGGACGATGAGGTCAAGTTGCTCGACGAAGAGGACCGAGAGGTGGCACTCGGGGAGGTGGGGGAATTGACCGTTCGTGGACCCTACACTTTGAGAGGCTACTACGGCGTACCTGAATACAATGCGCGTCAGTTCACAAGCGATGGGTTTTATCGTTCTGGAGATTTGATGCGCATGCACCCCTCAGGCAACTACGTTGTTGAAGGACGCAAAAAAGATTTGATCAACCGCGGGGGCGAGAAGATTTCTGCCGAAGAGGTTGAGAATTTGATTCTCATGCACCCCAGCGTTCAAAATGTGGCCCGTGTGCCCATGCCCGATCCCAATATGGGAGAGAAGATGTGTGCGTTTGTCATTTTAAAATCGTCCACCTCCTTGGTGCTCAAGGAGTTGGTTGACTTTTTGTTGACCAAGGAAATTGCTAAATTTAAACTCCCTGAGCGACTGGAAGTTCTGGCCGATTTTCCGGTCTCCACTTTTGGAAAAGTGTCCAAAAAAGCTTTGGGTGAATTGATCACTGAAAAACTGTCCAAAGAAGCGGCGCACTGATACTTTTATTTCGAACTTGACGGCCCCTTGGGGCCTCTTGATTTTTATAGACTCTTAAACTGAACTGAACAACCATGCGAATCATCGACCTGCATTGTTACCCTGGCACTCAAACTTGGATTGACTCACAAGGACCTTATCCGGCTGAATTGGCCAGGTATTGGAAAAGAGACTGGGTGGCCAAGAGTGAAGAGGATGTGATTGCTGAATTCACCCAGGCCGGTGTGCAAGCTTGCTTGGTGGCACTGGATCTGGAGACAACGGTTGCCTCGCCACCTTGCACGAATGAGTACGTTCATGGCATGTGGCAGCGCCACCCAGACCGTGTCATCCAATGTTGGGGCGCTGTAGAGCCTGCAAAAGGTGAAATTGCGATCCAGCAAGCCAAAAAAGCGGTCAAGGAGTTGGGCTTCATTGGCTTTCACTTTCATCCCATAATGCAGCACTTTGCTGTCAACGACAGGCGCCACTACGACCTCTTTGAAGTCATCAACGAACTCGGCGCCGCAGTGATGGTGGATGTGGGCACAACAGGCATGGGGGCCGGCATGCCAGGCGGCAACGGCGCACGAGTGCGTCACGCCCACCCGTCGCACATCGATGACTTGGCGGCAGACTTTCCCAATTTGAAAATCATCATGGCACACCCCGGTTGGCCTTGGGTGGAGGAGACCACGGCAGTGGCCTTGCACAAGGGCAACGTCTATTGGGAGATGTCGGGTTGGGCGCCTAAACACTTTCCTGGTAACTTGAAAGTGGATATTCGTGGTCGGCTCCAAGACAAGATCATGTTTGGCAGTGACTATCCCAGTTTGCCCTATGAGCGCATCATGCGTGAATGGTCAGAGTTGGGTTACAAAGATGAGGTGATGGAGAAAATCATGCACGGCAACGCTGAACGCGTTCTTGGACTTTAAACTTTAAAGAAATACACATCAAAGATGTCAAACGCATTCGATCCGGCAAAGCAAAGCGCTGATGCGCCCATCCTGTTTGCACTGGAGGGGCATGTTGCTGTGCTCACCTTGAACAGGCCAGCCACACGAAACGCCTTAAGTGGTGAGGAAATGTTTCATGCCTTTGAAGCGATTTTTGCTTACATGAACCAAAACACCCAAGTCCGTGCAAGTATCCTGACGGGCGCTGGAACGGCCTTTTGTTCAGGTGGCAATATTGCTGAAATGCGCGACAAAGAGGGGATGTTCAAGGGGAGCCCCACGGAGATTGCACAAAACTATAAAAAAGGCATCCAGCGCATTCCTCGCGCTTTTCAAACCCTGACGGTGCCCATGATCGCCGCTGTCAATGGAGCGGCGATTGGTGCTGGAAACGACCTCGCTTGCATGTGTGACATTCGTATTGCAAGCGAAAAAGCGGTTTTTGCCGAGAGTTTTGTCAAAGTGGGCATCATTCCTGGAGACGGTGGATGTTGGCTTTTGCCCAGGGTGATTGGTCACGCCCATGCGGCCCAGATGGCGCTGAGTGGTGACAGCATCGATGCCAAGGAAGCATTGAGGATTGGGTTGGTCACGCAAGTGGTGGCACCCGATGAATTGATGAAAGAGGCGATGCTCGTTGCTCAACGCATTGCCAAGAACCCGCCTCAGGTCTTGCGCTGGACCAAGCAGTTGATGCAAGAGGCCAGAGGCAGCACCTTGGATCAGGCGCTGGAGCGAGCAGGTGAGTTCCAAGGACTGGCTCACCAAACGAGTGACCACATGGAAGCATTGAATGCTTTTTTCGAAAAGCGTGAACCTCGGTTTTCTGGACATTGAGCCCTTGGCTTTGTCCCTCATGGCTTGGTGCGCGATGCCACTCTTAAAGAAAGTTGTTTTTTCATGAGCTCTCAAGTTTTAATCAGAGAAAGTGTTTTAGAAGGCGTTGTCGTGCTTCGCTTGAACCGCCCTGAGGTATTGAATGCGCTCAATTTAGAGCTTCGACGCGCATTGGCACAGGTGTTCACCGATTTGGACCGCGATGACACCGTCAAAGCCATTGTGTTGGCTGGTTCGGCCAAGGCCTTTTGTGCGGGTGCCGATCTCAATGAGTATGTCGACGCAAACCCAATGGAAATTGTTGCGCGTCAAATGGGCGGTTTGTGGAGTGCCATCAGTTCTTGCGCCAAGCCCGTGGTGGTGGCGCTCAGAGGTTTTGCCCTTGGGGGCGGTTTGGAGTTGGCCATGCACGGTGACATCATTGTTTGTTCTGAGTTGGCCAAGATGGGGCAACCTGAAGTGCAAATTGGTTTGATGCCTGGTGGGGGTGCCACTCAACGCCTCACGCGTGCAGTTGGTAAATTCAAGGCCATGAAGTGGCTCTTAACGGGGGCCTTGTTCTCTGCAAGCGAGGCCTTTGAGATGGGCTTGGTCAGCGAAGTGGTGCCTGACGAAGAAGTGGACGCGAGGGCCCTCGTGCTGGCCAAACAATTGGCCAAGGGCCCTCAGCAAGCGATCCGCTCCATCAAGCAATCGGTTTTGCAAAGCATGAGCGTGCCTCTTGAGCAGGGCTTGGAGTTTGAGAGAAAATCGTTTCAGTTGCTGTTTGCAACCGCCGATAAAACAGAAGGCATCCGCGCGCGTTTAGAAAAAAGAGATGCAAAATTTGACTGAATAGTCGCATCCCAATCCCAAGCGTTCAAGCGTGGCTTGGAGGCTTGAGATGGCAGTGCCTTTTATACCAGTGCCGCGCTCTGCTCAAACGCGGGCATGACGTCGGACTCAAAGCTTTCAAGAGAGAAGCGAGACTCCTCTAGGCTCAAGTCTCCAAAAGCAAAGCGCGTCAAGATGTAGTTCACCCCGGTGATCTCTATCTCACGCTCCAATTGCTCATGCACCTGAGAGGAGGTGCCAACCAACACAATGCCCCCTTTGACCGCAGCGTCGTAGTCTTCAGGGATGGCGTATTTGGTCATGGGGTTGCCATTGACGCGCCACAGGTGCTGCAAGCTTTGGTACCATTTGTCAAAGCCCTTTTTGCCCAAAGCATAGGCTTTGTCATAAGTTTCAGCGATCACGATGTGCCGACCTAGGCCCATCTTGGGCATCTCTTGTGCATCGGAATTTTGCGCGGTCCAGACCTCTTTGTACCGATCGGTGATGGCCTTGACGGGTGCGCCAGGTCCATTGCAAACGATGTTGACATTGTTTTCAGCTGCCCAGGGGACTGCATGAGGCTGGGACATGCCATACCAAATGGGTGGCGTGGGTTTTTGGACGCATTCAAGCTCGATGGGCACATTTTTGAAGTTGAAATGCTCACCTTCAAAATTGATGACCCGCTGTTTGAGTCCCATCATCACGACATCAAAAGACTCGATGTACAACTTGCCCGAGTTCTCCGCATTCACGCCAAAGTAGCCCATCTCATAGGGGGAGCTCCCGCGACCGATGCCAAGCTCCAATCGACCCCCACTCATTTGGTCGAGCATGCAGACCTCTTCAATGATTCTGATGGGGTGAGTGAGACTGAGCGTGTACACCAAAGGACCAAAGCGCAGTCTTTTTGTTCTTTGAGCGACGGCGGCCAAAAATACGCTGGGTGAGGAGGCCATGCCAAGCGGCGTGCCATGGTGTTCGGCGATGTGGTAAGCATAAAAGCCTGCACGGTCATAAATCTCCGCAAGCTTTAAGCGGTTTTCAAAATGGTCGTGAATAGAGACTTGTCCGCGGTCAAGGTGATCAAAGACGCCAAATTTCATATTCATTCCTTGTTCAGTGGGTCAATGCCATCGATCAACACAAAGGCGACGCGACAAATTTCGTTGGAGTTGTTCACCCATGCATGGTTGGTGCCTTGCTGCACCATGATGTCACCTGTTTTGAGGTGGACCTCAGAATCATCTAGGAGCATATCAATTTCGCCGGACATCACAAACGCGTAATCTACGCTGGCTGTTCGGTGCATGAACGCGTGCCTGGCTGGGGTGCTGGCCGTGTCTTTAACGCCCATCTCTTTTAAGATGTCCTCTTGAGAAACGGCAGCGCTTTGGTGGCTGACGGGGGGGAAGTCCACCACGCGCAAAACAGAGCCGCCTTTGGGTGGGGGCACCCCAATGGTTCGATCTGCTAGATCGCGTCGCGTGTCGAGTTTTGCTGGGGTTTCGTCGGTCACCCAGATCAAAGTGCTCACCAGTCCGGTGCCGGGGCGCACTTTTTGGTTGGGCGCAAAACCATCCATTTCAACAATGGCTTTTCCTTGGTCGTCGTGACCGGTGACGATTCTTCTGATGCGGTGATCCATGATGTATTCGGCTTGTCTAAAGGTTGATTCTAGTGGATGGTGCGATGAGGCCTTGATGGCCTGGAACGCCTTGAAGGTCCAATTGTTTTACGTTTGTCTTGGGCTGGCAATGTGGATCAATCAACGGTAGCACCGGAGGCTTTGATGGCCGGTGCCCAGCGTTTGTTTTCATTTTGGATGAACCTGGGCATGTCTGCGACTTTGATGTGCTCCGCGGGTTCGATGCCACCTTTTTCTAAAATTGCTGCGTAGGCCGGTGTGGCTTGATAACGTTTGATGAAGTCAGCCAGCATCTCAACCACAGGCGCGGGCATATTGGCTGGGCCCGCAAAAGCGAGCCATCCTGACCAGTCAAATCCAGGAACGGCGTCTGAAATGGGCGGGACATGGGGCAGCAAGGTGGAGCGCTTGGACATGGAAGATCCCAGTCCAATCAACGAGCCCGATTTGATGTTGGGGCCGGCCAATGCGCCATCAATGAAGGCCATATCAACCTGGCCAGACAAAAGATCAACCATGCCACTGTTGGAGCCCTTGTAAGGAATGTGGGTGATGTCAAGATTGAGTTGCTTTTTGAGGATCTCCATGAAAATGTGTTGCGGTGAACCATTGCCTGAAGAGCCGTAGCTGAATTTGCCTGGATTTTTACGAACGACCTCAATCCACTCGCGCATGTTCCTGGCGGGAAATGAGGGATGGATGGTCAGGTACAAATTGGTGACGGCCAATTTGGCAATGGGTGTCAACTCTTTGGCTGGATCGATGCCAGGTTTAGACATCAATTGAGGGGCCATGCTGAAGGTGGTCACGGTGGGCAAGAACAAGGTGTAACCATCGGCCGCAGAGGAGGCGACCATCTTGGCCGCGAGAAGCGTGGAGGCGCCTGCTTTGTTGTCTACGACAACAGAGGTTTTCCAAGCATTTTGAAGCTCTTCGGCCAGGGCGCGACCCATCACGTCAACCAATGAGCCTGGAATAAAGGGCACGACAAGTTTGATGGTCTTGTTGGGGTAGGTGTTGGAGCCTTCAAGCAATGTGGGCGATTGGGGTTTGTTTTCTTGCGCGAGCGAGTGGGTGCATACCATGAGCCAAGGCAGGAGTAAGCCAATAAAGACAGAGGGCTTGAATTGAATTGAGTTGCGCAAAGTCACCGATAGACCTTTGGTTGAGCGGGTAAAAAAGAGAGTCAATGCAGAAGGACTTGCCAGTCATGGCAAGCAACACATCAGTTGCGTGAGTGCTTAAAAAAAGCATCAAAAAAGACCTCCCAATTATGGACAAACTCGACGGTGAGTCAATAGGGTTTTCAGGGATAAAAGAGCTGACAATCGAAGGATTTTTTTCCTCAAAGCCATCAATAATTCGACCTGTCTTTGCGTGCAGTCTTTCAAATTCAACCCGGCTCGACCCCATTTTTTCGGTGCGCTTGATTGCGTGAACTTCATGACCCCCACATTCAACAGCAAGGCGCCAGGCTTGACTTGGCCAAAAGAGGATTTTTCAAGGGTGCCTTATGAGGTCTTTACGGACCCGCAAGTGTTCGAAAGAGAAAATGAAAAAATTTTCCAAGGCGATGTTTGGAATTATTTGGCCCATGAGGTAGAGCTTCCCAATCCAGGTGATTTCGTTACCAATTGGGTAGGCCGCACACAGGTGGTGGTGGTTCGTGACAAGGATCAAAGCATCAGTGCTTTTGAGAACTCCTGTGCACACCGAGGCGCACAACTGGTCACCCAAGTGCGAGGAAACATGGTCAAAGTTTCGTGTCCCTACCATCTGTGGGCCTACTCCTTGAGGGGCGACTTGATTGGCGTGCCCATGGCCCAAGGGGTGAACGGCAAGGGAGGCATGCCCAGTGGTTTTAGCAAAGCCGATCATGGCTTAAAAAAGCTGGAGGTCCAAATCCATGGAGGCTTAATTTTTGGCACCTTTTCTAAGCGTGCGCCCAATTTGCAGGCATTTTTGGGGCCCCATTCTTTGTCTCAAATTGATCGTTTGCTCGTGCAAAGAAAGCCCAAAGTCTTGGGCTATTTGAGGCAAAGAATTCCAGGCAACTGGAAGTTGTACAACGAAAATGTGAGAGACCCTTACCACGGCTCTTTGTTGCATCAGTTTCAAGTCTCCTTTGGTTTGCAGCAGCCCACCATGAAGGGGGGGATCAAATTGGATGCCGATTTAAAGAACACGTGGAACCATTCAATTTTGAGTGAGACAGACAAGGACAACCAAAAGTTGATGGAAAAAGCTTTTGAGGGCACGGGCAAATACAACCCCAACATGAAAATGGCCGATCCAGCCCTGACACAAGTGCCCTTGGATTTGGCCGATGGATACAAGACGACCATCTTGTCAATTTTCCCCACACTCATTGTCGCTCAGGTCGACAACACCTACGCAATTCGTCACCTTCGACCCAAGGGGCCCGATATGGTGGAGTTGCACATCACTTATCTGGGGTTTGAGGGCGACACTCAAAAGCAAACGCATGACAAACTGTTGACCGCCAACTTCATTGGTCCTGCAGGGTACATTTCATTGGAAGACGGGGAGGCCTTGCGTTTGGTGCAAGAGGGCATCAAGTCTCGTGCACCAGGCACGCATGAAGTGCTGGAAATGGGCGGTGTAGGGGCCATCGAGGACACGGATTATTTGTCACAAGAGATTTCGATTCGTGGGTTTTGGTCGCATTATCACAAGATCATGGATTTTCAAGCCAATGATGAACCCACCGAGCATGCCCAATGAAGAGTTGTTTTGAATATACAAAAAGTGTGTTTTCGCGCTTTGCTTTAGGAGCCAAAGGATGAATGCGCTAGAACTCGATTTGAAAGCACGACAATTTTTCAATGTCTATGCGCAAAGTCTTGACCAAGAAAACTTTGCCCTTTGGCTCACGCTCTTTGAGCCCAAGGCGTGCACCTATGAGGTCCTCTCTAAAGAGAACAAAGATTTGGGTTTGCCTTTGCCCATCATGGGGTGTTTCACGTTTGGCATGATTCAAGACCGCGTGGCCATGTTGGCCAAAGGCGTTTTGACTTTTCGCCGCTCATCGTTGCTCAGACAAGTGAGCAATGTTCAGGCTCATGCGCTTGAAGACGCAAGCATCCAAGCCAAGGCCAATTTGGTGGTTTACCAATCAAGCGAGGAGGGCGTGTCTTCGCTTTACATGGTGGCAAGGTACGAGGCCATCTTGGTGCCAGGGCCGGGAGACTTTAAAATTCAAAACATGTCGGTCATCGTCGAGTCCTTTGGGATCGATACGATGCTCGCGGTACCGCTTTAAGCGTGTCATCGATCGCTTTGTCGGTCAAGGTACAGAGACCCTTAAATGCGGCTGAAGTACTCTTGCACATCAAATGTTTTCGGATCCAATGCGCTTTCAAAGCGTTTGAGTTCTGCATGCTTGAGGGTGCTGTAGTAGTGCACAAACGAAGGGCCGAAGCTTTGTTGCATGAGCTCGCTCTTTTCAAAGGCTTCAAGCGCCGACGCAAACGTGTTGGGTATGCGTTGGCAATGGCCTGTTTCTTCACTGCTTGATCCGTAAGGGGATTGGGTTGCCAGCGGTGCTTTTTGAGTCTTGTGGATGCCGTCAAGGCCCGCATAAATTTGTGAGGCCATGTACAGGTAAGGATTGGCAGCGGGTTCACCTAGGCGGTTTTCAATTCGACTGGCGGGATCCATCGGTTCACCAATGACTCTGAGCATCGCGCCCCGATTGTCACGTCCCCAAAGAATGGACTCTGGCGCCAGCGCGTTGGGCTGAAAGCGTCCGTAGCCGTTGATGGTTGGCGTGCACAAAAGCGTGGTGTCCTTTGCGTTGTTGAGCAAGCCGGCCAAATAATGCTCGCCCACTTCAGTCAAAGAGTACTGCGCCTCCAAGGGACTTGCACCTTCCTTGGGGGTTGTTCTTTGAAAAACATTGGCATGGGTTTTTAAATCCACCAACGATTGGTGCAAGTGCCAGCCGCTTGACATGATGCAATCAAAGGGGGGGCGGCACATAAACGTTGCGTGGTAACCCGCCCGAGCCAAGGCTTGACGAACGGCACTTCTAAAAAGCACCATGTTGTCTGCCGCTTCCAAAGCGTTGCTGGGTGCAAAGACGGCCTCGACTTGACTGGGGCCGAATTCGGTTTCCAAGGAGATGAGGGGCATGCCCAGGCCTTGAGCGGTGTGTTGGACAATCGCCATGGGCTCATCACACAAGTCGCTCCAAGATTCGGAGAGCAAGTTGTAACCTGGATGAATCAATTGCACCTCTGGTGCGTTCCCTGGCCACGAGGCCAACTGGGGGTTGAGTTGCTTGCTTTGGTCGGTGATTTTGTAGATGTGGAACTCAATTTCTAGTCCACATTTGAGTCCAAATCCACAGGAGTTGAGCGTGTTCAATGCCCGCTCCAGCACCCGCCTTGAGTCCATGGGAACGGCTTGACCGTCTTGAAACCATGCTTGGCATTGAAGCCAGGCGGTTTTGGGTGACCAAGGCAGGCGCTTTAGACTTTTGGGGTCTGGTAAAAGCGTCACGTTGTTGCCTTGACCAAAGCCGTGCAAGCCTTGGGTGCCCCCAGGCTCGAAGACTTTAAAGGCGGTGCGGTCTGAGCTGTCTTTGAGCAGCAAGGTGCTCACCATGCCAACGCCGGATCTGAGGGCTTGTTTGGCAAAGTCGAGCATCAAGGTTTTTGTGCGGGTCGTGCCATGAATGTCGCACCAAGAAAAGCGGACCTGATCCACCTCCCATTCGTCGATCTTTTTTAAGCAAGCTTGAATGGCATTTTCACGCTCCTTGTCGTCTAAGCCGCAGAGGGTTGAGAAGTGCATGGTGGAGGACCTGCTGGTGGGTGTGTCAATGAAAGGGGTAAACTCGATGTGCAGTAGCGCGCGAGGGTGTCTCGGCTCAAGAAGTGGCGCTGCTTGGGTCTAGCCATTTGCAGGCCTCTTGTTTTCGCTGCACTTGTGCACGCCACCAATCCGACCACTGCTCAGTCGGGGCGACACCATCGACGGTGTCGGGCCCAAACCGCATGTTGGCAATGGAGCTGCTTGACACGCCAGGCGCGGGCGCGCCATTTTGAGAGTCTTCAATGGCCTTTAGAAGGACTCGTCGGTTGGCCATGATGAGCACGTCCGAGGTGCCCAAATGCTCTTGTGTTCTGTCTTGGATGGCCCCCATGCTCTCGACCGCCCATTGGTCGTGCACATTGATATCTTCCTCGCCCATTCCAAGATAAGTTTGCTCGACTTGCTCTTTGGCATTGAAGCCCCAACGGTTGTGGGCGCCTGATTTTGGAATGTAGTCGGGCAATGAGATGAACTGCAAGCGTTGTTCGCGCATGGCCTCTTTGTTCAGTGGCTTGTCAAAACTTGTGAAAAAAGAATACCAATAGGTGTGTTCATCATCGACGGGCACGTGAAACTGAGTGATGGTCAAGCTCTCAGACAGAGGAATCACAAACGTTGCCGGAAAAATGGATTGGGTCACTCGCACATGCGTCAAGGACTCGTTCATGCGTCGAAGAGATGTGATCTCCATGCCGTAGGGCTTGCTCTCAAAGCTGATGCTCGGCTGGCAAAACTCACGCATGATCTTTGTCATGGGCCACTTTTGCCCACCGATCTCGCCTGCACTTGCGCTTCTGAACTGTTTGCCCGCATCGTTGTCACCTATGTTTTGAAGGTCCTCGTCGTTTAAAAAACGATGCAAGAACGAGGGGTGTGCAGGATCAATGCCCACTTCAAAAGCTTGCAGCCAATTGGCGTTCCAGCGTCCTTTGAATGCAAAGCTGTGACTTGTTGGGGCTTCAAAACAATCGAACTTTGGAAAGTCGGGCGGCGTTTGGTTCGCCGGCCCCATCCAGGCGAAGATGACACCTGCTTTCTCGATCACTGGGTAGTGGCGTTGTGTCACGTGCTCTTTGAGTCTTGAGCCCGTGGGCTCTGCCGGTGTGTCCAAGCACGTCCCTGAGACATCGAACTTCCAGCCATGGAAGGGGCACCTCAAGCCATTGCCCTCGTACCTTGCAAAAGACAAATCAACCCCTCGGTGCGCGCAATGTTTGTCCAACAGTCCAAATTGACCGGCTTGATTTTTGAACAACACCAAATCTTCGCCAAAGACCCTGACGCTTTTGACTGGACGGTCTTGCATCTTGGGGTCAAGTCTTGGATCAAATTCGTCGACCAATGCGATGGGTTGCCAGTACAGGCGAAGCAACTGGCCACAAGCGCTTTGGGGGCCCACTTGAGTCAACAGTGCATTTTGTTGGGCTTTCATGGCGTTCATCTCCTTCTTGGGCCTCGGTGCGCCCTGGTTTGTTCGAATGAGCCTTTGATGCGTGTTAAAACGCTGGGCTCTTTTTTTAATTATGGGTCTATTGCTGCGTATTTTTTACATGCGTTGATTTTTCTTTTGTCGATCGGGGGCATTTTTGCTTGTGGGCGTTTTCTCCTCTCCATGGGGGAAAGACTTCCGGGAGGGGCTGCAAGAAGCTCATTGAACCCATGCAAGCCTTAAAGCTTCGATTTTGATGGCCCAAAGCGATCTTTTCAAGGGTAATTCTTAGGGAAAAGAGAGGACTTTTTTGTTAGACTTTGAAGCTGTTTGTTAAGATTTGTCCAATCCTATTAGGAGAAACTATGAAATTCACCCTTAAAGCCGTTGTTTTAGCCGGCCTTTCAGTCTTGAGCCTGGGGCTGGGTTCAGTGGTCATGGCCCAAACGGTCAAAATTGGTTTTATCAGCTCCTACAGTGGCGCCGCAGCAGCCCAAGGGGATCAGCTCGACAAGGGTGTGAAGCTTTACATGAAGCTCAATGGTGACAAGTTGCCCCCAGGTGTGAAGGTCGAGGTGATCACGCGTGACGATACAGGCCCCAATCCCGATGTGGCCAAGCGTGTTGCACAAGAGTTGATCGTGCGTGACAAAGTGCAGTTTTTGACGGGTTTGGTGTGGACGCCCAATATGGCCGCCATTGCGCCCTTGACCACAGAAGCCAAGGTGCCTTTTGTCAGCATGAATGCCGCGGGTGCACGTGTGATGAACAATGCGCCTTACATGACCCGTGTGTCTTTCACCCTTTGGCAGTCGGCGTATCCCTTGGGACAGTGGGCCGCGAAGAAATACAAAAAAGCCTACACGGCGGTGAGCGACTTTGCGCCGGGACATGAAGCGGAGGAGGGCTTCATCAAAGGCTTTAAAGAAGGTGGTGGCGAAGTGTTGGGCAGCGTGCGTGTGCCCCTGGCCAATCCAGATTTTGTGCCTTTCATGCAAAGAATCAAGGATGCCAAGCCTGATGTGCTCTTTGGGTTTAACCCAGCGGGCAAGGCCGCAACGGCGATGATGAAGTCTTATTCCGATTTGGACTTGCCAAAAGCGGGCATCAAGTTCATTGGAACGGGTGACATCGTGACCGACGAGGAGCTTCAAGGCATGGGAGATGTGGCCTTGGGTGTGACCACGGTGCACCATTACTCTGCCGCTTCTGATCGCGCAGCCAACAAAGCCTTTGTCGCCGCCTACAAAAAGGAATACGGTGCCGACTTGAATCCTGGTTTCATGGTGGTGTCGGCTTGGGATGCAATGGATGCTATTTTTGCGGCCATTCGAGAGCAGGGCGGCAAAGTCGACCCAGACAAATCGATGGAGTTTTTCAAGAAATGGAAAAGCACCACAAGCCCCAGAGGCTCCTTTTCTATTGACCCAGAGACACGAGATGTGGTCAATCCTGAATACTTGAGGGAGGTGAGGAAAGTCGGCGGTAAACTGGTCAATGTGGAGATTGAAACCATTGGCGCGGCTGTGAAAGATCCCATGAAAGAGGCGGACAAGAAGAAGTAAAATGGCCCAGGCTTGAATAGCAAGCATGCAATGCATAGCCCTTACGTGCATCTTGGCACCTAAGGGCTATTTTCTCGATGAGAGCTGAACAATCATGGAATCTTTTCTGTCGTCACTGGTGAGCGTTGCCTTTCATGGCCTGGCCTATGGCATGATTTTGTACGTCATCTCTGTGGGCTTGTCAGTGACCATGGGGCTGATGGGTTTTACCAATTTGGCGCATGGCGTGTTTGCCATGACCGGTGGCTATGTGCTGGTGGTGTCCCTGTCTAAATTTGACATTCCCTTTCCCTTGGCCTTGTTGCTGTGTTTTGGCTTGGTGGCCTTGGTGAGTGTGGTGCTTGAGCGCACCTTGTACGCCAGACTTTACGGTGAGACCGAACTCGAGCAAGTGCTCTTTACCATTGGTTTGATTTACATGTCGGTGGCTGCGGCCAGATTGATCTTTGGCACATTGCAGCAGCCCGTCATTTTGCCCGAGTACTTGAAGGGGCAATTTTCGCTCCTGGGTCGAGATTTCCCGGCTTACCGTGTCTTTTTGATTGTGTTCACTTCCGTGATCATTGCCGCTCTGTGGTTTGGTGTAGAGAGAACCATATGGGGTGCCAAAGTGCGTGCTTCAGTTGACAACCGCGCCATGGCGCAGTCGATAGGCATCAACACGAAGAGATTGTTCACCATGACCTTTGCGGTGGGCAGTGGCTTGGCCGGTTTGGGGGGAGGCCTGGGCGCAGAAATTGTGGCGATTCAGCCCACCTATCCCTTTGAGCAGTTGGTTTTCTTTTTGATCGTTGTCTCGGTTGGGGGGCTTGGCAGTTTGCGTGGGCCCTTTGTGGCGGCGATCTTGATTGGTGTGACCGACACGGCGTGCAAGTATTGGTTGCCGCAGTTTGGCGCATTTTTTATCTATATTGCAACGATTGGATTGTTGCTTTGGAGGCCGCAAGGCTTATTGGGGAAGAGATCATGAGTCAGCTGGTGGGTTACACGGTCGACACGCGTGTTCGCTGGACCGAATATTTGCCATGGGTGTTGGCTTTGTTGGTGTATTTTTTCTTGCCCGACTATTTGTCTTTGGGGGCGAGGGTGCTCACCTATATTTTGTTTGCCCTGTCTTTGGACTTGATCATTGGTTACGCAGGCATCATCACGTTGGGGCATGCTTCATTTTTTGGGCTTGGGGCCTACATCACGGGCATTTTGTCAGCCAAGCTTGGCGTCACAGACCCTTTGGTGCAATTGCTGGCCAGTGCACTCGGAGCGGGTTTGTTGGGCTTGGTGACGGGGGCCGTCATTTTGAAGATGAAGGGCCTGACACAGTTGATGCTGACCTTGGCGATTTCGGCCCTGTGCTTGGAAGTGGCCAACAAGGCGACTTTCATCACGGGCGGGGCAGATGGTTTGTCAGGGATGGAGATCGCCCCCATCTTGGGTGTTTTTAAGTTTGACCTCTTTGGCAAGACGGCTTATTTGTATTGTTTGTTTTTGCTCTTCTTGGCTTGGGTGGTGATTCGTCGGCTGATTTACTCACCCTTTGGTGTGTCTTTGATGGGCATACGAGAAAACAGCGCACGCATGCATGCCATTGGCGCACCTGTTTACAAAAAATTGATGACGGTCTACACCCTATCGGCCTTGATTGCAGGTGTGGCGGGTGCACTTTTGGCGCAAACCAATCAATTTGTGGGCTTGAATGTCTTGGGTTTTGAGCCTTCGGGTGAGTTGTTGGTGATGTTGATTTTGGGCGGCGTTGGGCGCTTGTATGGTGCTTTTGTGGGGCCGCTTGTCTTTTTACTGGCCCAAGACTATCTGGCCAAACAGTTTCCGGAGTATTGGTATTTCGGCATTGGCCTGTTGCTGGTCGTGGTGGTCCTCTTTGCGCGAGGGGGTGTACTGGGCCTCATGGATAAATTTTTGTCGCAATGGGGAAAAAAAGCAAAAGACAAACAAGCAGGATCTAAAACATCATGACTTATGCATTGGAAACCCGTGGTTTGTTCAAAAGCTTTGGTGCATTGACCGTGGCCGATCACATCGATTTTCAGTTGGAGGTGGGTGCGCGCCATGCGTTGATTGGTCCCAATGGAGCGGGCAAGACCACCTTTGTGAATTTGCTCACGGGACGACTCTCACCTTCTAAAGGACAGGTCTACCTCGCCGGTGAGGAGGTCTCCAACTTGTCGCAATCTGAGCGGGTGAAGAAGGGCCTTGGTCGCACCTTTCAAATCAACACCTTGTTTGGCAAGATGAGTGTATTGGACAACGTCGCTTTGGGCGTTGCTGAGAGACTGGGCTTGTCTTCAGGTCTTTGGCGAGCGGCCAAGTCCTACAGCAGCGTCACAGAGGAGGCCATGTCAATGCTCGAGTTGCTGGGCATTCAGGCCGATGCACAACACATTGTGAAAGATTTGCCTTACGGCAAGCAGCGTTTGGTGGAGATTGCCATTGCCTTGGGACTCAAGCCCAAAGTGCTGCTGCTTGATGAGCCTGCAGCAGGCGTGCCCTCGATGGAGTCTGAGCGCATTTTGAGTGCGTTGGATATTTTGCCCAAAGACATCGCCATCATGATCATTGAGCACGATATGGATCTGGTGTTTCGATTTGCAAAAAAAATCACGGTCTTGGTCCAAGGCGCTGTCTTGTGTGAGGGCACGCCGCAAGAGATCTCAAAAGACACGCGAGTGCACCAAGTGTATTTAGGAGAGCAGCATGCATGATCCCCATCTGTCATTGAAGCTCTCTGGGGTGTGGGCTGGGTATGGAGACACCTTGGTGCTTGAAAATGTGAGCTTTGAGCTGCCAGAAAAAGGCGCCTTGGCGGTCTTGGGTCGCAATGGCGTTGGCAAGACGACCTTGCTGGCCACCTTGATGGGTCACACCCAAATGCGGCAAGGCAGCATCCACTACCGCGGCCAGGAGATACAGGGCTTGCCCGTTCATGAGAGAAGCCGGCTCGGCATTGGCTATGTGCCGCAAACAAGAGACATCTTCCCCTCACTCACGGTGGAGGAGAACTTGAAAGTTGCTGCTCGCACAGGCCAGTGGCCCTTGGAGCGGGTGTATGACCTCTTTCCCCGCTTGTACGAGCGACGGACCAATATGGGCAACCAACTCTCTGGGGGGGAGCAGCAGATGCTCTCCATCGGGCGAGCGTTGATGGGAGACCCCTCCTTGCTGCTTTTGGATGAGCCCATGGAGGGCTTGGCACCTGTGATTGTGGAGATGCTTTTGGGGGTCTTGCGTCGCTTGATTCATCAAGAGTCTTTGACGGTTGTGTTGGTGGAGCAGTCTGCCAAGTTGGCGCTTCAAGCCACAGAGCAAGTCATTGTGCTCAGTCGCGGGCAAATCATCCATCAAGGTCAAAGTGAGGCCTTGCTGGCCGACTCGCAGCTCTTGTCCGAATTGATCGTTGCGCACTGATGGCGTGCGCCCTTGAGGGTCAAGGGCAAGCCTTAGCGCCTTGGGCCCCGCAGGGGGCAATCTTTAAACTCAAACGACTATGACTACAAACCACGCAAGCACCCAACCCATCCTTGTTGTCGGGGGGGGCGTGGCGGGTTTGTCCACGGCCTTGGCCCTTGGGCTGAAAGGTTTGCCCGTTCAACTCTTGGAGCAAGCCGATCAAATTGGTGCCATTGGTTACGGCGTTCAAATGGGGCCCAACGTGGTCCCCATGCTCAGAGCTTTGGGGGTTGAGAAGGAGGTGGTTGAGGCCTCCTATTTGCCTCCAGACATTGAGCTCTTGGATGCCTACACGGGCGAGCGTTTGACGCACTTGCCGTTGAAGACGCCCGCCTTTTTAAACCGCTACCAAGGCTTTCCTTATTTGGCCATTCACCGTGTGGACTTGCATGAGGTGCTGCTCAAAGCCTGTGCCAAGTTGCCTCACGTGCATTTGAACCAATCCACCACGGTCATCGATTTTGAGCAAGATCACACCGGGGTGCGCGCGATGGGCTCTGAGGGGCAAGTGTTTGTTGGGCGTGCTTTGATTGCTGCGGATGGATTGCGCTCTAAGCTGAGGGCCAAGTTGCATCCGCAAGATGCACCTGTCGAGAGCGGTTATGTGGCGCATCGTTGCTTGGTGCCCATGTCGCAGTTGCCGCATGCGCTGACCTCTCGTGCGGGTGTGACCATGTGGACGGGCAAAGGTTTTCACGTCATTTATTACCCCTTAAGAGACTCGAGTGTTTTAAACATGGTGCTGGTCGTGCAACTGCCCCAAGGCGTGCAAGCGGTGAGCGATCAGGCCTATGCCGATCACATTGAGCGCATCAAGTCGGTGGTGACCGAGCCCGCAAGAGCGGCCATCCGGCAAATGGATTTGACGCGGCGTTGGGCCATTGCAGACCGAGAGCCCATTCGGGGCTGGAGCGACAAACGCGTCTTGCTGTTGGGTGACAGTGCCCACGCCACCTTGCAGTCCTTTGCACAAGGCGCGTGCATGGCGGTGGAGGACTCGGTGGTCTTGGCTGAACTTCTTGGCAATTCAGCCCTGGATGTTCAAGACGCGTTCAAGGCCTTTGAGAGAAAGAGGTTCTTGAGAACCGCGCGTGTTCAATTGCAGTCTCGCCGTTTATGGGAAGATTTTCATTGTGGTGGGCATTTGGCCGAGGTGAGAACGGCACGTTTCACAGAGCAAAAAACCGAAGACTTCTTTCGCTGTTTGGATTGGCTTTGGACGCCCATTGATCTCTTTGTGGCCACAAGCGAGATCTCTTGAAGTCCATGCACTCAGGTCGCCAAAACACACCTCAGTGCTTCCATCCATCGCAGCGTTGGCGTCAAGGGGACATGTGCTTGGCTTGGCCTTGAGAAATCTCTTGCAAGCTCATTTGCGGATGCTTGGGCTCGTGATTTTGAATCAATTGGTAGACCAATTGCCCAATGCTCTTGGCCGTGATCAGGCTGAATTGCTTGGCGCCAAATTTAACCATGAAGGCCGATGAGCTCACGTTCAGGTACACATCGATGCTGTGCACGTCATCGTCTTTCAGGACCCGCACGCTCAGGACATAGTCCAATCCGAAACGAAGCATTTGATGATTGACTTGGACGACCCCATTGGGGCAGTCGGCGTTGAGCAAGGCTTCCAAGCGCGGCAACTCCAACTCCATCAAACGTGTCAACTCAGGCCCGCGTCCCATCGCTTCCAGGGCATACATGGCTTCAATGGGATGGACGGGAAGGGGTTGCTTGACCGGTTGATTCACTTTTTGCCTCAAGATTTTTATCGTTTCTATCGATAAGCAAGAAGCGTGACAATTTTCAAAGGTCTTCTGACGCCCTAAAATGGTGCGCACAGGAGCGGGTCGACTTGCCGTCGCCTGTTGGCGTGGCCTGATCAGTGCTGGGCGTGGCTTTGGAGCTCTTTCATGAGCCGCATGCCAGATTGGGCCAATGTGGCTTTGAGTTCTGGCAATTTGGGGTGAAGCAAGCGGCCGTTTTCTTTGCGTGTTTCTCCTGCAATGACGACGGTGTCAACGTTGGCCAAGCTGGTTTGCATCACCACCGAGTTGATGGGGTCGTGCACGGGGGACATGTTCAAGTCCTCTGCGCTGATCAGCACGAGATCGGCTTGTTTGCCCGCTTTTAGGCTTCCAATCTTGTCGTCCAAGTTCAATGCTTGTGCGCCCTTGATGGTGATCCATTCAAGGGCTTGTTTGCAATAAATGCTGGACGTGTCAGGTAACTTGTGAAGTTGCTCTTTGGAGTGCGCATTGTCCAAGGCCCGTTGTGTGCCAAGTGCGAAGCGAGCAACGCTGAACATGTCGCCCGAGATGCTTGACTCCAAGTCCACCCCCAAGGAGGGGGCAGCGCCCAGTTGCAAAAGCCGTCCCGTGATGGCCATGCCATGACCTTGCGTCATTTCGGTCTCTGGCGTGAGCGAAAACGTCACACCCAAATCGATCATCATTTTGAGCTGTGCATCGGTCAAGTTGTTGCCATGCACAATGTTGTTGTTGTTGCCCATCAAGCCGTCCTTGACCAGCCGCTCCCAGCCGTCGGGTGTCTTGGCAGCGGCACCTGCACAGTGCATGCTGGCAATGAGGTTGAATTCTCTGGCCAACTCGAAGTCGTGAACCGCCACCTCATAGGTGGAGTAATGGGGGCCCAGGATGGCCAAGCCCAAGCTGACCAAGCGCTGATCTTTGAAGCGGGTTTTTAAGAGTCGTTCGACCTCGGCGCGAGGATGTGGAATTTCACTGAAATGCTTTTGACCCGGTTTGGGGTCTGGTTTTGGGGAGCCATGAAAAAACACAGCCCTGATGTTCGCGTCCAAGAGGCCATCAATGGCCCGGTCCGTGTGGGCAGGCGTTGGGTTGTTGTGACACCAGTCGCCAAGCGTCGTTGTGCCGCAGTTGATTTGGTTGAGGGCCCCCATGAGGGTCGCAATGTAGATGTCGTCGGGCTGGAAATTCGTTGCCAAGCCCGCATGCATATTGGCAAAATACTCCAAGATGGTCCAATTGCTGGTGACGCCTCGCAAGGCCGTTTGCCAAGTGTGCATGTGCGCATTCACGAGCCCTGGTATTAAAATTTTACCGGTTGCATCGATCTCCTTGCACGGTGCGCTGCCTGAGCGCTTGAGGTTGTGCCCGATTTCAACGATGGTGTCTGCCTCGTAGCGCAGATCCGCATTGTGCAGCTCCCCCAACTCTGCATCCATGGTCAATATGGTGGCGTTTTTGATAAGCGTTTGAGTCATGGACGGCACTTTCTCATTGGAGGTTCAAAGGGGTTCAACATCGATCCACAGCACCAGCAGTGCCTTGCCACTTATTTTAGAGGAGAAGTGTGTGCAAACGAAGGGGGTTCACCCAAGGGTTTTGACTAGTGTTTTCAGCGCAGGGGTGTCTTTTTTGCACGCCATATTGCCTGATAAACTGGAGGAGGCAAGGCTCTTTACACTTCTATTGACTTTAAACACATTGCCGACTCAATTGAGACCTACAGTTAACTGTGTTCCCCAATCTTCCCTTTCAAAGGAGTTCGATATGATCCCAACAACATTCAACCCCATGCCCACGGGTGCCAAAGCTCGGTTCAACCCTTTGTTTTTAAGCCTCTTGGCCGGTGGACTGGCAACCAGCCTGTGCGCGCAGACCCCAGCGACTGCTCAAACCCCAGCGACTGTTCAAGCCCCTGTTGGGCTCATCAAGGGACATGAAACCAATTGGAGCGGTGAGCACCACCCCATGGGGGAGATGGTTCAAAAGATGCACGAGCGGCATTTGGTGCAGTTTGACAAGCAGCAAGCGGAACTGAAAAAACAATTGAATTTGACCCCGGCCCAAGAACCCCTGTGGGAGACGTTCATTCAAGGGGTGCGTCCTTTGGCACCCGTCAAGCCGCCCTTTGATCGTGCGCAGATGAGAGAAATTGCACAACTGCCTGCGCCCCAAAGGGCGCAAAAAATGTTGGAGTTGCACGAGGCGCAACACGACACCATGCTCACACAAGTCAAGTCCCACATCGAGGGCATGAAAGTGTTTTATGCTCAACTCAGTGCCGAGCAACAAAAGACCTTTGACCAAGTGACCTTGAAGCACCAACGAGGCATGATGCACTCGGGTCACTTGATGCACCCTGGGCCCATGATGCACCCAGAGGCGATGACGCCTCCCAAGCTTTAAGTGCTAGAGGCACAAAGCGCAACGCCTGAGGCGTTTTGCGCTTGGATGCATCAGCGTGTCATGACCGCAGGCTTCCAACGCAGTGCGTTGCGGCCCCTTATTTGTACAAGCCCACAGGGGGGTAGGCTTGGCACAGGCTGGGCCGCCAAGCCTTCAGACAATTCAGGCGACGCGTCAATTCAAGGCTGAACCCGTTCAAACTCGCACAATCTTTTGAACTCTTCGGGAATTGCAACCGCCTTGATTTTGTTGGGGTCCTCTGGGTGTTGGATGCCAAACACACGTGTCTCCTCGCCCTCGCAAATCAAGTCCTCACCTCTCATCACCACATGTTTGTGGATGAACACCTTGGCTCTCCACTCTGACACGCTCGTGTAGATTTGAAGGGTCTGACCATAGGTTGCAGGTTGGTTGAATTTGGTGTGAATTTCTAAGAGTGGCGTGCCCAAGATGCCATTGGTTTTTTGCATCTCTCGCCAATGCGGCAAGCCACAGCTCTTGAAAAAATGCACAGAGGAGGCGTCCATCCAACGCGAGTAATTGGGGTAAAAGACGATGCCCGCAGGGTCACAGTCTCCAAAGCTGATGGTGTAGTCATAACGAACGGTTTTGCGCTGCATGGTGGTCGGTGTAGGGGATTCAAAGGTCGGTGAAGCATTCTAAAACATTCAACCAAGCAGCCGTTGAACGCCCAAGTGCATGCTTTGAAAGGGGATGCAAAAAGACGGTTTTTTTAAAGACGACCCAAGCCCGTGCCCCTTTAGCATGAACAAGTCCTCTTAAGCCCCCCCCAGGTCCTCGTTTGAACTCTTTTGTCTTTGTCGAGCAAAAAGTCTATCCGGGGGCGGCTTTCGAGGCTTGATACGCAAAGGGGGCAGACATGCACATGCAAGAGATGATGGAAAACGACCAAGCCAAGTTGCGCGACTGGATTCGAGCCGAGGGGCTTGGAGGACTGCTCGCGCAGTATCCTGTGGGTCTCAAGTCCTTGCGGGCTTTGGGGACCATGGGGCTGGGCTTGGCGCTCAGTGGTGCAGGCGCTCTAGAGCCCGCGGGTGTCTTCAGTGCGATGTCTCTGGCTTTGAGCGCGTGGGGGGCGAGTGGCTCGGCCAAGCATTTTTTTGAGCATTTGAAATGGCCGGCCTTTTTGAATTCGGAATTGGGGCTGCAAAGTGCCCAGGCGCCCGTTGGATGTCCTTCGGCGAGCAACCCGCATGCCTATTTGATGGGGTACACGGTGGACAAGGGGCAAGCCATTCATTTGTCTGGCGAGCACTTGAGCCGGCATTTCATGGTGGGGGGCATGACGGGGGTGGGCAAAACGGTGAGCGCCACCTTGTTGATGGCGCAGCAAATGTCCAAGGGCGGTGGGGTGCTGTGGGTGGACGGCAAACTCGATCCTGACAACATGGAGATGTTTTTTCATTTGGCCAAGTGGCTCGGGCGAGAAAGCGATGTGCGCATCATTCACCCGTCCAATCCGGCGCTTTCAAACAGTTATAACTTCATTGCGCAAGGCTCGCCTGATCAAGTGGCCTCACGAATTTTGTCCACCATCCCAAGCACACAAACCAATGCAGGGTCGGACTACTACAAACAAGCGGCCAACCAAGGCCTGATTTGTGTGCTGGGTGTCATCGAGTGTTTGGGACTGTCTTACAACTGCATGGATTTGGCCATTTTGCTCACACACCCCAAGGCGCTTTTGGAGCTCGATGACATGGTCAATGCGCACTTGCAGGCCAGACCCCAAGCCCATTCACCTGCTATTGCAGCGTTCAAACTTTTTTTAGAGTCCTGCAAAAGTGCCCATGCCCTTAGCGGCAAAGTGCACCTGGATACAAGAAAACTCCGAGATCTCTTTGGCGGGGTTGCCGGACGACTGTTTGTGTATGGGTCCGGCAGCTGTGGAGAGGTGACCAACAGCTACCACTCAGAGGTCGATCTCTTTGAGGGCATGCGAGAAGGGCAGTTGATCTATTGCGCCTTACCCACCATGGGGCAGCATTTATCGGCGCAAAACTTTGGCAAAATTTTGCTGGGCGACTTGCGCTCAGCGGTTGCCAAGCTCCAAGCCTTGCCCAAAGCGTGTCGGCCCGATCCGCCTTTTTTGATTTGGCTCGATGAGGTCGCCAGTTATGGCAGCGCAAGCGCTTTGGCCACCCCTTTTCAGCAAGCCCGGAGCGCTCATATTGCCTTGGGTGTGGGGTTTCAAGAGCACGCAAGTGTGCAAGAGCTGGGTCCGTCTTTTTTGAGCACCATACTGGGCAACACCTACAACAAACTTCTCTTCAAACCATCGGACCCACAGACCACCAAAGCGTGGGCGGAGATGATGGGTCGCCAACGCGTTTTTGAGCGCACGGTGTCCGAGCAACAAACGCGCTCCAAGGCTTTTGACTTTTTGGGCCTTGGCTTGAATGCCAAAGTGACGCACGCACAGTCGGAGACCCATGCACGACGCGAGCGCGAAGAGTACAGACTGTCGGTGGAGCGTTTGGCCAGACTTGATGTGGGGCAAGCGGTGCTGTTGCACGGCGCCACGCAACTCTTTGATCTGCGCATCCCGAAATTGAGTTTTTTGCCCCAGATGAAGCAAGAACTGGGCGGTGTGGTGATTCAGCGCCCGGTGAGCAAACTCAAGCCCGCACGTGTGGACGTTGAAAGCCTCAAAATTCGCCGCACAGCGCCCCAAGCTGGGCAGCAATCCGAGGGGCAATGGGTGGGCAACGGGGGACTTTATTTTTATAAAAAATACGAGCGGTTTTTAACTGAATTGGCCCCCTTGGCGCGCTCGTTGGCGTCGACGCAAGAGGAGACTCGGCGAACAAAATTTCAAAAGCTTGGCGGCTTGAGCCCCTTGTCTTGATGAAGGGGGTTGTTTTTTTGATGAACTTGAATGGACGTGCAGCATGGATTTTTTACGTGGCCTCTTTGTGTGTCTTGGTGTTGTGGGGTGTTTGGGCTTGAAGGTCTTCACGTGGGTGCTGAGCAGTCACATGGAGGTCTTGTTGGTGTTGTTGGGCCTTGTTCATTTATTGCAAGAGACCGATGGCTCTGGGGACTGGGTGGTTGATCAAGCGGTGTTGAAAAAATTTGGGGGTTAGCTGGCAGAGCGGATAAAAGACGCATTCTTTCGTTAAGATAGGATCTGCGGTGGCCGTTTTGGTGTGCAAGGCAAACCATGTTGAGCGAAGATGAGCGAAGATGAGAGATTCTATTTATTTACCCAAGCCCTTTGATGACAAGAACCCCGAGCACGCTCAGTTGCTCATGCGTGAGCATCCTTTGGCGATCCTCTTCAGCACGTCATCCCTGGGTGAGCCTTTGGTCTCGCATTTGCCCCTCAAGTGCGAGCTTGCAAGCGAACCCGATGCGCCCTGGGTGCTTTGGGGGCACTTTGCACGCATCAATCCACAGGTCGCGGCCCTTCAATCCCATCCCAAAGCCTTGGTGGTCTTCAACGGTCCTCAGGCCTACATGTCGCCCAGTGTTTATCCCGATGTGGTGCGGGTGCCCACTTGGAGCTATTTGACCTTGCACGTGCAAGGCGAGGTGGAGTTCTTGGATGAGCCTCAAACCAAGGACCAGTTGCTCAAGCAACTCATTGCTGAACACGAAGCGAGTTACGCGGCGCAGTGGAGAGGCTTGCCTGAGGACTACCAACAAAAAATGCTCTCTGCGATCGTGGGCTTTAAAATGAGGGTTGATCATCGACAGCTTAAAATGAAATTGAATCAACACCGCCCAGAGGCGCACCAAGCCATGTTTGCTCAGTACGAGAAGGGCGATGAGAACGCGCAGTCGCTTGCGCGCTGGATGCGCCGACTCGGTTTGGTGAGTGACGATGCGCATTAGTCGTTTGATCACGCTTTCCTTTTTTTTCTAAACGCACTTGTGCCTACATGGTGACCCCAGAGTCTGAACCCCAGCAAGCCCCCTTGGAGGCCTTCGCTCTCGAAGAGACGGCGTGCATGCGGGTGGCTTTGGCGCAAGCCCAAAGGGCGGGCGAGCGTGGCGAGGTGCCTGTGGGGGCTGCCATTTATCAGCGTGGTGTGCTCATTGCGCAAGCGCACAACGCACCCATTTCTCTTTGTGACCCCAGCGCACACGCAGAAGTGTTGGTGCTCAAAGAGGCGGCCAAGGTGCTTGGCAATTACCGGCTTGAGGACTGCACGCTTTATGTGAGCTTGGAGCCTTGCGCGATGTGCGCCGGTGCCATCTTCAATGCGCGTGTTCGTGAGGTGGTTTACGCCGCCAGAGATGCCAAATCGGGTGCGGCGGGCTCTGTTGTGGATCTCTTTGCCGATTCGCGCCTCAATCACCACACGCGCATTCGGGGTGGCGTTTTAGAGCAGCAATCGGCCACGCTGCTGCAAGATTTTTTTAAAGCCCAAAGGCGCTTGCAGCGTCAAGCGGCAGTGCAAGCGAAATCCTTTTTGCGCGAAGACGCTGTTCGACGCTCGCTTGAAAGTCTCCCGTGTTTTGAGTCATCGACTTTGAGCTCCTCTTTTTATGTGCTCAAAGCCGTGCCCGGCATGCGACTGCATTATTTGCATGGCGAGCCGAGTTGTTTGCCGACAGGCCAAACCTATGTGTGCTTGCATGGTGCCAATACCTGTGCGGGCGTCTTTGAGCCCGTCTTTGCGTCCTTGCTCAGCTCTGGCGCTCGGGTCTTGGCGCCCGATGCACTGGGGTTTGGTGCGAGTGACCGCTTCAAGAAGTCGCGCAGCCATGATTTCACTTTGCTCATGCAGTCCT
>CAIOTD010000187.1 GCA_903861115.1 uncultured Burkholderiales bacterium
ATGCCTGGTGACGACGTGGCGATCACAGTGAAGTTGATCCACCCCATTGCGATGGAAGAGGGATTGCGCTTTGCGATTCGCGAAGGCGGTAAGACCGTTGGCGCGGGTGTTGTTGCCAAAGTGTTGGAGTAAGCTCAAGAGTTTAGGGGTGTAGCTCAATTGGCAGAGCGTCGGTCTCCAAAACCGAAGGTTGGGGGTTCGATTCCCTCCGCCCCTGCCAATCGGCCGAAGCGCTGAGCGCTGCGAGCTGTTGGTGTTTTAGTGTTGATGCTTTCATACAAAGCCCGCCAATGACTTGGCGGGCTTGTGTGTCTAGAAGACGGCGTTTTTTAACAATGGAAATGTTCTGCTGATATGGCCAGTACAAATGTTGAAACTGTGACCAGTTTTGCCGATAAGGCAAAATTAGGTCTTGCTGTGGTGCTCCTGATTGGCGCATTGGTTGGCTATTATTTGCTCGCAGCGCAAGGGGTCTTGATGCAATGGGCGGTGTTGCTGGCTTGTTTGTTGGCAGGCGTTGTGGTTTTTCTCACCTCCATTCACGGGCGTGAGTTGATTGGCTTCTCTAAAGAGGCTTATCGTGAAGTGCACAAAGTGGTGTGGCCCACAAGAAAAGAGGCCACACAGATGACGCTTTATGTGTTCGGATTCGTTTTTATCATGGCCTTGATGCTGTGGTTCACCGACAAGACCCTTGAGTGGGTGTTTTACGATTTGATTTTGGGTTGGAAAAAATAATGAACGATCTCCCAATTGACTCCTTGACCGGCGGCGCCGTTGCCGTCGAGATGACGCAGACCATCACGTCGTCGGTGGTGAACGCCAACACGGGCGAAGACGGTGTGTTTTCGCTGGCGCCTTCAAGCAATCCAGATTTTAGATGGTATGTGGTCCACGCTTATTCCGGCATGGAAAAAGCGGTAGAGCGCAACATCATTGAGCGCATTCAGCGCTCGGGCATGCAGGCCAAATTTGGCCGTATTTTGGTCCCCACCGAAGAGGTGGTTGAGATGAAAAACGGTCAAAAGAAAACAACCGAGAGAAGGTTTTTCCCTGGCTACGTCTTGGTCGAGATGATCATGGACGACGAATCCTGGCATTTGGTCAAACACACCAACAAGGTCACAGGCTTTGTGGGGGGCGCTAAAAACAGGCCCGCACCGATTTCGCAAGATGAAGTGCAAAAGATTGTCTCTCAAATGCAAGAAGGCTCCGACAAGCCACGCCACAAGGTGGAGTTCATGGTGGGAGAGTTGGTTCGCGTGAAAGAAGGTCCATTCACCGACTTCAATGGCTCCATTGAAGAGGTCAATTACGAGAAGAACAAGGTTCGCGTCTCGGTGACCATTTTTGGTCGTGCAACCCCAGTTGAGCTTGAGTTCGGGCAAATCGAGAAGACCTGAGCTTGCGCTAGAAAGCCTGTGAAGGCTTGGGGTTTTTATAAAATACTTGCCAAATTAGTACATTTCGAATATAAACGAAGGTTCCCCTTTTAGAAATAAAGGGGTGGATCCACTGAAATTGGACCAAAAGCTTATTCGACTCGGCTTTTGAAGAGGTCCATGGCCAGAGCGCTCTCACCGAGACTTTGGTTTTTATTAGAGTCAACAACCCCCGGGGAGCTGAGCCCAAGTGCTTGGCGTTTGAACCCGCAAGGAGTAAAAAATGGCGAAAAAAATCGTCGGTTTTGTCAAGCTGCAAGTGCCAGCCGGTAAGGCCAACCCATCACCCCCCATTGGACCAGCGCTGGGTCAACGTGGATTGAACATCATGGAATTCTGTAAGGCGTTCAACGCCCAGACCCAAGGTGTTGAGCCTGGACTGCCTTTGCCTGTGGTGATCACGGCTTATGCGGACAAGTCATTCACATTTATTATTAAAACGCCTCCTGCGACCACGTTGATCAAAAAAGCGATCAAGTTGGACAAGGGATCTGCTAGACCTCACACCGATAAAGTGGGCAAGATCACTCGTGCTCAGTTGGAAGAGATTGCAAACACCAAGATGAAGGACATGACGGCTGCTGATTTGGATGCAGCGGTGAGAACCATTGCGGGTTCAGCACGTTCGATGGGTGTGACTGTTGAAGGAGTCATCTGATCATGGCATTGACTAAAAAACAAAAAGCACAAGTTGGAAAAATTGATTCCAACAAGTTGTACGCGGTAACCGATGCTTTGACGTTGGTCAAAGAGTTTGCCACTGCAAAATTCGATGAGTCCATTGACGTCTCCGTTCAGTTGGGCATTGACGCCAAGAAGTCCGACCAAGTGGTTCGTGGCGCTGTGGTGATGCCCAATGGCACGGGCAAGACCGCTCGTGTGGCTGTGTTTGCACAAGGCCCCAAGGCCGATGAGGCTTTGGCCGCAGGTGCAGACGTGGTGGGCATGGACGATTTGGCTGCTCGCGTCAAGGCGGGTGACATGCCTTTTGACGTGATCATTGCGGCGCCTGATGCGATGCGCATTGTGGGGACCTTGGGTCAGATTTTGGGTCCACGTGGTTTGATGCCTAACCCCAAGGTGGGTACGGTGACGCCTGATGTGGCCGGTGCGGTTCGCAATGCCAAGGCTGGTCAAGTGCAGTTCCGTGTTGACAAGGCCGGTATCATTCACGCAACGATTGGTCGTCGCTCATTTGAGAGCGACAAGTTGCAAGGCAACTTGG
>CAIOTD010000188.1 GCA_903861115.1 uncultured Burkholderiales bacterium
CTTTGGACATCTTTTTATAGAACTCAATGTCGCTGGACAGGAGCGCAGACGTTTGCTCCGGCGTCTTGTAAAACGCATCCAGACCTGCTCCTGCGAGTTTGCTTTGAATACTCGGGTCAAGAGAGACGGTTTTGACATCGGCTTCTAGCTTCTTCAGCACCGCTTTGGGGATCCCCGCATGGGCCACAAAGCCGTAGTAATTCTCAACCGCATAATCCTTGAGTTCAGCCAGACCAGACTCACTGACCGTGGGAATTCCTAAGGCATTGGGAGAGCGTTTGGCGCTCGTCACCGCCAAAGCGCGCATCTTGCCTTGTTGAATAAACGGCAAAGCTGGTGGCAAGGTCACGGCGATCACATCCAGTTGATTGCCCAGCAAGTCGTTGACCGCAGAGGCACACTTGTAGGGAATGTGCTGCGCTTTGGTACCCGTTTGGTACTTCAACAACTCCATGGCAAAGTGGTGCGTGGTCGCAATGCCGCAACTTGCGTAATCCACCTTGCCCGCCTCCGTCTTCAAAAGAGCGATGAACTCTTTGAAAGTGTTGGCCTTGACACGGTTGTTGACGGCAATCACGATGGGTGAAGAACTCACCAAACCGACTGGCGCAAAATCATTGACCAAATCAAAGGTGGTCTTCTCCAGCAGTGCGGCATTGCCCACTTGTGAAGAGGAAACCAAGAGCAATGTGTAGCCATCGGCTTGTGCGTGAAAGACAAAATCCGCACCCACATTGCCGCCACCGCCAGGTTTGTTCTCAATCAGAACGGGCTGCTTCCACAACTCTGAGAGCCTTTGGCCCACGATGCGAGCCGTCACGTCCGCGCCGCCCCCAGGCGGATAGGTCACGATCACTTTAACGGGGCGACTGGGGTAGTCTTGGGCAAAAACACTCAACGCACTTAACGAACTCAACGCGCAAAAAAGCATGAGTCGACTTGTTTTAAAAAAGGAGGGCATCATGGTGTGTTTCTTAAAAAATGTTGGAAGTGCTTGCGCTTGCAGCACCGTGATTGATCAAGTCCATCGCAGCGTCCACCATGCCCTGATAGCCCGTGCAACGGCATAAATTGCCTGAAAGTGCGGTGCGCACTTGCTCCTCACTCAGCGTGCGCCCTTTGGACTCGCTCATCAACTCCTTGAGGGTCATCACAACACCAGGCGTACAAAACCCACATTGCAAGCCGTGGTGTTCTTTCATCTTGGATTGAATCTCGGACAAGGACCCATCAGGATTGGCAACCGATTCAATGGTTTGAACGTGTGTGCCATGCGCTTGCACCGCCAGCATCAAGCATCCCCGAACCGTTTGTCCGTCAACCAGCACCGTGCACGCACCGCAAACGCCGTGTTCGCACCCAATGTGCGTGCCTTTTAGGCCCAGTTCATTTCTTAAGAAATCAACCAAATTCAAAGCACTGTCGATTGTTTTTAAGTAAGGCCGGTCATTGACGACCAGCTCAATGTGATGTTCAGCCATCAGAAGGCTCCTTGTTCATTTGAAGAGCCTGAAGCAAAGCACGCTTGACCAGGACTTGAGCGAGTTCATTTCGATACGCCGCTGTGTTGTCCAAGTCACCCTCGCCAGGCAGTGTCTTGATGTGCGCTTGAATCAACGACAGCATGCTGTCAGAGAAACGCTCCCCCTTGAATTGCTGCTCAAGGGTGTTCAGTCGAACGGCACTGGGACCCAAGCCCCCAATACCCATTTTGAGGTGCTCAATTCTCTCTTGATCATCCACTCTCAAAACAACCGCAACAGCACAAATGGAGAAGTCTGCGGGTCGCCTTGAAAATTCCAAAAAGACACACCGGTCTCGCTCATGGGCTAGGGGCATATGAATTCGCGTGAGAATCTCATCGGGCTCCAAGACGGAACTCAAAAGGCTTGAGAAAAAATCTTTGAACGCAATTTGACGTTTGCCCCGCGTGCTCGCCACCTCCAAGCTTGCGTCCATGGTCAAGGCCACCAAGGGCAACTCGGCCGACGGGTCCAAGTGACAGATGCTGCCGCCAATGGTCCCACGGTTTCGAGTTTGCTGATGTCCCACAAAGCGAATGGCTTGGTACAAAAGAGGCACGTCTTTTTTAAAGCCCTCAAATTTCTCAATTTGACGCTGTCTCACCATGGCACCTATTTTGTACGCGCCTGACACGCGCTCAATGTCACTCAATTCTTCAATGCGCCCCAAATCAATCAAGTGATCAAAGCCACCCAGTCTTAAATTGAGCATGGGCATCAACGACTGTCCGCCCGCCAACACCCTGGGGTTGTCCAAAGTCGCCAGCAAGGCCAAAGCCTCCTCCAGCGAGCTCGGTGCGTGGTAATCAAAGTTTGCGGCTTTCAAGGATTTCTCTTTTTTTTAATCGTTGTTGATCTTCAAGCCCTGGGCACTGCATGTTTGGCTTTTGCAATCATGGCGTGCAACTTGGCAGGTGTGATGGGCAAATCGTACAAGTCGAGCTTGAACTCAGCCAAGGCGTCATCGATGGCCGACACAATGGCCGAAGGCGCACCAATGGTGCCGCTCTCAGCCGCTCCTTTGACCCCCATGGGGTTCAGTGGGGTGGGCGACTCCATGTGCATGATCTCAATCCTGGGGACCACATCGGCCGTGGGCAACAAATAATCGGCATAGGTGGCCGTCAAGGGTTGTCCCTCATCGTCGTAGCGCATCCATTCAAAAAGGGTGGCCCCAATGCCGTGCACAACGCCGCCACAGACCTGGCCATCGACCATCATTTGATTGATGATGCGACCACAATCGTGCATCACCAAGTACCGCTTGATCACCACCCCACCCGTTTGCTCATCGACCTCCACCTCGGCCAAATGGGTGCCGTTCGTGTAGGTGAGTCCAGCAGGCTCAAAATCCACAAACTCCGCCAAGCCAGGCTTTAAGCCTTTGGGCAACGCAAAGCCTGGCACACCAGCGAGCTTTCTTGCCACTTGGGCGAAAGACATTTTGATGTCGCCGGCCCCTTTGACTTTGACAAAGCCACCCGCAAACTCCAAATCATCCTTTGAGACTTCCATGAACGCACTGGCGGCGAGCTTGATTTTGTCAGCGACCAAATTGGCCGCTAAAAATACCGCATTGCCCGCTGTCACCGCCTGTCTGGAAGCAAAAGCACCAAAACCCAATGCACTGGCATCGGTGTCACCATCTTGGACTTCAATGTCTGTGGCTTGCACACCCAGTTGTTGGGCCACAATTTGTGACAACATGGTCTTGACCCCTTGGCCCTGCGCCGTGGCTCCGGTCGTCACCACAATTTGCCCAGAAGGACCGATTCGAACGGAGCCACTCTCAAAGGGCCCGCGACCCGTTGCCTCCACATAATTGGCCAGTCCCAATCCAATGCGCTTGCCCTCTGACCTTGCAAGGCGTTGACGCTCTTTGAAGCCCAACCAGTCAAAGGCGTCCAAGGCCCTTTTTTGCGACTCCAAATAGTCGCCCGTGTCATAGCACATGGCCGAGCCATCTCTTTGCAAAATGGGGACCGTGTAGGGCATGGCCTCGGGCTTGATCAAGTTTCGACGACGCACCTCGGCGCGGTCCAAGTTCAGGATCTGCGCAATTTTGTCTAAAAAGCGCTCCATCACAAAGGTGCCCTGGGGCCTACCCGCTCCTCTTGTCGGCGTTGCAGGCACCATGTTGGTCAAACACAAGGAAATCTCAATGTCCAAGGCGGGCAACACATAAGGCCCCACCAAATTGGTGACCGCGTTGTAAGGCAAGGCCACGCCATACGGCGTGCATGCACCGTGGTCGTGGTACAAATGGCCTTTGATGGCCAAGAGCTGGCCTTCATCGTTGAACGCCACATGCATGTCCCAGTACTGAAGGCGCTCCAAAACGGTGGCACTGAAAGACTCCAAACGGTCCTCGATCCATTTGACCGGCCGCTCACACAACATGGCCACGGCAGGCACCACAATCTCCTCAGGATGGATGACTGCTTTGGGGCCAAAGCCTCCACCCACGTCGGGTGCAATCACCCGAACTTGGTGCTCACCCAATGCCAAGGATTGAACCAACAAATCGCGTGCTCGGTGTGGCATTTGCGTGCTGTCCCAGACTTTCAACTTCTTTTCAAATCGATCGAAGACGGCCACCACGCCCCTGGGCTCAATGGAGTGTCCGCCCCCTTTGTTCAAGGTGAACAGCTGAGAGAGTTGATGAGGCGCATTCAAAAAGGCTTGATCCACTTCGCCGTATGACACCTTGGTTTGCGCAACCAAATTGCTCGCGCAATCCAAACGCGCCAAAGGAGAATTCGCCAAGAGTCCACGCCGCGGATCCACCACCACCGGCAAACTCTCGTACTCGATGTAGACCAACGCAGCCGCATCCTCGGCCGCACGGCGCGTATCGGCCAAGACCACAGCGACAGGTTCGCCCACATAACAAACCTCCTCTTTGGCCAACCAAAAGGGATCGACATCAAATTTGAGCATGGCCGACTGTATGGCTTGTGGAATGCGCTCTTTTTTGATCACCGCTCTCAAGTCTTCATGCACATAAATGGCATGCACGCCTGGCGTGTCTTTGGCGTCTTGCGTTTGAATGGAAACAATTTTTGCATGCGCCACAGCGCTTCTCACGAAACACGCATGCAGCATGCCACTGAGTTCAATGTCATCGACAAAACGTCCCTGCCCCTTTAAGAGCAAATCATCCTCTACGCGCGCAACCGAGCTTGCATTTTTCATACAGTCATTGACCCTTCAGGATCAAACCCCCAACTGCTCGGCCATCCAGTCGGCCGACTGTGCGCGGTAGCGGTAGCCCCGGTTGTGGGCCACATGGTTGCCGTCTTCAATGACCAACAACTCCACTTTGCCGCTGACCTCAGAGGCCAACTTTTTGGCGTCTTCTGGCGGACACAATTTATCCAAGCCACCCGCCACAATATAAATGGGGCAAGTGATTTGGTGGGTGATGCCCTCCAAACTCAGGAGGTTGGCTTTGGCGCGGGCTTCTTCGTCTGTTTTGCTGTGACTTCTGACCGTGAACGCCTTTTTGGTGAGGTCAGGCAATTTGTCCCACAACTTGCCCCAATGGTAGGGCCCACAATTGGAGACACATGCTTTGACCCGTTTCTCAAAAGCGACCGTTCTTGGACCGTAGTAGCCTCCAAGACTGATGCCCCATAGACCGATTTTGTTGGCATCCAAATCCTTGTTCTTTTCAACCCAATCGATCACTGGGCCCACCACATTCTCATAGTCGTATCGAATGGGCAAGTCGTACTCCGCCTCGCCTTGACCGGGTCCATCGACCGCCAAAGTGGCCATGCCTCGGTCCAAGAAATACTGCTCAAACAAAATCAACTCCTCTTTGGTGGAGTCCAAGCCCATCGTCATGATGACCACGGGACTGGGGCCAGTTGCATGAAGGGGCTTTCTTAAAATACCGATCAAATGGGTGTTCTCATAGGGAATGGAGACCCTCGCTCCCGGGGGATTCATGTGGGGCAAGGCAAGGGTGTGACACTCTACGGCCTTGCGGTGTGCCACTTTGTGTTGAGCCATGTCGTTGACGAATAAATATTTCCCAAAATGATAGGTGACCGCTGCTCGGGTGAGGTGCTCAGCGGCAGAAATGAACTTGCCCCGCTCGAGCGCCTCTTTGCCCATCAACTCATGAACAAGCGCACGCTTGGACCAAGCCTCACACCAATCTGCCCAGTGGTCAATGGAGTGTGTGACGTCTTTGAAGTCGCTCGCGTTCACACCATTGATGGTGTAGCGGGCCAACATGTGCTCTCTGGCGTGTTTTACGTAGTCATCGGTCATTGGATTCTCTGCTTATCAGTTGTTAAAAAAAAGGAAATGCACATTACTCGCCGCGAATATTGTTCTCACGAATCAATTTGCTCCATTTGTCAAAATCTTTCTTGACGACTTCGGCGAATGCGTCGCTTTGAAGTCCAGAGGGTTGGAACTCCATCTCTTTGAACTTGGTCGACAATTCAACCGACATGACTGCGGCACGAACATCGGCAGCGATCTTATCGGCCACGGCTTTGGGGGTTCCAGCGGGAGCAAAAATACCATGCCATCCAGGCTCCTCGGCCATGCCAGGAATGAGGCTGGTCAAGGTGGGAACATTGCTCAACACCTCCATGCGTTTGTCGCCCGTGACCACCAAGGGCTTGACCTTGCCAGCCTTGATCAAAGGCAGCATGGCGGAGGTTGTATCAAAGACAATGTCCACTTCACCCGCCAAGAGGGCTTGTGTTGCAGGCGCACTGCCCTTGTAAGGAATGTGAGCGATATCGAGTTTTAAATTGCTCTTGAGTCGCTCCATGTAAAGATGCAAACTCGAGCCCAGTCCACCGCTGCCGTAATTCAATTTACCGGGTTGTTTTTTGGCCAATTCGACCAACTCTGTAAAACTGTTCACGGGCAACTTGGGGCTCACGCACAACACGTGCCAATAGACCACAGGCTGCACCACTGGCACCAAATCTTTGGTCATGTCAAAGGTCGTTTTCTGCAACTGCTGGGTCACCACGATCAATGAACCGTTGTACAAGAGCGTGTAGCCATCGGCTGGACTTCTTACCACATGGTCCGCACCAATCGCCCCGTTGCCACCGACACGGTTGTCGACGATGACCGATTGGCCCCAAATGTCATGCAGCTTGGCCGCAATCACCCGCGCGGTCACATCCAAGGTGCCTCCTGCTGTGAAGGGCACCACCAGTCGCACAGGTCGGTTTGGAAAGTCAGCGGCCAAAGACACCGACCCCAACACCACAGACAACAGGCCTAGGAAAAAGGATATGTAGCGATTGTTCATTTTTTTGTCTCCCCTTCAATTGGTGTTTGGTGAACAAACAAATGTTCCCATTTTTTCTCGACCTCTTTCAAGTAAGCAGGGTCGGCTTGCGCAACCTTTGGAAAATCTGCAATCCACTCAAAAGGGCGACACGCGTCGATCACCGCTCTGGAGTTGAAGGTGGGGTCGCCCTTTTTCAACATCGGTTCGGCTTTGCTGGCCCAAGCACGGCGTATGAAATCAATGCTGGTGTCTGGATCTGTTCTTGTACAAACCGCCCAAATCACTTCCTCCAAATTGGTCACATCAATGTCCTCGTCCACCACAATGGTGTATTTACCCATGTAGGCGGCTGCAGGACACTGAGAGGCGATAAAACCAGCTTGTCTTGAGTGTCCTGGATAGCGCTGTTTGATCGAGACCACCACAAGCATTCGCCCCCCACCACATTCAGGCGCATACACCCCCTTGATCTCAGGAATGCCCGCAGCAACCAGGGCATCAAAAATCATGGCGGACTTCAAAATGGTTCTCATGTAGGAGTAGTCGTGCGGGGGCTTGGCAGGCGGGCAACCCAACATGATGGGGTTGTTTCTGTAGAGCACTCGTTCAACCTTTAGGAGCGGCTCTCTTGAGACCCCACTCACATAGTAACCAGGCCACTCGCCAAAGGGACCTTCATCCGTTTTCTCGCCCTCAATCAACCACCCCTCGAGCACGATTTCTGCACCTGCAATGATGGGCAAGCCAGTGACCGAGCTTTTGATGACCTTCACGGGTTCACCGCGAATGGCACCAATGTAGTTCAACTCGCTTACCCCATTGGGCACCTCGACACCGCTGATGACCATGAACAAGGGGTCCATGCCAATATGAATCACCACAGGCGCACGCCCCTCTTTGGCCATCCATTTTTGGATGTGCATGTAGCCGTGTTTTCCTGAAACGGCGGCAACCGCCACATGGTTCTTGTCAATCAACATCGAGCGATAGGCGCCCAAATTGACCCAGTTCTCCTCTGGATCCACGGTGGCAACAGCCACGCCCGTTCCGATGTAGCGCCCGCCATCCATTTCATGCCAAAAGGGCGTTGGAAACTTCATCAAATCAACGTCATCGCCCTCCATGACGTTTTCAAAAACAGCAGAGGTCTCCACGTAGACGGGATCATAGTTTTTAGCCTCTTGTGTCCAGCGGTTGGGCAGACCCCTCAGCTCAGAGACCAAACTTGCGTCCGTGTGATCAATCCCCATGCGAAGCGTCAAGCCCAATCGCTTGGCGCTGTTGGTCGAAGACGTGAGAACCCTGAAGCCCTTTGGGTGATCTTTGATCTCATCGAACAAAAGCGCGGGTCCGCGCTTCTTGTAATCGATTTCAGAAATCGCACCGATCTCCAAATTCCAATCTGCGCCTAGAGGGTGTGCCAATTCGCCCATCTCTTGAACAATGTCAATCCATTGCCTCAAGTCATCGTATTTATAGTCCATGTTCAACCATCGCCTGTAAATTAAAAACCATGCTCAATCCATTTTTGCGCCAGAAGACTTCACAATCTGACCAAATTTTTCAAACTCTGCCCGCATCACAGCACCGAACTGAGAGGGGGTAATTTTTGGCGCCAAGGTGATCCCGTAAGACGTCACCAGCTCCTTCATGTCGGGCTCATTGATGGCCACCGAGATGGCTTCGCTTAACTTTTGAATCACTTCAGCGGGCGTGCCCGCAGGGGCCAAAAACCCAAGCGTTGTGTAGAGATCAAATCCAGGCAAACCACTCTCAGAAATAGAGGCAATATCGGGCAGTGAGGGGGCGCGAGCGGCGGTGCCTATGCCGAGGATCTTCGTTTTGCCCGATTGCACGCCCGCCAACGCCAAGGGATAACTCAAGAATCCCATGTCGACCTCGCCACTTGACAAGGCGACAGACGCAGGAGCCCCACCTTTGTAAGGCACGTGCACAATGTTGATATTGGCCAGCGAGCGAAATTGCTCGGCGGTTAAATGATGCGAAGAGCCGATGCCGGCAGATGCGTAAGACACTTTGCCTGGATTTTTGCGCGCATACTCGATCAACTGAGCGACTGTATGGATTTGAAGCACTGTGGGCACGACCAAAAACAGGGGCGCCAAATGGGTTTGCGCCACCGGCATCAGGTCTTTGAATGGATCGTAGGGCAGCTTTTGGTACAAATGCGGATTGATGGCCCAAATGGGGCTGTCGTAATAAAGCAAGGTGTAGCCATCAGCGGGCGCATTGGCCACCATCACCGCAGAAATATTGCCCGTTGCACCGGGCTTGTTGTCGACCACCACACTTTGGTGAAGGCTGGTTTTAAGCTTGTCCGCAATTCGCCTGGCAATCACATCGGGCGCGCCACCAGCAGCCGTGCTCACGATGATTTTGATGGTTCTGTTGGGGAAATTTTGAGCATCTGCCGACCGAGACAACATCGCGCCCATGTTCAACAAGAACAAGACGATGCACAAAAGGGGTCGCGAAATGGGTTTCATTGAAGATCACAACACGATAATTTCAATTCTTGAAACTATCCAAAAAATCCATAGGCCTGAAGCCTTATTGGACCTCGAACAAACTGCACAAGCATCGGCCCTGAAAAGCCCGCGCTTGAAATGCACCCCTTGGAATGGGTGTGAGGCAGACTGTAACGACCTGGCGCCAGGGCGTAAATGGCGTAAACCCTAGAGACCAGGAAAGGGATGGGCGTTCAATGCGCAAAAAACAGGATGTTGCTTCTCAGATGCTGGCTCTTGAGCAGTGCGTTTTCTTAAGCAGACGGCTACACTTGCCCCAAGCCTCAAAAAGCAGCCCAACCGCCTTGAGCCCAATGCGCAAATGACTTGCAGCTTTGGATCAGCGGTGAATGCTTTGAATGATCGAGCGAATCACTGGGTAGATCTGAGCCGCCCATTTTCTGCCACTGAAGACGCCGTAGTGTCCAACGCCGGCTTGCAAGTGGTGGGTTTTCATGTACAGGGGAATGCCCGAACACAGGTCGTGCGCTGCCAAGGTCTGGCCCACACCACAAATATCATCGCGATCCCCTTCGATGGTTGTGAGAAATGTTTTCTTGATCGCCCGTGGATTGACCAATCGGCCCTTGTAGGTCAACTCTCCTTTGGGCAATTGATGGGTTTGAAACACCTTGTCAATGGTTTGCAGGTAAAAAGGTCCCGACAGATCCATGATGGCAAAGTACTCTTTGTAAAAGTCACGAATTTGATCTGCTTTTTCATGCATCCCATCGATACGCAACTTGAACAAATCTTTGAAAGACTGTTGATGCCGCTCCAAATTCATGTTCATGAAGGCACTCAATTGAATGAAGCCTGGATAAACCCGCCGACCAGCACCGGCAAACTGGGCAGGGACCACATTGATGAGATTTTTTTCAAACCACTCAAAGGGCTTGGATTGGGCCAATTCATTGACCTTTGTAGGATTGACTCGGGTGTCGATGGGGCCGGCCATCAAGGTCAGTGAAGCCGGTACGCAGGGGTCCTCATCTTCGGCCAGCAAGCTCGTTGCAACCAAACAGGCCACCGTGGGTTGGCAAATGCCCATCAAGTGCGTTTTAGGCCCCAAAAACTTCAACGCAACAATGATCTCATCGATGTAGCCATCAAAATCGAACTCACCCACTGACTTTGGAATATCCCGAATATTGAGCCAATCGGTGATGTAGACCTCGTGGTCTTGCACCAAGACTTGCAAAGTGCCACGCAAAAGCGTTGCAAAGTGCCCAGACATTGGGGCCACCAAGAGCACTTTGGGCAAGCGCTCTTTCGTGTCTTTTCTGAATTTGACCAAATGACAAAAGGCCGTTTGATGGACCAACTCTTCTTGGATCTCCAAAGTCTGCCCCATCACATCCGTCACCGCCTCCAATTCAAAGGCCGGCCGCTTGTGGGTCAGCCCCATCAAGTCAATTTGCTCTTGATACGCGTGAAACTTGCTGAGCGCAGGAGACTCAATGCCTTTAAAGGCCTCAGACACAAAGAGATTGAACGCTTGCGACATGAAGCGAAACGACTCATTGGCGTTGGCCAGGGTCTGGTAATTTTGATACATCACGATGATCCTTTTTTCTGCTGCCCAAATCGTGAACGATTGAGACAGTCGTCGCAAATCTTGTGCCATGGTGGCATATTTATTGCACCATCTTTGTTATTCACAAGGGGGAAGGAGCCATGGCCAAGACGACTTTGACAATCAGCAGCAAAAACTACTCATCTTGGTCACTAAGAGGATGGCTCATGGCCAAAATGTCGGGACTGGACTTTGAAGAGGTAAAAGTCTCGACCGACACGGCTGACAACAGGGCTGAATTGCTGCTCTTGTCTCCATCAATTTTGGTTCCAAGCCTTCATCACAACAAAATCAAAGTCTGGGACACGCTCGCCATTGGTGAGTATTTGAATGAAATTGCACCAAAACAGAATCTTTTACCCACCAATCCGGTGCACCGCGCCCATTGCAGGGCGATCTGTGGAGAAATGCATTCAGGCTTTACAGCACTTCGTTCATCGTTGCCCATGAACATCAAGGCCCGCATCCAGCTGACCCAAGTCTGGTCAAAAGCCCAACTGGACATCGACAGAATTCTAGAAATTTGGGCAGATTGCCTCAAAACCTATAAAGGGCCTTATCTTTTTGGCAAAACCCCTTGCATGGCAGATGCCATGTACGCCCCGGTTGTGACCAGGTTTGCCACCTACGGCATCGCCCTGGACCCCCTCTTTGAGCAGTACTCAAAACAGATCCTCTCGATGCCTTTTATGAAAGAGTGGACCGCCGATGCTCTGAAGGAGCCCGATGATATTGAAGAACTTGAAGTGGAGTTTTAAATGAACACAATCCGAGACTTTCAAAGTGATACCGTCTTCTCCCACGTCAAAGGGAGTGAAACACAATTTTTGCCAGGTGGCCTGAGGGACTTCTTTCTCTACAAGGATCTGGGCGTTGCAAAAGCCACCAAAGGACGGGTGATTGCGCATATTGCCAAAGCCAACATGCCCCCAGAAGACGGAACGGGTTGGCACTACCATGTCGCAGAGTTTCAAATTGTCTACATGCTCAAAGGGTGGGCCAAATTCATGTACGAGGACAAAGTGACCTTGGTCAGTGCAGGCGACTGCGTGCATCAAATGCCTGGCATCGTCCATTACCTCTTTGATTACTCTGCAGACATGGAATACTTGGAGATCGTAGGACCCGCTGATTTTGGCTCGATTGCTGTCGAGGGTCCTTGCGACGTACCTGGCGTTAC
>CAIOTD010000189.1 GCA_903861115.1 uncultured Burkholderiales bacterium
CCCCGCTTTGCACCTCGAAGGTCGACTGCTCATCGAGATTGAAAGCACCCCAGCCAAAAGAATCAGCACCGCGTTTGAACTGGACGCGGACCCCTTGAGCGGTGAATTGCGCTTGCTTGGCCCTTTGGGGACCACCGCGGCCGTGATCACCTGGACGGAGCACCATGCTCAACTGCAAAGCACAGAGTTGAGCCCCCCGACGCGCCTGTATCCCAATTTATCCAACTTGACCCAGCACTGGCTTGGAACGGATTTGCCCTTGCAAAGCATCTTGAGCTGGTTGAGCGGACAAGACGAGGACGTCGTTGGCTGGCAACTCCAAACCGGTGACAAAAACACCAAGATTGCACAAAGGGCTCGGTCCTCAAGCGGTGAACCTTTCGTGCGCATCAAACTGATTTTGAACGAAACAACACCATGAGCACGCCCCCCAAGAACCTCCTGCCTGTGGCAGGCATCAGAGCGCTTCGTCAGGTCTTGGCGCCCGCCAAGCTCAATTTGTTCCTGCACATCAATGCAAGGCGCGCCGATGGTTACCACGAACTTCAGTCCGTGTTCACCTTGATTGACTGGTGCGATATTTTGCACTTTGACTTGAGTGACACGCCGCAGATCAGTCGCATTGACTTGACGTCAACCCTGCCACAAGAGGACTTGGTCATCAAGGCGGCGCGATTGCTCCAAGAAGCATCCCATACAACACTTGGGGCCACCATTTCCATTGAGAAGCACATTCCCGCTCAAGCCGGCATGGGGGGAGGCTCCTCAGACGCCGCCTCCACCTTGCTCGCCCTCAATCAATTGTGGGGGCTTCACTGGCCCATTAAAAAGCTCCTACCGCTTGGGCTGCAATTGGGGGCGGATGTGCCGTTTTTTTTACTGGGTCGCAACGCCTTCGTGCAAGGCATTGGTGAGCAATTGACGCCCATTGTGGTGCCCAAGGCACATTTTTTGGTCCTTAAACCCAAGGCAGGACTCGACACCAAATCGATTTTTAGCGATCCCTTGCTGCAAAGAGCCACTAAAACTGTTACAATAACTGACTTTGCTGAAGCAGTCTTGGACTTTGGTCGCAATGATTTGCAGCCAGTTGCAAAAAAATTATGTCCTGAAATGAACCGGGCCATGGATTGGATAAAATCCTTGGGTCTGATGCCCAAAATGACCGGTTCAGGCAGTGCAGTTTTTGCAAGCGTCGATCCGACCTTTGTGTTGCCCAAGGCACCAGAGGACTGGCAAATGAGAATTTGCAGCAATTTGGAAATCCATCCTCTTAATGAATGGATTTCCTTGGACGATTAAAGGCTTTGAGATGTTTGTCTCGAAGTTGAGTAGGGGAGTCGCCAAGTTGGTCAAGGCACCGGATTTTGATTCCGGCATGCGAGGGTTCGAGTCCTTCCTCCCCTGCCATTTTTTTGTGGCATCGCCTTGGAGTTTTCGTCTTAGTTCACTTAAGACCCAGACGCTTAGAGCTTTGTTGATACAGTCTACTGATCGTTTTTAACACCAAGCGTCTTTATGTCGAACCAAACAAGCCCCGATTTCATGGTCTTTACTGGCAATGCAAACCCTGCATTGGCCCAGGAAATTGCGACGCACTTGGGCACAGAACTCGGAGGCGCAACCGTTGGTCGCTTCTCTGACGGTGAGGTCACCGTAGAATTGCACCAAAATGTTCGCGCCAGAGATGTGTTTGTTGTCCAGTCCACTTGCGCGCCCACCAACGAAAATTTGATGGAACTCTTGATCATGGTCGACGCACTCAAAAGAGCGTCGGCTGAGAGAATCAGTGCGGTCATCCCTTACTACGGTTACGCGAGACAAGACCGCCGTCCCAGATCATCACGGGTGCCCATTTCCGCAAAAATGGTGGCCAATCTCCTTGAGACGGTGGGCGTTGCTCGCGTGCTCACCATGGATTTGCACGCCGATCAGATTCAAGGGTTTTTTGACATTCCCGTGGACAATATTTATGCCTCTCCTGTGCTGCTTGGCGACCTGAGACAAAAGAATTACGAAAACTTAATGGTCGTCTCCCCCGATGTGGGTGGCGTGGTCAGGGCACGGGCATTGGCCAAACAACTCAATTGCGATTTGGCCATCATTGACAAACGCCGTCCAAAGGCCAATGTCTCCGAGGTGATGAACGTCATTGGTGACATTGAAGGCAGGAATTGCGTCATCATGGACGACATGATTGACACAGCTGGCACCTTGGTCAAGGCGGCAGAGGTACTCAAGGAGCGAGGCGCTCGAAAAGTTTACGCGTATTGCACGCACCCCATTTTCTCCGGCCCTGCCATTGAGCGCATTGCCAAGGGAGATGCTTTGGACGAGGTGGTGATCACCAACACCATCCCCTTGAGCAAAGAAGCACAGCAATGCAAAAAGATTCGCCAACTCTCTGTTGCTGCGTTGATCGCTGAGACGATACAACGCATCGCCAAAGGAGAGTCGGTCATGAGTTTGTTCTCCGATCAGGATCAATTGTTCTAAGGACATTGAGGTTCAAAGAAACGGGGAATGAAAAAGTGGACTGGCATGTTGAAGTGCCAGTTATTTACAAGACCGAGTCACACTGGTCGCGGTGGACTCAATTGGAGTGATATATGAAATTTGTAGCTTTTGAGCGCGCAAAAAATGGGACGGGTGCGAGCCGCCGTCTGCGCATTACGGGTCGTACACCTGGTATCGTGTACGGCGGCACAGCCGAGCCTTTGTTGATCGAACTCGATCACAACGCTTTGTGGTACACCTTGAAAAAGGAAGCCTTCCACGCCACCATCCTTGACATGGAATTGAACGGCAAAGAGAGCAAAGTGTTGCTTCGCGATGTGCAATACCATCCCTTTAAACAACAAGTCTTGCACGTTGACTTTCAACGCGTTGACGCAACCACAAAACTCACCATGAAAGTGCCATTGCACTACAGTGGTCAAGAGAGCTCACCTGCTGTTAAGGCAGACGCATGTCTTGTCAACTTGGTGATCACTGAGCTTGAGGTCACTTGCTTGCCTTCACAACTGCCTGAGTTCATCGCTGTTGACCTCTCCAATTTGAAGAAGGGCACTTCTTTGCACTTGGAAGATGTTAAATTGCCCGCTGGCGTTGTCGCGGTCACACACGGCAAGAAAAACCCCGTGTTGGTCTCTGTGGTGTCCGTTGCTGCTGAGGCTGAGCCCACACCAGCTGCAGATGCAAAGAAACCTGAAGGCAAAAAGTAAACTCGAAAGAGTCTTGTTTTTGACTTCAAACAAGAAGGCCCCAGTTGATCTGGGGCCTTTTTTTGCATGAGACATCTGTTTTATTTCATCCCTGGGCCGCGTCCACTTTTACAATCAAAGGCATCATGATCAAACTCTTTGTTGGACTGGGCAACCCAGGGACCGAATACGACCAAACGCGCCACAATGCGGGCTTTTGGTGGATTGACCGCTTGAGTGAACAACTCAAAGCCCCCTTGCATTATGAAAAGAATTTCAAAGCACTTGCCGCAAAAGTACAGTGGAAGGACCAAACTTTGTGGCTGTTAGAGCCGCAAACGTTCATGAACCTCTCGGGTCAATCGGTTGCGGCATTGGCAAAATTTTTCAAAATCACGCCGCAAGAAATATTGGTCGTGCACGATGAACTGGACGTCACGCCCGGCCAAGCCAAATTGAAGTTGGGTGGCTCGCATGCGGGGCACAATGGACTCAGAGACATTCACGCGCAATTGGGCAGTGATCAATACTGGCGACTGCGCCTGGGCATTGGTCACCCTGGGGTCAAGTCAGAGGTGATTCACTGGGTGCTGAAAAAACCCTCTCTCGAGCAACGCCAAGACATTGATGAATGCTTGAATCGCACGCTGGGTGCATTTGAAGACTTGGTCGCAGGGGACATGACCAAAGCGACCCTAAAAATTCACACCTCCAAGCCGCCCCGACCCAAGCCTCCTCGCATTGACATCAAGCCTCTTTAGGCATGTTGGGTCAACGCAAGGCACGAGAAAGCCACTTTTTTTTCTTGCGTCATCTCTATGCACTTGACGACTTTTCCATCAAAAGATGGTATTTGTGCAGCAACGCCTCCTGGGTCTCGACCACATCAGGGTTCACAGGAATGCACTCAACGGGACACACTTGAACACACTGGGGTTCATCAAAATGTCCAACACATTCTGTGCACTTATTGGGATCAATCTCATAGATTTGCTCCCCAAAGTAAATGGCTTGATTGGGACACTCGGGTTCACAGACATCGCAGTTGATGCATTGACTGGTGATCATCAAAGCCATAGAAAAGCTTGCCTATTCGTTCTGTTCATAAAAAATCCACGCCGAAATGCTTTGACCCACTTTTTAGCGCGTCACCCGCTCGCTTAAAGCCTTCTCAATGGGGCTTGAGACCCACTGCGAGACGTCCCCCCCCAGAGCCGAGATCTCCCGTATCAACGTGCTGGACAAGGACTGGAACTGTGCATCAGGGGTCAAAAAGATCGTCTCCAACTCAGGCGACAAGAGCTTGTTCATGCCCGCCAATTGACACTCGTAATCGAAATCCGTCATCGAGCGCACGCCACGAACCATCACCTTGGCCCCGACTTGAACAGCAAAATCTTTGACCAAGCCCTCAAAGGCCATCACCTCGACGTTGGGATGGGACGCAAGAGCGGCTCGGGCCAAATCCATGCGCTCGCTCAACGTGAACAGCGTCTTTTTGTGATGCGCATGCGCCACCGCCAAAACAACATGATCAAACATCTGAGCACTGCGAACAACGATGTTCTCGTGACCCAAAGTCAAGGGATCAAATGTACCGGGGTAAATGGCTTTGACAGTCTTAGACATCCAAGGACCTCACTCTCATAAAAACACCTGCCGTGGACAAAACGGTGAGAGAAGCACTTCACCCAAAGTTTGCGCCACTTTTACTGGATTCTATGCAATAAGTGGGCATGAACTTGGCCCGCTTTTAAATACTTTGCGCACTCCAGTCCCATGTCCTTGAGCCACTCGGCTTGCAAGGGCTTGGGCGACTCAACATACAGTTGCCCCAAAGCCTTCAAGCACCCCATGCCGGCTTTGATCGCGGGCCCAAACAAATCGCTTTGAAAGGGGGGGTCGATGAACACCACATCCACCGATGCTTTGGGCAAATGAGACAAGCCTTGGATCGCATCCATTTTGCTCAAAGTGACCCCCTGGGCCTTGAGTCGCACGATGTGCTGCTCAATGGCTTGGCACAAGGACTTGTCGAGCTCAAAAAGCTGTACAGATTTCGCCCCCCTTGAGGCACTCTCCAAACCCAAAATGCCGGTCCCTGCAAAAGCATCCACACAGTGCCAACCACTCAAATCTTGGCCCAACCAATTGAACAAGGTCTCGCGCACTCGATCCGGCGTGGGTCGAAGGCCTTCACGCTCCATCACCGGGATCTTGGAGCGCTTCCAAACTCCGCCAATGATTCTCAGCGAGTGAGCACTCAAGGCTTGACCCCGACCACAACGGTTGCCATTTTTTTGGGGTCAATGAGTCCTTTGAAGGCTTGGTGGATGTCTTGCACAGTCACCTTTTGCACCTCTTGCGTCCAGGTTTGTAGATAGTCAAGTGGCAAGTGATACCAAGCGATGTTGGCCACATTGTCCAAAAGCTTTTTGTTGCTGTCGATCCTGAGGGCAAAGCCACCCACCAAATTGTCCTTGGCCGCTTGGAGCTCCAACGCTGTGGGGCCCTCGCTCACAAACTCCTCCAACACGTTTTGGACCACCTTCAAAGCCTCCTCGGTTTGATCTCCTCGGGTTTGCAGCCCAATGGTAAAGGGGCCTGCTTGCAATGCGGGTGAGAAGTAACTGTAGACGCTGTAACTCAAACCCCTTTTCTCTCGCACTTGCTCGGTGAGTCGAGACACAAAGCCCCCGCCTCCGAGAATGTAGTTGCCAACCGTGAGCGGGAAATAACGGGGATCGGCGCGGTCAATGCCCGGCTGGCCCATCAGGACGTGGGACTGTGCTGAATTGAAGGGGATGTTGATGCGCTGCGCATGGGTCAAGGACTTGACCTCACCAAAGGAGTGTGCCGGTGTGCGCCCTCCTTGGGCAATGCCCGAGTTGCCTGGTGAGGAAGACGTCTCACAAGGGAGCGTGGACTTCAACTGAAGCGCCAAATCGTTGGCAAGCGCCAAGACTTGCTCACGGCTTAAAGCGCCCACCATGCTGACCTTGGTTTGGCATGCGTTTAAATACTTGGCATGAAAGGCTTTCAAATCACTGATTTGGATGCGTTTGATGGAGTCCTCGCTCATGGCCCGTGCATAAGGATGGTCTTGCATGACCGCCGCTTTGAACGCCCGTGCTGCAACCGGTGCAGGCTGGGTCAAACTCTCCTTGAGATCTGAGAGCAAGCGGGTCTTCTCACGCGTCCAAATGTTTGCATTGAAAGCCGGCGTGGTGATTTGACGAAACGCCATCTTCATGGCTGGACGCAAGACCGCATCCTGGCTCAAAGACCGAATGTAGATGCTCATCCGATCATCGCCTGTGCTGGCCAAAAAGACCGCACCCCAGTCGGCCCAAGCCTGCCCAATCGCATTTTCATCAAGCGCAGGATTTTTTCCCTGCGCCAAAACGCCTTTGTTGAGCATCATCGCAACCCCTGAAGCGACGCCAACTTTGCTGGGGGGATCCCTTCTCGCACCGGCATCAAAATCAATTTGAATGTCCACCATGGGCAGCGATTGAACATTGACCCAATACACATCGAGCCCGCCTTGCAAGCTCACATGCTCGATGGGCAAAGCCCCCCAAGAAAGGCTTGCAAATAAAGCCCCGCCAACGAGCCCCGTGTTGAGGAAACACTTGAATAATTTGTTCACAGTCGTTTGCATTGCGTTTACCTTCCAACACCAGCCATGCGTTTGGCTTGTTCTTGTCGTTTTTGAGTGGCTGCATCGATGGGTTCTGGCAGCAAGTAAGCGACGCTCAAGGTGTCGTCACTGAAATATTTGCGGGCCACGTCTTGGACTTGTTTGGATTCCACTTGTGCAAGGGCCTCGATCAACAAATCGTTGGTGTCCAGTGGCAAGCCCCTGGCCCAAAAGGCCCCCATCTCTTGAGCTTGATTGAAAAACGAATCGCGTTTGTAAACGGCTTGGGCCACATACTGCGCCTTCACACGTTTGAGCTCAGAGGCACTCACACCTTCACGTGCAATTTTTTGAATCTGAGCTTTCAAACGCTCTTCGAGTTTGGACAAGGGCACGCCCGCCTTGGGCACCGCCTCAAGCATGAAGGTCTGCGGCCCGCGACCTGCAAAATCGTAATAAGCACCGGCCTCTTGTGCCAAGGCACCAGGCCCCTGCGTGAGCTCTCGGTCCAAGCGGGCCCCATCGTACCCGTCCAGCAAGGCCGACAAAACCGTCAACGCCAGTGCATCCTTGTTGCTTTGCTGGCCATCAAAACGCTTAAATCCGGGCGCGTGCCAAGACAAAAGCACATAGGCTTGCTCTGCGGGGGCCTTCAAGCTCACACGGCGCACGCCGTGTTGATCTGGCTCTGTGCGAGGTTTTCTCACAGGCAAGACCTTGGTGGGCAAATGTCCATAATATGTTTTGGCCAAAGCTTGCACCTTTTGGACATCGACATCGCCCACCACCACCAAAACGGCGTTGTTTGGGGCATACCACGCACGGTAAAAATCTCTGGCGTCGTTGGGGGTCATGGCGTGCAAATCTTCCATCCAACCAATCACCGGTCGACGGTAAGGGTTGGCCAACCACTGTGTGGCCTCGAGTTGCTCATAAAGCTTCGCGCGAGGCGCATCGTCGGTTCTCATGCGGCGCTCCTCTTTGACCACTTCGAGTTCTTTGATGAACTCTTCATCGGCCCATGCGTTGTTGGCAAACCGATCGGCCTCGAGTTTCATCACGCTTTCAAGCTGAGAGGCGGGAATTTGTTGGAAATAGCCCGTGAAGTCTTTGTCGGTGAAGGCATTTTCGCGCCCACCCAAAGCCGCTACTTTTTTTGAGAACTCGCCAGCGGGCACACTGGGGGTGCCCTTGAACATCATGTGCTCTAAGATGTGTGCAATGCCCGTGTAGCCGTCCACCTCATCCATGGAGCCGACTTTGACCCACAGCATGTGAACGGCTGTGGGGGCTTTCGCGTCGGGCTTGACGACAACGGTCAAGCCGTTGTCCAAGGTGCTCACATGGATGCCATGGGCCTTTAAAGTTGTCACATCCATGCTCTGTGCACCAGCGAGATCGGTGAACATGCCCACCAGGCCCGCCAAAACCCCTAAAATCATCCAGACCTTGCGCGCACAATGCGCGCGTGTATTTTTTCCCTGCATCACGGTATGCCGATCCAATAAAAGGTTTAAGATCACTGTACAAGACGAGAGCCTAACACGCATGTGTCCAAGTTCTCTGTGCGCTATTGTAGAAACTGATTGTCAATGTTTAGTTTATTCAAAAAAAAAGACCCTTCGCCGATAAAAGTCCAGGCCCCTGCTGAGCAAGAGGCCCAGGCCCTGCCTTGGGTCAAACGCTTGGCCCAAGGCCTCAAGAAAACCAGCTCCAACCTCGCTCAGGTGTTTGTGGGTGCGCACATCGATGAGACCCTTTTTGAGCAATTGGAGGAGGCCTTGCTGATGGCGGATGCGGGGGTGAAAGCCACCGATTATTTACTGAAAGACTTGCAAGCCCAGGTCAAAAAACAAGGCCTTGTTGAACCCAGTGCCGTCAAAGCCCTTCTCTCACAATCCTTGTGCACCTTGCTCCAACCCCTTGAAGCCCAGATGGACATCACAAAAGAAAAACCTTTTGTGATCATGGTGGCCGGGGTCAATGGTGCGGGCAAAACCACCTCCATTGGCAAACTCACCCGCCACTTGAGCGATGCCGGAGCCTCGGTGCTGCTGGCCGCAGCGGACACCTTTCGAGCCGCGGCCAAAGAGCAATTGGAGAGTTGGGCCACAAAGACTGAAGTCGAAATCATCTCTCAAGCGCAAGGCGATCCTGCTGCCGTGAGCTTTGATGCGGTCAACGCCGCAAAATCACGTGGCCGCGATGTGGTCCTCATCGACACCGCCGGTCGATTGCCCACACAGTTGCACCTCATGCAAGAGTTGCAAAAGATCAAACGCGTGATCCAAAAAGCACAAGCCTCTGCCCCCCATGAAACTTTGTTGGTCATTGATGGCAACACGGGCCAAAACGCATTGGCCCAGGTCAAAGCCTTTGACGAGGCCTTGGATCTCACGGGCCTCATTGTGACCAAACTCGACGGCACCGCCAAAGGGGGTGCCATTGCCGCCATCGCCCTTTGGGGCTTGGAGCGGGCCTTGACCAAAGGGCGCCCTTTGCCGGTGTATTTCGTCGGGGTGGGCGAAAAATTAGAAGACCTGCAAGTCTTCAAGGCCCAGGAGTTTTGCGACGCCTTGCTCAATTAGGCCTGGGCCCCGATGGGGCTGGCATGCCCAAGAGGCCCTAGAAAACCAAGGGGCCTGTGAGACGGGTTAAAATGCCCCTTTAAAATCCTCCCGCAAAGACAGGTCACCTTCTTGACCCATCGATTTTTTTCACGCGTTCAACCTCGATCTGTACAGGCGCTGAAGCTTTTACAGATTGCGCTTGACGTGGGACTTTCAAGGAACTATACACATGACTTCACGCCGCGAATTGATCAAAACCCTTGGACTTGGGGGTTTGGGCTTGTCCTTGGGCACACACTTGCATGCACAAGTGGCCTACCCCAATAAGCCGATCAAGTACATCGTCCCCGTCTCTGCCGGTGGCGGCAGCGATATGGTCGGGCGCACAGTTTGTGAAAGATGGGGCAAAGCCCTGGGACAAACCATTGTGGTGGACAACCAAGGCGGCGGCGGCGGCGTCATCGCTTGCCAAAACACGGCAAGGGCCAGCGCCGATGGCTACACCTTGATGCAAGGCTATGTGGCCACTTTGGGCACCTCGCCAGCGACTCGCAAGAACTTGCCCTACGATCCCATCAAAGACTTCACGCCCATTGGCATGATTGGAGGGACACCCAATGTGCTCGTGATGAACACCCAACTGCCCGCTCAAAATTTTGCTGAATTTTTGGCCTACATTAAAAAAAATCCCGGGCGCGTGAGTTATGGCTCGGCCGGTCAAGGCTCCCTCACGCACTTGACCATGGAGCTCTTCAAGACGCAAGTGCAGAGCTTTTTGGTCCACATCCCCTACCGCGGCATTGCACCGGCTTTTACCGACTTGATTGCAGGTCAAACCCAGGCCATGTTTCCGGGATTGGCCGCCGCTTTGCCCCACATCAGATCGGGCCGTGTCAGGCCCTTGGCCATCACCGGATCGAGCCGTCACCCGCAGCTCAAAGACACCCCGACCATGGAGGAGCTGGGCTTTAAGGGCTTTGATGCGCTCCAGTGGTACGGCGTGTGTGGGCCCGCTGGCATGCCAAGCAGCATTGTCAAAACACTCAACGAGAGTTTGAATGGTGTTTTAAAAGCCCCTGACTTGCGAGAGAAGCTCTCCGTAGAAGCCGTTGAACCCATGCCCATGAGCAGTGAGCAATTTGGCGCCTACATCAAAAAAGATCTCGACCGCTGGACCCATTTGGCCAAAGAGCGTCACATTGAGTTGGACAGCTAGGGCTTGCATCCTTTCGTCCAGAACTCATTGAATATTTTGTTTTTGTTTTTGTTTTTTCATTTTTAATCATCAATCACCATGGCTCGCAATACACAAGTTTTAGCAGATCACAACGCTCCCGAAGTCACACGCACATTGGCCGAATTTGTGGTCAACCACCCCTCCAAAGGCTGGAGTGAGGCGGTTGAACACGAAGCACATCGCACCTTCATGAATTGGCTGGGCTGTGCAGTGGGCGCAGCTCACCACGAGTCCACCCAAGCGGCCTTGGCGGCCGTCAACATGCTAGAGCCCGCACCCCAGGCGACGCTCGCGGGCTTGAAAGAGCGCGTTGACATTGCCAGTGCGGCCTTGATCAATGGCATTTCCTCGCACACCTTTGATTTTGACGACACGCACCTCAAAACCATCATTCACCCCGCGGGCCCAGTCGCCTCCGCCGTCATGGCCTTGGCCGAGCACTTGAATTCAAGTGGCCGTGAAGTGATTGACGCCTTGGTGCTTGGCATTGACGTGTCTTGCCGCGTGGGCAACTGTTTGTACCCCGATCACTATGACCGTGGATGGCACATCACGGGCTCAACGGGCATGCTCGGTGCAGCGGCTGCGTGCGCCCGGCTTTTAAAGCTCAACGTTCATCAAACTCAAATGGCCTTGGGGATTGCAGCCTCACAGCCCATTGGTTTGAGAGAGCAATTTGGCACCATGACCAAACCCTTCCACCCCGGAGGAGCCGCACGCGCGGGCATGATGTCGGCCTTGATGGCCTCTAAAGGCTTTACCGCCAGCCCCAAGGCGATCGAAGCGCCCAGAGGCTTTGCCCAAGTGGCCTCCACCAAATACGATTGGAGCGAAATCGACTCCGAGTTGGGCAAACGCTTTGAGATCAGCTTCAACACCTACAAACCCTTTGCCTGCGGCATCGTGATTCACCCCAGCATTGACGCTTGTGTGCAACTCAAAAACTTGGGCGTCGTGGCCGACCAAGTTGAAAAAATTGAGCTCAAGGTGCATTCCTTGGTGCTTGAGCTCACTGGCAAAAAAGAACCCAAAGACGGTCTGCAAGGCAAATTCAGTGTCTACCACGGATGTGCAGCAGGCTTGCTGTTTGGGCGCGCAGGCGAGGAAGAGTTTGCGGATGAGGTGGTCACCAGCCAAGCCGCTCAAGACCTGCGTCGCAAAGTGGTGGCCATCGTGGACGACTCCATCGATGAGGCCAGCGCTGACGTCACCGCTTACCTCAAATCGGGCGACCCCATTCATATTCGCGTCGAACATGCCATTGGGTCTTTAGAAAACCCCATGACCGACAGCTTGCTTGAGAAAAAATTCCACGATTTGAGCGACCCCGTGATTGGACAAGCTCAAACCAACGAACTGATCAAATCTTGCTGGTCCTTGGCACAAAGCCCGAACCTCCAAACCCTCCTGAAACAGTGCCTCCCCAGCTGAACTGGGCTGAAACGGCACCGGAGAATCTCCCTGGGTGCTTGTGTGGCAACACCACCAAGCACCAGGGATTACCCTAAATACAACATGGATTATTAGCACTCACTGACGTAGAGTGCTAAAATGAGGATTCTGCATGAAAGGATTCGCACCATGACTGCTTTAACAACTTTGTCCACACCCTCCACACTCCCAGCGACGTCTTGGGCGCTCATACCGCCCTTGGGACACTTGGATGCCTACATCTCGGCCGTCAATCGCATGCCCATGCTCACTTTGGAGCAAGAGCAGGCCTTTGCCAAGCAGTTGAAAGACAACAACGACTTGGAAGCGGCGGGCAAGTTGATCATGTCGCACTTGAGGCTCGTGGTCTCCGTGTCAAGACAATACCTGGGCTACGGCTTGCCCCATGCCGACTTGATTCAAGAAGGCAATGTGGGCCTGATGAAAGCGGTCAAACGCTTTGACCCCGAGCAAGGTGTGCGCTTGGTGAGTTACGCCATGCATTGGATCAAGGCAGAAATTCACGAATACATCTTAAAGAACTGGCGCATGGTCAAAGTGGCCACCACCAAGTCACAAAGAAAACTTTTCTTTAACCTTCGCTCCATGAAGCAAGGCTTCAAAGCCGACACAGAAGACAGCAACGCACACCGCTTGAATCTCTCTGAATCACAAATTGAACAAGTCGCCAAAGACTTGAACGTCAAACGCGAAGAAGTGATGGAGATGGAGACGCGCATGAGTGGCGCAGACATCATGCTTGACCCCTCACCCAATGAGGATGGGGAGGAGTCCTATGGCCCCATCTCTTACCTGACCGATCTCAATCATGAGCCCACCGCCATGATCGAATCCCATCAGCGCGATGTACTGGCAAGCGACGGCTTGACCCTGGCCCTCAATGCGCTGGACCCCCGCTCTCGCAGAATCGTACAAGAGCGTTGGCTCAATGTGCGAGACGATGGCTCTGGCGGCATGACCTTGCACGACTTGGCCGATGAGTTTGGCGTGAGTGCTGAGCGCATCCGTCAAATTGAGACCGCGGCCATGAAAAAAATGAAACAAGCACTCCTAGAGTTTGCTTGAACCTTGGTGGTCAGTGGCCTGTTCGCTTTGAGCTGGACGGATCGCCTTCAACGCACTGCACTGAGCACCCGTTAGAGTCATTGCACGCCCATGCCGTCAAGCGTGCTCCAACAGCATTTGAAGATCTTTCATCAAACTCTCTTGGGGCGTGCCATAGCGCACGAACAGTCGCAATTGACCATGGGTGTCGTAGACATAAAAACCGGCTGTGTGCTCAATGCCATAGCTCGTGGGCGTGGGTCCTGGGGTCTTTTGGTAAAACACTTTGAACTCCTTGGCTGCAAGCTTTAACTGTTCAGCGGGCAAGGACACGCCTGAAAAATCTTCACCAAAATTGGCCACATACGCATCAAGCACCTCTTGGCTGTCTCGCTCAGGGTCCACGGTGATAAAAAGCGCCTTGATTTTTTTACCCGACTCTCCCAGTGAGGCTTTGATCGCTTTGAGCTCTGACAAGGACGTGGGACACACGTCTGGGCACTGTGTGTAGCCAAAAAAAACCAAGACCAGTTGCCCCTTGGCATCTTGTAAGTGGTGCTCCAAACCCGCTTTGTCACGCCAGACCAAATCCCTGGCATACTCCGCACCCGTGATGTCCACCGAGTTAAAACTCAACGGCTTGTCACTGCACGACATGAGCGCGAACACGCACAGCAACAAGGTGCCCAGATGCATTTGAAGACGCTCAGCTTGAAGACTCAAAAAATTCACAGTGTGCTCGCTTAAATGTAGTGGTCGATCAAAAGGGCCGCAAACAACAAACTCAAATGGATCAAAGAAAATTTAAATGTTGCACGCGCCAATTCATCTGAATAGTGGCGCCACAATTTATAGGCGTACCCACAAAATCCAATGCCCAAAAGCACAGCGCTCACCAAATAAATCCAGCCACTCATTTGATAAATGAAGGGCAACAAACACGCCGCGAACAACACCAACGTGTAGAGCCATATTTGTAAACGCGTGAAGGCATTGCCATGCGTGACGGGCAGCATGGGCAAGCCCGACTTCCTGTAATCCTCGACCCGGTAAAGTGCCAAGGCCCAAAAATGAGGCGGGGTCCATAAAAAGATGATCAAAAACAAAATCAAGGCCTCCGGCCCCACCTCGCCCGTCATCGCCGCCCAACCCAAGACGGGCGGCATGGCGCCTGAGGCCCCGCCAATCACAATGTTTTGAGGCGTCAAGGGCTTTAAGATCACGGTGTAGACGACCGCGTAGCCCACAAAGGTTGCAAAGGTCAACCACATGGTCAAGGGGTTCACCCAGCAATACAACACCACGGAACCCATCACACACAGCACACTTGAGAAAACAAAAGCTTCGGTGTCGGTCAGCTCACCTTTGGCAGTGGGTCGCCACGATGTGCGCTTCATCAAAGCGTCAATTCGCTTCTCAACCAAGCAGTTAAAGACCGCTGCTGCACCTGCCACCAACCAGATCCCCAGACACGCCAAAAGACCCAATTGAACATCGGGCCATGTGGGGACGCCAGGCACCGCCAACACCATGCCAATCAGTGCGCAAAACACAATCAACTGAATGACCCTTGGCTTGGTCAATGCATTGAATTGTCGCCATCTCGGCAAAATACCGTGTCCCAGGATGCTCATGCCGTCTCTTTACTTCGTAGGAATTTAAAAAAATGAATCTTTGCCGTCATGCGGCGTGAAGGCTTTGCGACCCTTGCCCCATTGAAGCCTCACGCCGCCTGGTCTGCAGATACCCCAGACTCATCCAAGTCATTGTGATCACCAAAGCACTGGCCCCAGCCACATGAAGGATAGCACCAATCATGGGCCAACCCAGAACCACATTGGACAAGCCCGTCAAGAACTGCAGCAACAAAAGTCCCAGCAAAACAAGGGCCGCGCTCTTGTGGCCTGATTGGTGCACTCGCACACATAAAATGCCCAGCAACACAAAGACCACATAGGCCATCAATCGGTGAGTGTAATGAATGGCCGTCAGCGCTTGAAAGACCAACGGCACTTGAGAAGAGGTCAAGCCCAAGGGGCGCCAAAGCTCAAAGCCTTGAGAAAAATTCATCTCGGGCCACCACTGCGCTTGGCACAGGGGAAAGCTCTGACAGGCCAGTACCGCGTAATTGGTGCTGACCCAAGCACCCAAGGCCAATTGGACTCCGAGCGCACAAGCACCCAAGATCAACCACCCGCCCCATGAGGGCCGATGCACCTGGGGCCACTGTGGTGCTGTTGGCGGCGTTGGGTCTGCGGCCTCGCGAGTTGAAAAGAAGCTGAGCACGTTGAATGAAACGACCCCGCCCGCATAAGCTCGCCACTGGATCACAAGCAGCACGAGCAAGGTCATGCCCCCGAGCAAATGCATGCTCACGATCGCGGGAAAGAGCTTGCTGGTCACCGTCAAGGCCCCAAACAAGCCTTGCAGCATCACCCACAGCAAGCTGAGCGACGCGCACCACACAGTGGCGCGCTTCAGCACGAGCGCACCCGCCCCCAAATGTCGCCCCTTGAGCGCTTCGCGCCATGTCTCAATGAACATAATCAAAATCAAAAACCCCACCGTCATGGCTGCATAACGATGAATCATCTCAATCCACGCTTTGGCCCAACTCACGGGGCCTTGCGGCATCAACTGGTGGGCCGCATCGATCTCCAACCCCGCGCCCAAAGGCGAGACAAAACCATAGCACCCAGGCCAATCGGGACAACCCAGACCCGAATCACTTAAACGGGTAAAGGCACCAAAGAGCACCAAGTCAAAACACAAAAACAATGTGAACGCACACAGGCGGGCCAATCGGCCCTGTCGGTGTTGCGCCTGCACGCCTCTGAGCCACACCCAGCTCACAGCGCCAATGCCCAGCACCAGTGCCAAGCACAACAGGGGCACACTGGGTCTTAAATCAAAGCCGTTGCTCCACTTCATCGCATCACCGCCCCGCTTTGTCCCAGCTTGAAGAGGCCCGCAAAAGCCGCTCCAAATCTTTCTTGACACCTGTGGCAGAGGCCTTGTCAGCACCCGCTTTGAAACGCTCCATCAACTGGCCCATGGGGTCGACCAGATAAAAGTAATCTTCAAGGGCCTCACTTTGCACACCGGCTTTGCTCACCTCGCGCGACAACCAGGCATCAAGGACCTCTTGTGACACACGAAGCACACGCGCTTGTGCCAAGCCAGGCTTGATCTCATTCGGAATGGCCCTTTGATCACGGATCAACCAAACCCATTCAACCCGGTCTTGCTCCTTGCCCAAAGAGACAATCAACTGCCTTTGAATATAAAGGCGCTCCTGACAAGCTTTGTCACAGGCGCCCGAGTCCACACTGATCAAAAGCCATTGCCCCTTCAAATCCATTAAATTCAACTCGCCGCCATCGGCTTGCAAAACCTTCACATCAGGCAAGGCTCGCATGGGCTCAATGAGCTCACCGTGCACAGATTTCGCCTCAGGGCGAATGACATAGTAAGTCAAATACGACAAGATCACGGGTGCCGCGCAGACCAGCAAGACCAGCCACACCATCCAACGCCCGCCTTGGCGCTCGATCAGCTCACCTTGCGTGGTCACATCGGGTAAATCGTGCACACTCAGTGACAAGGGCTGATCTGAGGGGTTGGGAGAGGTTTCTTTTTGCATCACACTTGAGGTTTAATAATTTGATACCAACAGTACAGGGCCACCAAGAGCAAGGACAGGGCAAACCATTGAACGGTGTAGCCCACGTTCTTGAAGGCGGTGCTGGCGGGCTGGGGCCACTCACGACGAAGACCTTCTGAATTAGAACCGATTTGAATCACATTGCCGACAATCGGCAAGCCTCTTTCTTTGGCAAAGGAGGCCGCGTCAATATTTTGTCGAATGTTCAAAGACCTTGCCTCTTCAAGAGATTTAAATGCCTCAGGCTCAGTCGCGCCCAATTCAAACATTTTACTGGGCCCCTCACTGATGCGAGCAACAATCTCTTGCTCACCCAGAGGGGTCTCAAAGGGCGGCAACTCGGTGCGAACGTTCGAATTCCTTGGAATCCATCCTCTTTGCACCAAAACGCTTTGCTGAGCGTTCAACCTGAGTGGCGTCATCACCCAAAATCCCGCTTGCGAATTCAAGGGGCGGTTGTCCAAGAACACCGTGTCTTGCGTGAGCCAAGTCCCTCGAAGGACGACCGTGCGATGAAGCGCCTCGTGCGGCTGGGCGAGCGCCAAAAACGCCTCTTGAGTGAGAGATGGCATCGCCTTCATCTGCTCAATGCTGTCTTCCAACGCCCACTTTTGCTGCGCCCTGGACCACTGCCACATCCCAAGCGAGGAGGTCAAGATGATGCACTCAAGCGTGACAATCAATACAATGACTTTTTTAAGGCTCCACTGCGACAAGAATTGTTTTAAATGCATCTTTTTAAAGGGATAATCTACACATGACCATCATCGTTTCACTGGCCTTCATCGCCATCATTTCAAGCCTGGGCCTGGCCATGTACTTCATGCTCAAGGGCGGGCAGTCAGAGCAAAACAAAGCACTCAACATGTCCAAAGCACTCGCGCTTCGAGTGGGTTTATCGATCGCACTTTTCTTGTGCATTTTGATCAGTTGGCAAATGGGCTGGATTGAGCCCACTGGGATCAAGGCTGGACAATAACAGCTTTTGGATCGGCTTGCTCACCCATCGGATAAAAGCCGTCTCAAACAAAAAGGGTCTTGGTGATTGCTCACTCAGACCCTTTTTTTAGGACTTCAGCACGAGCTCTTCGTTCAAGACTCGAGCGCATGAGACCCTGGGTTTTTTACATCCAGTAAACCAAGATGTAAAGACCCAACCACACCACGTCCACAAAGTGCCAATACCAAGCGGCACCTTCAAAACCGAAGTGCTTGTCTGCCGTGAAGTGACCCTTTTGCAAACGCAACGTGATCACGGTGAGCATCAACATCCCCAAGAACACGTGAAAGCCGTGAAAGCCTGTGAGCATGAAAAATGTAGAACCGTAGATACCCGAGCTGAGTTTCAAATTCATCTCGGTGTAAGCATGGTGGTATTCGTAGCCTTGCACAAACAAGAACACAATCCCTAAGGCCACTGTGCACCACATGAACAAAATGGTCTTGGCACGGTCCGAGGCAAGCAAGGCCACGTGAGCAATGGTCAAGGTCACACCAGACGACAAGAGCAAAGCCGTGTTGACGGTGGGCAACCAAAAAGGTGTCATGGTCTCAAAGGGCTCAATGGTCCCGGCAGGAGACGCGGTTGCACCTGCAGCCAAGGTGGGCCAAACGGCCTTGAAATCGGGCCACAAGAGCGCGTTTTCCATGTTGCCCAGCATGGGCACGGAGTGAACACGCGCCCACCACAGGGCAGAAAAGAAGGCACCAAAGAACATCACTTCAGAGAAGATGAACCAACTCATGCTCCAGCGAAAGGACAGGTCCACTTTGTGACCGTATTGGCCCGTGACGCTTTCATGCACCGAGTCACTGAACCATTGGTAAAGCACAAAGAGCCAAAAGAACAAGCCAAAGAACAAGGCATAACGACCCCAGTCATGGCCATTGACCCACTGCGATGCACCCAGGATCACAAAAAACAATCCCAAAGCAGCCATCGCAGGGTGTCGCGAGGGGCTTGGGACGTAATAGTAAGGCGTTTGCCCATTGCTTGTAGAACTCATCTCAACTCCTTTTCATCATTTCGTAACCACCATGTTGACAATCACAATCAACACAGCGACAAATAAAAAACAAGCCAACACGCCCACCACCAAAATGTGCAAAGGCGTGATGCGGGCCGTGTCTTCCTTGAATTCGCTGCTTTTCCTGATGCCCATGAAGGACCAAGAAACTGCCACAATGGTTCTCCAAAGCGTGCTTTGACCCATCGCTTTGAAAATATTCATGAAAGCCCACCTGCTGCACCAGAAACATAAAAAGATGTTTGAGGCGCGGGAGGTGTTTTAGAACCCACTTCAAAAAATGTGTACGACAAGGTGATTGTCGAGACATCTTTGGATAACTTTTTATCAATCACAAAAACCACTGGCCAAGACTTCTTCTCACCAGGGGCCAAGGTGTATTGATTGAAACAAAAGCACTCTAACTTGTTAAAGTGCGACGCCGCCTGATTGGGCGCATAACTTGGAATGGCTTGAGCTGACATGACCCGGTCTTGTACATTTTGAAACTCGTACATGACCGTCGTCATCTCACCAGGATGCACCTGGACAGAACTTTTTTCGGGCTTGAAGTGCCAAGGTCCCCGCGCGTTGGCATCAAACTCTACGGTGATGGTTCTGCTGAAATCAATCTGTGAGTTGTCAGCCAAGCGTCTTTTCGCATCTTCGCCTTTTGAGCTGTCGCTCTCACCCAAGGCCAAAATATTGATGCCCGTCATCTCGCAGATGGCTTTGTACATGGGCACCAAGGCATAACCAAAGGCAAACATCCCCAAAGCGACCACGGCCAACTTCTTGAGCATCAATACATTGTCTTGATTGGGCATGGGTCGTTTGACTTTTAAGAGTTCAGCTCATTGGCCAGTGAGCAACACCATTTTGACCATGAACCCGAAGAAAAAAACAATCGCCACCGAAGCCAAAATCAGGCCCAGTCGAAGGTTTTGTTTTTTTTGTTCAGGTGTCATGATCGGTGTGCTCAGTTCAATGGACCGCAGATTAAGCAATGATTCTCGTTGCAGTCGCATCCAATTTGGGAGGCGTCTCAAACGTATGGAAAGGTGCAGGTGAAGGCACTTCCCACTCCAAACCTTCTGCATGGTCCCATGGACGCTGAGGCGCGTGCTCACCTTTGCCCAGCATGACAGGCAAAATCACAAAGAAGAAGAAGTAAACCTGCGCCAAACCAAAGAAGGCCGCGCCCACGGACGCCAACATGTTGAAGTCAGCAAACTGCATGGGGTAATCGGCATAGCGTCTTGGCATGCCGGCCAAGCCCAAGAAGTGCATGGGGAAGAACGTCACATTGAAAGAAATAAGGGTCCACCAGAAGTGAATCTTTCCACGTGTTTCGTTGTACATGAAGCCGGTCCACTTGGGCGACCAGTAGTAAAACCCAGCAAACATGGCAAACAATGAACCCGCCACCAACACATAGTGAAAGTGAGCCACCACATAGTAAGTGTCTTGCAATTGCGTATCAATTGGCGCCATTGAAAGGATCAAGCCCGTGAAGCCACCCATGGTGAACACGAAGATAAATCCAATCGAGAACAACATGGGGGTCTCAAAGGTCATGGACCCTTTCCACATGGTGGCCACCCAGTTGAACACTTTCACGCCTGTTGGCACAGAAATCAGCATCGTGGCATACATGAAGAACAACTGACCCGTCACAGGCATGCCCGTTGCGTACATGTGGTGCGCCCAAACGATGAAGGACAAAATCGCAATCGATGCAGTCGCATACACCATGGAGGCGTAACCAAAAAGCCTCTTGCGCGCAAAAGCGGGCACGATCTGACTGATGATGCCAAAGGCCGGCAAAATCATGATGTACACCTCAGGGTGTCCAAAGAACCAAAAGATGTGCTGGTACATGATGGGGTCGCCACCACCAGCAGGATTGAAGAAAGTCGTTCCGAAATGACGATCCGTCAACGTCATGGTGATCGCACCTGCCAAAACAGGCATCACAGCAATCAACAAATAAGCCGTGATCAACCATGTCCAAACAAACATGGGCATTTTCATGAGCGGCATATCAGGCGCGCGCATGTTCAAAATGGTCACGATGATGTTGATCGAGCCCATGATGGAAGATGCACCCAAGAGGTGAAGCGCAAAAATACCTGAGTCCATGGAGGGCCCCATTTGCAGCGTCAAAGGCGCGTACAAGGTCCAACCCGCCGCAGGCGCGCCGCCAGGCAAGAAAAAGGAACTGGCCAGCATGGCAGCGGCAGGGATCATCAACCAAAAACTGAAGTTGTTCATCCTGGCAAAAGCCATGTCAGAGGCGCCAATTTGAAGTGGAATCATCCAATTGGCGAATCCCACGAAGGCGGGCATGATCGCACCAAACACCATGATCAATCCGTGCATCGTGGTCAATTGGTTAAAGAGCTCAGGATTGACAAACTGCAAGCCTGGTTGAAAAAGCTCCGCTCTGATCAAAAGGGCCAACACACCCCCCATCATCAACATCGTGAAGGCGAACAACAAATAAAGTGTTCCGATGTCTTTGTGATTGGTTGCGAAAACCCATCTGCGCCAACCGTGAGGAGCTCCGTGGTGATCATCGTGATGCTCTCCTGCCACGTGATCATGTGGATGTAATACTGCGCTCATGCTAAGTTCCTTTGATCTAACGTTTTACTTAATCGATTACTTGCGAAGGGCCAACACATCGGCTGGCTGAACCAATTGACCTGTTTTATTGGACCAATTGTTTTTCGTGAAACTGATGACCGCAGCAATGTCGGTATCGCTGAGTTGTTTCCATGAAGGCATGGCACCGTTGTTTTGACCGGCCAACAAAACGGTAATCTGCTTTGTTTTGTCCGCATTCAACACGACAGCCGCACCGTCCAAAGGCTTCACAGGTCCGCCTCCCTTGCCATTGGCTTGGTGACAAGCCATGCAATTGGCAGCGTACACCTTCTCGCCTCTTTTCAAGAGCTCATCCAAGGCCCATACCTTTGAAGGATCGTCTTGCAAAGCGGCCATTTTCTTTTGCTCGTCTTTGGCCCAAACGGAATAGTCCTCAGCACTGAGCACCTTCACATGGATGGGCATATACGCATGCTCCTTGCCGCACAACTCTTGGCATTGACCATAAAAGTCACCCGTTCTCTCGGCCTTGAACCACGTGTCTCTGACAAACCCTGGAATCGCATCTTGCTTGATGCCAAACGAAGGAACAGCAAAAGCGTGAATCACGTCCGATGCCGTTGTAATGATTCTGATCTTTTTACCCACTGGCACAACCAAAGGGTGATCGACTTTTAACAAATAGTTGTCAATGGAGTCGCCCACCGCACCGCTGTTGGAGAGCTCACGCTGCTCGTTGCTCAATGTGGACAAGAAAGAAAGGCCCTCGCCCTCGCCTTTGATGTAGTCGTATCCCCATTTCCACTGATAACCGGTGGCCTTGATGGTCAAATCCGCATTGGAAGTGTCCTTGGCCGCCACGACAGCTTTGGTCGCAGGCAAGGCCATCAAAATCACGATGACAAAGGGAATCACTGTCCATGCAATCTCCACTTTGACCGACTCATGGAAAGAAGCCGCTGGATGACCCAAAGACTTTCTGTGCTTCAAAATGGAGTAAAACATCACGCCAAAAACGGCAACAAAGATGACCGTACAAATGATCAACATGAACCAGTGAAGCCAAGCTTGCTCTTCAGCAATCTTGGTGGCTGCAGGCTGCAAATTGAGTTGCCTGACAGCGGGACCACCGGCCAAGTCATTGACAGCCCATGCCGCCTGACTGAACCACACACCAGTAACGAGCCCAGCAAGGCTGAGTTTTTGAATCAAATTTTTCATCTTCATCTTTAAATTGCCTAAAAAAAACGGCCGCATGGCAAACCACAAAGCTACGAGATGCCACTTTCAACTACAGTGTTCTAAAACCCGATGATTGTAACAAGCCTTGGCTGATATAAAACTGACATCCCTGCCATAACGGCCTTCTTTGAGGGTTTTTGTGCAAATATTCACACTCCTTTGCTTAAAAAACAAGCAACCCACAAGCGCTCAGACCGAGCGCGCTTGCTTATTCTTTAGCTGCGCCCTCATCTCCTCTAAGCTGACGTGCGTTTGACCCGTCTGGGCAGCTTTGGGCAAAGCCTTGAATGCGTGCCCGTAGATCACCTCAAAGCTCACCTTGAGCCGCCCGCCCAAGCGAATGCGTTCCGCCTCAAGCGCTTCACGCCAAGTGCTCAACCACTTTGTTCCCCGCAACGCAGGGAAACGTCCCGGACTTAAATTTCTGCCCAAGAACCTCAAGTCTGACATCAAGACATCCACCTGCTCATACGTCAGCGTCAAATACTCCATGTCCATCACAGGGTCGGACAAGCCATTTTGGACCAACAAGTCACCCCAATTGTGCATGTCCACCATCGGGTGCATGGGTTCAGGCCAAGCAAGGTTTTCGTGAATGGCTCTCAATTCCTTTAAGGTGTCAGGCCCCCAACAAGAAAAAGCCACCACGCCTTGCGGCCTCAAAAGCTCGGCCCAGCGCTCAATGACTTGACTGGGATCGGACTCGTTGTGGAGCGCCAAATTGGACCACACCAGGTCCATGGAGCTGGGTGTAAAGGTTTGCAAAGGCTTTGGCGCCAAGACCCCTTGTTTAAACAAAACGCTGTTGACCCAAGACCACAAGCCTTTTGGCGCATGGGCAGCCGCCACCGCTGCTTTGGCGAGACCACTTTCTTGCCAAAAATAGACCCGCGCTTTGGGGAAACGTTTGTGCCACTGTCCCATGGATGAGGCACCTCCAGACAAAGGCCTCCACTCGAGCAAAGCCTCTGGATTCAAAACCATGGCATGCAAATGCTCCATCAAGCGAGCAGAGACTTCATCGCGCAATGGGTGCCTGTGGGCATAAAGTCCAGCGCTTTGAGCCTCCAGCCAACGCTTGGAAGCCACGGGGTCAATGCATTCATTGGGTTTCAAAAAACTCTCTCAATCTATTTTGATGACCACCACATTCTTGCGTCCACGCACGGATCGGCAAGTGTGACGGTTATCATTGGGTCATATGTTTCAAATTATCCTCTACCAACCGGAGATTCCGCCCAACACGGGCAATATCATTCGCCTGGCCGCCAACACAGGCGCCAAGCTGCACCTCATTGAACCCTTGGGTTTTACCATGGAGGACAAGCTGATGAGAAGAGCTGGGCTTGATTACCATGAGTACGCTCAAGTACAAAAGTACCCCAATTGGGACGCCTTCTTGAACACGCAAAACCCTGATCGATCGCGTTTGTTCGCTTTGAGCACCAGAGGCAGTACCTATGTCCATGAGAGCCGCTTTGAGGATGGCGACTGGCTCCTCTTTGGACAAGAAACGAGCGGTTTGCCCCAGCACATCAGAGAGCAATTTGATCACACGCACTTGCTGCGCCTGAAAATGATCGATGGACAAAGAAGCCTGAACCTCTCCAACACGGTCGCCGTCGTTTTGTACGAAGCTTGGCGACAACAAGGTTTTAACGGCGCCGTTTAACGGGTTCATGCAGGCCAAGGCCATCTCAAAGTCCACGCCGCCACGCCAACCCGCGTTTTGCTGCACACCTTTATCGAACCCCACACTCCAAACGTTTGGCCAACCGCTTTAAGTTGCCAAGGCCTCTTTTGTTCAGGCCTGCTTCAGGCGCGCACGCTCGCTCTTCGCGGCAGCACCATGACCCGAACTCAAGCGCCAAACGCATCCCAAATGAGCTTACAGCCGGTCAAAAACATCCCCAAATGCACCAACTTAAAAAACAAATCAGGCTTCATTTTCTTGGCCCAGCGAACGCCTAACCAGACCCCAATGGGCGCGAAAGGCAAGAGGGTCAAAGAGGCCATCATATTTTGCGTGTCCAAAAGACCCAACAATGAATAGGGCAGCCACTTGGACAGGTTCACAAACGTAAAGAGCACCGCCAAAGTGGCCGCAAAGCGCATGGGCGCCAAATTCAAGGGCAACATATAGGCATTGATTGGAGGCCCTCCCGCATGCGCTAAAAAACTCGTAAACCCAGAGGTGATGGTGAGCAATATCCCGGTTCGCTTGCTCGGCGAAGAAAACAATTTTGCTTTGGGAAAAAACACGCGCTGCGCCAAAAAAAGCAAGGTGCAGATGCCCACAATCCCTGAGACCCATCTCGACTCCAAGGTCTTAAAGGACACATAACCAATGAAGACCCCAAAAATGGACCAAGGAATCATCCACTTCAAGAGGTCTTTGTCAAAATCTTTTCTAAAGGCATGGATGCTGAGCAAATCCAAAACCAATAAAACGGGCATCAAAATGGCCGCGGCAGCGGGCACACTCACGACCATTGCCAAGAGGGGCACAGCAATCGAACCCAGGCCTGAGCCAAAGCCGCTCTTGCTGATGCCCAAAATCACCACCGCAGGGATGGCCACCCCGTAAAACCAGGGGTCGACCATGGGCCAAGCCATCAAAATATCAGCTTAGAGAATTTGACAAGCTTCGTCAAAGCTCAATCTTGGATTTCTTGGGAAAAGTTTGCTGCTATCGATATAGCCCAAGTTGACGATGAAATTCACACTGAAGCGTCCATCGGGAAAGAATTCTTGGTTGACTTTGGCCGCATCAAATCCACTCATGGGGCCGCAATCCAAGCCATAGGCTCTTGCCGCAATCATGAAATAGGCGCCACCCAAGGTGCCATTTCTGCTGGCCGTGCCAGCCGCCAAACCGGCGTTGCCCGCAAACATTTCTTTGGCATCGGGCTTGTTGGGGAACACTTTGGGCATGTTCTCATAGAACTGGTTGTCTGTTGCGATGATCACCGTGACAGGCGCGCTTTTTGTCTTGTCCACATTCCCGGGGCTCATGGCACCCAAGACCTTCTCTTTGGCTTGAGGGGTGGTCAAAAAGATGTAGCGTGTGGGCTGGCAATTCATGGATGTTGAACCCATTTTGGCCAGGTCATACACTTTGTGCAACAAGTCGCTTGGCACCGCTTTATCGATGAAGCCATTGGCCGTTCTCGCGTCGTTAAAGAGCGCATTCATTGCATTTTGATCGATCGTCATACTGATTTTCCTTTAATTAATTGAAACAACATAATCCACTTGATGCCTAGCGACTCTCAAGCCGTTCAAAGCATCTCTCACTTTTAAATGCTCGGGATGGGTGGCATAGGCATCCAAATCGGCTTGACTTTGAAATTCAGAATAAAGCACCACATCACAAGCGTAATCAATCGCGCTGTGGTCAACACCCACTTCCAAATGCATCAAACCTGGAATTTTACCCTTGAGTGACTCAAAAGCGGTTTTGACTTTTTCGATGTTGGCTTTTTTCTCTTGAGCGTCATCCCCCAAGATGCGCCACATCACGATGTGTTTGATCATTTTTTGAACCCTATTCGGGCTGAATGCCCAAAGAATGAATCAAAGGCACCCATCTTGTCAGGTCCCGCTTCAAAATGGCCCGGCTCTCCTCTGGGCCCAACCCCAAGAAGCGGCCTCCTTGTTTTTCAAAGCGCTCACGAATCTCAGGCGCCGCCATGGCCTCTATCACGCTGGCCTTTAAAACAGCCATTTCTTTGGCCGCAATTTTGGGAGAGGCGAACAAACCAAACCATGACTCAAGCTCCAAGTTTTGGATGCCGCTTTCTTTCAGGGTCGGTACTTGTGGATGCATGGACAAACGCTGAGGACCCGAGACGGCCACGGCCTTTAACTGACCCGAGTCCACGTGCACGCGAGCCGTTGATGACAAGTCAAAAAACAAATCCACTCTGGAGCCCATGAGGTCGGTGTAAGCCGCCTGTGCGCCCTTGTAAGGGACATGCGTGAGTTGCACGCCCGCCAACTGCCAAAGGGCCGCAGCGATCACATGTTGTCCAGAACCGTTCCCCGCCGATGCGTAGGTCACTTGGCCAGGTTTGGCTTTGGCCAATTCAATCCATTCGGCCAATGACTTTTGCGGCGCATCTTTTCTGGCCACCAATGTGTAACTGTAGCCAACGGCCAATCCCAAGGGCTCAAAATCACGCACGGGGTCGTAGGACAAATTTTTATAGAGCCCTGCATTGAGCACCATATTGGAGACCGAGCCGAGCAACAACGTGTAGCCATCGGCGGGCGCTTTCGCAGCGATGTCCGTGCCCACCAATGTGCCTGAGCCCGTGCGGTTTTCAACAACGACACCGTTTGTGAAACGTTGCGCCATTTTTTCACCCATGACCCGAGCCACAAAATCAAAGCCCCCGCCTGCAGGTTGGGGCACCACGATGCGAATGGCCTTGGATGGAAAAACATCTGCGCTTTGCGCCCTGAGTTGAGCACTGCTCAAGCCCAGCACTGCGCCCGCGTTGCTCAGCGCAACAGTTTTCAACACTTGACGTCTGTCCATGCTTTTGTCTCCCCAATCCATATGTTATTGCCCCAAAGGCTTTATCGCACCAAAGGTTTTCCAGCCAACCAGTCTGCGCCTCTTTTGTAGAGGTCTTGCACCACATCCCCTTTGAGCATGGGCATGTCCATCTTGACGGTGTAGCCAATGTTCGTCTGAATGTAGGCCAAGTGGCGGTATCCTTCTGGATACGTCTGAAGCGCCTGTGTATCCAAGACCAATTTGGCACTGGGATCCACTGGGTCGATGCGGTCTTTTTCATAAATCGGTTGGCGATGCACCAAACCCCATTGACCATTTCTTTCTTCAAAGAAATCATAAAAACGACCCGTGCACACCACATCGCACAAAACATCTTGTACCAAACCCCGCTGGGAAATGGTCATCTTGGTCTGGGCAACAGCACGTGTTCCATTGACCTCAACGGACGTGCCTCCAAGAAAATGCAAAATGCTCACGCCCTTGTTCCAGCCTTCAATCGTGACTTTGATGAATTCCTCAAAGTGGCCTTGAAACCAAGTGGCCATCATGACGCCGTCTGAGTGCCATACCGTGCGAAAACGATCCCAATCGCCTGCATCTCTCCAAACCGCCCAATTCTCAACCAATTGACGAATCTTTAACTCTTGAACCATCTTGGAATCCATAATGCACGCTGCCTTTTCTATTGAACAATAAATACAGTGAAATAAAGAAAGAGGAACTCGGTCAACCCATTGGCGCCCGCCCGCCCTTTAACAAGCCCTAGATGTTACAACTCTTTTTCTACGAAGTTAAACTCGGTAACCCTTAAAAGCGCCAATGCATGCGAAAATCCAAAATGTTCTTTCATCACAAACACTAAAACAATCCGACCATGACAGAATATGACGTCATCATTGCTGGAGGGGGCCCAAGCGGCTTGATTTTGGCCTGTGAACTTGGCCGCAAAGGCATTTCTTGTCTGCTCCTGGACATGAAGCCCTCCACCGCCTTCAACCCCCAAGCCAATGCCACCCAGGCGAGGACCATGGAGCATTACAGACGCCTAGGCTTTGCCCATGAAATTCGCGCCTTGGGGCTCCCAAGCGACCACCCCACAGACATTGCCTACTTCACACGCTTGTCGGCCTACGAACTGGCACGGCTCTCCTTGCCCACCGCTGAGCAAGCTGTCAAAAAAATCAAAGAGCTCAAAGGCTCATGGAGTGCTGCCGAGTTGCCCCACCGCGTGTCTCAAAAATTTGTTGAAACGGTGCTCAAAAAACACGCGTCCTCTCACCCCTTGAATGACATTCGCTTCAGCTGGAAAGTCCAGGGGTTTGAAAACCAAGCGGATCATGTGATCGTTCATGCGGCACCCTGCGGTGAAGGTGCACCCCAAGAAGCCCAAAGCTTCAAGTGCAAATACTTGATAGGCGCAGACGGACCCAGAAGCAGCATCAGGCACCAATTGGGCATCTCATACACTGGAGAGACAGGCGTCAAAAGAAGCTACATGGGTGGCGAAATGTTTGCAGTTTATTTGCGATCGAGCGAAATTTACAAACACATCCCCCATCCTAGAGCTTGGATGTATGTGACCGTCAACAACCAACGACGTTGCTTTCTGGCCTCCGTTGATGGCCACGAACAGTTTGCCTTTCATTCCGCTTTGCATGAAGGTGAGAGCGCCGAGAACTGGGGCCTGGATGAGGTCAAAATGCGACTCAAGGAACTGATGGGTTGCGATGTGCCCTTTGAAGTGCTTTCCATGCAGTCATGGATTGCGGGCCACTCGTTGGTGGCAGAACACTTTTCCAAAAATCGCGTGTTTCTAATGGGAGATGCAGCCCACTTGTTCACGCCCACTGGGGGCTTGGGATACAACACAGCCGTTGAGGATGCGGTGAACTTGGGCTGGAAGCTCTCTCATGTCATCAAAGGACTGGCTCCCCCAACCTTGCTTGACAGTTATGAACTAGAGCGCCGGCCATTGGCCCTGCGCAACACCACGTATGCAAGGCAGTTTGCAGACTCCGTGGGCCTTTACCCCGTGAGTGATGACTTTGAGCTGGAGACGGCTGAGGCGCAAGAGGAGCGTGCGCGCGCGAGTGTTCACTTCAATGCACACGTGCGGCTTGAATTCAACATTCCTGGCGTGACCTTTGGCGGTCGCTACGATCAGTCCCCCATCATCATCAAAGACGGCTCCAAAGCGCCCCCCGATGAAGCCAACAACTACGAACCCAGCGCATGTCCTGGCGGACGCCCCCCCCATGTCTGGCTTGAAAACGGCCAATCCTTGTACGACACATTTGGACCTGAGTGGACCCTCCTATGCAATCAATCGGATGAGATCGACTTCTCAGCTTGGAGAGCGGGCGCAAAAAGCAAAGGCATTGAGCTCGAATGCTTGCATTTGCCACTCAAAGAAGTGCAAGACCTTTATGTTCAACCCCTGTGCCTCATCCGTCCCGATCAGATTGTGGGTTGGAGAGGGCAAAACCCTACACAAGCGCAAATTGAGGCGCTTTTTGATCAGCTTTTAGGGGCCTGAGTTCTTTCACGCCAACGCGAAGGGTTGAGGCCCTTCGCCCAGTGAAGGGGCCTGAGCCTTGGGCGATGGCTGCTCAGTTGAGGAATTTTTTTAGAAGCGGGTGCTTGCAGGCCTGCTAAAATAAGGGTTTCGACCATCACTCGCTCGATTCAAAGAGAGATGGCTTTCGTTTTCCCCCTATTATTCTCGCCCCACAATCATCATGAGCGCCATGCACCAAGAAAAGGTTTTGTCTGTCCACCACTGGACGGATCGTCTCTTTAGCTTCACCACCACCAGAGACATGGCGCTGCGTTTTTCAAACGGGCACTTCACCATGATTGGCCTCATGGTCAACAACAAACCTTTGTTGCGCGCCTACAGTGTTGTGAGCGCCAACTATGAAGAGCATCTTGAATTTTTGAGCATCAAAGTGCCTGATGGGCCCCTGACCTCTAAACTTCAGCACATCCAAGTCGGCGACATGATCATCGTGGGCAGGAAACCCACGGGTACTTTGCTGATCGATTATTTGCTACCTGCCAAAAACCTGTACCTCATCGGCTCAGGCACAGGCGTTGCACCGTTTTTAAGCATCATCCGAGACCCTGAAACCTACGAAAAGTTTGAAAAAGTGGTTCTCATTCACGGTGTGCGTGAAGTCAAAGAACTCGCCTACCACGACTACTTGACCCAAGAGCTGCCCCAGCACGAGTTGCTTGGCGAGATGGTCACACAACAGTTGTTGTATTACCCCACGGTCACACGCGAGCCCTTTAGAAACCAGGGCCGCAGCACCGATTTGATCACTTCGGGCAAATTGGCAAAGGACCTCAATCTCCCCGACCTCAACCCTGAGACCGATCGAGTGATGCTTTGCGGCAGCCCTCAAATGCTCAAAGACCTCAAGAGCCTCTTGGAGAGCCGTCACTTCAGCGAAGGCAACACCAGCCAACCGGGTCAATTCGTTGTCGAACGCGCCTTCGTAGAGCAATGAGTTTGCACGCCCACCCTTTTTAATCAAAGGTCGGCTGATTCTTTGCGCCCTTTGTTCGAGCCTATGCGCTGTCGCTCAAACCGCTCATGCGCTCAATCACTTTGATGACCGCTGCATAATCGAGTTGCGCGTCCCCTTGCGCCACCGCAGATTTCATCCACTCAAACGTTGTGGCCGTTTGAACCAAAGGGACATTGAATTGGTGGGCCGCGTCCAACATCAAAGACAAGTCTTTTTGCATTTGAGGTACCGTGAAGGTGGGCGTAAAGTCCCTTTGACCCAAGGGGAGACCCAGTTGAGCGGCTTTGGCCTTGATGATCGGTGAACCCACCGCACTCTCCGCAATGACTTGCCACATTTGAGACCAATCGAGACCACCGGCACGCCCCAAGGTCAACCCCTCCGCAAGCATGGCAGACGTTTGAACAATCATTAAGTTGACCACGAGCTTCATCAAACGACTTTGCTCGGCTTGGCCCAAATAAAAAATCTTCGAGCCCCACGAGGCAAGGAGCGGCTCGCATGCTTTAAAACACGCCACAGGCCCTGAGGCCATGACGGTCAAAAGTTGCGCCTGGGCCATGTGATTGTTGCCTGAAACAGTCACACGCAAATACTCAATGTCTTTGGCCTTCAACAGCTCATGCACCTGGGCTGAGACACCCACGGAGACCGTGCTTGTGTCAACAAAGATCGCCCCTTTGACGGCATGAAGGGCCACCTCTTGAGCAACGGCCAAAAGCGCTGCATCATGGGGCAATGAAGAAAAAATCAATTGCGCTTGTTGCAAGGCCTTGGGCACATTTTGCGCCACACGCAGACCCGCTTGAGTGGCCAAGGACAACCTTTGCGCATCGAGATCGAAAACACTCAAAGCAGACACGGCTGGGTTGTTTTGAAGATGGGACGCCATCGGCAAGCCCATCTTGCCCATGCCTAAAAAAACAATGTTCTTCATCTCGAGCAGCCCTTTAAAAGCGTCCGTCAGACTCAACCGCCCTTGAGACCTGCGGCCTTGGCAATTTTTGCAGCGGCATCCATCTCTGTTTTGATGAAGGCGTTGAAGGCCTCAGGACTCATGGGCATGGGCTCAGCCCCTAGACGATTCAATTTGTCTTTCACATCGGCTTGCGCCAAGGCTTTGATCACTTCATCGTGCAAGCGCTTGACGATGGGGCCTGGCGTGGCACTTGGGACCAACATGCCCACCCAAAACACATAGTCCGATCCATTCACCCCCGCCTCAACGGTGGTGGGCACTTGGGGCAAGGAGGGTGAGCGCTGAGCAGTGCTCACCGCCAAGGCTTGCAACTTGCCGTCTTTGATCAAAGGCAAGGCCGATGACAAAGGCGCAAAGAACCAATCGTTTCTGCCGCCAATGACATCAGAGAGGGCTTCAGGTGTGCCCTTGAAGGGCACATGCACAGCATCAATCCCCGCTTGCAATTTGAACTTCTCTGCATTCAAATGCGTTGCACTGCCCATGCCCGCGGAGGCGTAATTCAGTTGACCAGGTGCAGCCTTGGCCGCTGCCACCACATCGGCCACATTTTTCCAACCCCGCGTGGGCGACACCACCAACACATTGGGCAAGGCCGCAATGGGGGTCACGCCCAAAAGATCCTTGACGGTGTCGTAGGGCAAATTGGGGTAAATGGCGGGGTTCAACGCATGCCCTGAGGAGTGGACCAAAATGGTGTATCCATCTGGGTCAGACTTGGCGACTTGGGCTGCGGCAATGGTGCCCCCTGCGCCAGGACGGTTCTCAATCAACACGGGTTGACCCAAACTCTTGCTCATCACATCCGCCACCGTGCGAGCAACGATGTCGGTGCCGCTGCCCGCCGTGAACGGCACGAAAAACCGAATGGGCTTGCTAGGGTATGAACTTTGTGCTGAGCCCAAATTTGCCGCCAAGAGCAAACTTGAACCCACACACATTGAAACCACCCATTGCGCGAAGTTCTTGGTCTTCTTTTTGATCATTTTTGTCTCCTCCTTCATGGACGCCTTTTTGTGCAGCGCCTTTTTATACGTATTTTTAAGACTCTAAGCCATCGGTGAGCTGAACATTTTCAGACACCAAGTTCAAGCCTGCGTCCATGGCCACTTCTTGTAAAAGAATTGCGAAATCCACATTGTCATGACCGCGCCCGACCATCCTGGAGACGGATTCCCGAGTGGCCGCGGCGGCTGGCATGGCCACCCCATAGCTCTTGGCTGCTGACATGCCCAAATCCATGTCCTTCAAGAGCAGTTTGGGCGTGAAGGTCACTTGATCAAACGTCAAGTTGGTCAGCACGGGTGTCTTGTAGCGCGTGTACATCGAGCCCAAAACGGAGTCATTGATGCTTTGCAAAAACACATGTCGTGGGATGCCCGCTTTTTCAGCCATCACCGTGATCTCGCACAAATTTTGAATGATCACACCAAACATGGTGTTGTGCGCGATTTTCCAAACACGGGCCAACTCGCCCTCACCCACCCACATGGTCTTCTTGGCCATGGCTTGCAAATAGGGCTCCACCATGTCGTACAAGGCTTTGGGGCCTGAAGCGACCAAAAGCAACTTTCCGGCTTTGGCAACTTTTGCATTGCCAGATACGGGTGCGCACAAGTAAGCAACGCCGAGCGCCTCCAATTGATGTCGAATCTCTTCTGAACCTTCTTGAGAAATCGATGAACTGTCAACCACCACCTTGGGCAACTGCTTGGTGCTCACCAAGCCGCCAGCACCAAATAAAACTTCCTTCAAATCATCGGTGGTCGACACCATCGTGAAGACCACATCACAGCGAGCGAGGTCCGTTTTATGATCAACAAGCGTTGCGCCGTACTCGACCAAAGGCTCTGCTTTGCTTCTGGTTCGGTTCCAAACCTGAACGCCATGACCCGCTTTTGTCAAGCGTTTGACCATGGCTTCACCCATGCGACCTAAACCAATCCATCCAATTGAGTGTGACATGTTGATCTCTTCCTTATCAGTTGTTTTTTTAAAATGACTTTTTAAACGCGCTCAATGATCACGGCAATGCCCTGACCCACGCCAATGCACATGGTGCAAAGCGCGAATCGCTTGCCCGTGCGCTGCAATTGATTGACCGCGGTGGTGACCAACCGTGCACCACTCGCACCCAAGGGATGCCCCAAGGCAATGGCGCCTCCGTAAGGATTCACTCTTGGGTCATCGTCTTGCAAGCCCAACTGACGAAGCACCGCCAAGCCCTGAGCTGCAAACGCTTCGTTGAGCTCAATCACATCGATTTGCGACAAACTCATGCCCGTTAACTCAAGCACTTTCAAGGTGGCAGGTGCGGGCCCAATGCCCATGATGCGAGGAGGCACGCCAGCGGTGGCCATCCCAATCACACGCGCCTTGGGTGTGAGGCCGTGATCTTTGACACCTTGCTCGCTGGCCAAAAGCAAAGCGCAAGAGCCGTCGTTGATGCCGCTTGCATTGCCTGCAGTCACCGTGCCATCGGCACGAACCACCCCTTTGAGCTTGGCCAAGGTCTCCATACTGGTCTCTCTTGGGTATTCGTCTTTGGCAAAAATGATTGGATCGCCTTTTTTCTGCGCCAACGTCACGGGTACGATTTCCGAATCAAAGTAACCCGCCTTTTGAGCCGCGGCAGCCTTCAGTTGACTGGCAAAAGCCATTTTGTCTTGTGCCTCACGCTCGATTTTGAAATCATCGGCCACATTCTCGGCCGTGTCAGGCATCGCATCCACCCCGTAGGCCTTCTTCATCAAATCATTGACAAAGCGCCATCCAATGGTGGTGTCATACACTGCGTTGCTGCGGCTGAACGCCGTGTGCGCTTTGGGCATGACAAAGGGCGCACGGCTCATGCTCTCAACGCCCCCTGCAATCATCAAATGGGCCTCGCCCGACTTGATCGCACGCGCAGCGGTCCCCACCGCATCCAGGCCTGAGCCACACAAACGGTTGATGGTCGCACCTGGCACCTCAAAGGGCAACCCTGCCAATAAGCTCGCCATGTGGGCCACATTACGGTTGTCTTCACCCGCTTGGTTTGCGCAGCCAAAAATCACATCGGTGACCCGAGTCCAATCAACCCCTGGGTTTCTGCTCATCAAGGCTTTGAGCGGAATCGCGCCCAAATCATCTGTTCGAATTGAACTCAAAGAACCACCGTAGCGGCCAATAGGTGTTCTGATTGCATCACAAATGTAAGCCTGCGTCATGGCAACTGTCCTTTAATTGAATGAAGATATAAAAAAATGCTAGAAATTAGGTCTAGAAATAGGGCCGATCTTTCCTCAAAAATCTCGCCCTGGCCAAGCACAAACTGCTGGCACTTCAATGCACGAATGGGAGCCCCAAGATCTCACTAAAGGCTTGAGCACTCAAGCCCTCGACGCTATCAATCAGTCGCAAGCCTTGGGGGCTGCACTCCAATGTACCCAAGTCGGTGTAGATGCGCTTCACGCATCCAATCCCCGTTAACGGATACGTGCAAGCCTTGACGATTTTGCTCACCCCTTGCTTGGTCAACGCATCCATCATGACCCATGTTTGTTTGGCACCTATGGCCAAATCCATGGCGCCACCGACTGCGGGTATGGCATTGGCCTCACCCGTGTGCCAGTTGGCCAAGTCACCTGTTTCGCTGACTTGAAAAGCCCCCAACACACAAATGTCCAAATGCCCACCCCGCATCATGGCAAAGCTGTCTGCGTGATGAAAGAAAGCGCCGCCCTTCTTCAGCGTCACGGGCTGCTTGCCCGCGTTGATCAGGTCGTAATCCTCATGCCCCGCCTCGGGCGCTGGCCCCATGCCCAGAATGCCGTTCTCACTGTGGAGCAAGACCTCACGCTCAGCGGGGATGAAATTGGCCACCAGCGTGGGCATCCCAATGCCTAAATTGACCGTCACACCCTCGGGTATGTCTTCGGCCACTCGCTTGGCCAGTGCATTTTTATCGCGTTTTAAATAATCAGCCATTTTTTAGAATCCCCCGCCCTTGGTCGCTACTCGATCAATCAAAACCACTTGGTGCACAAAAATACCAGGCGTCACAATGCTCTCAGGATCCAAGTCCCCAAGTGCCACCACCTCGTGCACACTGGCCACTGTTCTTTTGGCACCCATGGCCATGACGGGTCCAAAGTTTCTGGCCGCCTTGCGATAAGTTAAGTTACCCCAACGGTCGCCTTTTTCTGCCTTGATCAAAGCCAAATCGGCGTAGATGGGCTCCTCAAAGACATAGTGCTTGCCGTTGATCAGGCGTGTCTCTTTGGGCTCTCCATTGGGCTTTTTGGCAAGCTCCGTGCCGTACCCCGTTTGGCAAAAGAAGCCGCCAATCCCAGCACCTGCGGCACGAATGCGCTCGGCCAAGTTGCCTTGGGGCACCAACTCCAGTTCGATTTTTTTACTTCTGTAGAGGTCGTCAAATACGTAGGAGTCGGCTTGCCTTGGAAAACTGCAAATCATTTTTCTGACCCGACCGGCCTTGAGCAGCGCGGCCATTCCGTGATCTCCATTGCCCGCATTGTTGTTGACTACGGTCAACTCCTTGGCCCCTTGCTCGATCAAACCATCAAGCAACTCAGCAGGAATACCCGCGGTGCCAAAACCGCCGACCAAAACGGTTGACCCATCGCGCACACCTTCAAGAGCGTGCGCGATAGAATTTGCAATTTTATTAATCATGAATTGAAGAATTTTTTATCAAAGTAATCAGATAAGAATCAGGCGTTTTTTACCGTTGCCGCTTTTGTGACTGCTCAAAAAAGACGCCTGTCTTTCACAAAAGGGCTAAATCTTAACCAACTTCTGAAGCCAGGACGCCATTTTGCACCCGAATTGAGCCAGAAAAAGAGAAAATACACTCATGTTTACCCCCTCCCAAAACGATGTTCGTCGGTTTTTTTGTCAAGTTCAAGCCAAATTGAAACTTCACCAACCCCTGGATGGCATGGAGGCCTTGGCTGCGCCTTGGGTGCAAGATCACCCTGAGTACGCCTCGGATTTACATGACGAACAAGAAGCGATCCACAAGAGCTACCCCCCCGATGCAGGCAAAGAGAATCCGTTTTTGCATCTCTCCATGCATTTGAGCATCCAAGAACAATGCTCCATTGATCAGCCCACAGGCGTGCGCCAAGCCATTGATCGCTTGACCCAAGAACTTGACTCCTTGCATTTGGCTCACCATGAGGCCATGGAGTGCCTGGGCTTGATGCTTTGGGAAAGCCAAAGAAGTGGCCTTCCGCCTGACCCCCATCAATACCTTGAAGCCCTTAAAAAAAGAGCCACAAGAAAACATTGATCCTGCAAAGCCCATCAAAAGACATGCAGCAGACAAAAAAATACCAAGCAAAAAGCTTGGTATTTTTTTTGTGTAGCGTTCTACTTATCTGAATTTGGCTTGGGGGACGGTTTGAAGTTCGCCTTGTTGTTCGCTCACGTATTTGGACAACAATTTCAATTCATCGCTAGAGAATTGTTTGGCAACCCCACCCATGATGGCATTGTTTCTACCCCAAACGCTTTGGGGAGACGCTTGGTAAGAACGCAATGCCACCAACACGTAATCTTGGTGTTGGCCGGCAATTTTTGGATAAGCGCCTCCAATGGGGGCACTCAAGTTGGGGCCGTGACAAGATGTACATGCACCCTTTTGAACCAGTGCGGCCACCTCGTCCGAGGCTTGGCTGACTTGAGCGGGCAGGGTTACATTTTCATTGCGGGCATGCTGCTGATAGTAAGCGGCCACGTCTGCCATGTCTTGATCTGTCAAAGTGGTTGCAATGCTTCTCATGGTGGGATTGCGTCGCTCACCTTTTTTGTAGGCACTCAAGGCCGCAACGATGTACGAGGCTGTTTGTCCAGAAATTTTAGGCACCTTGTAGACCACAGGGAAACTGGCTTGGTAGCCGTGGATACCGTGGCAGCCAATGCACATGGCGATTTTCTTCTCGCCTGCTTGAACGTCTCCCTTGAGATCTTCAGCATGTGCAAATTGTTGCAAAGAGAGAACAGAGAACAGAAAAATTGTGAATAACTTAATCATTTTGGGTAGACAGTCAATTGCGCATTAAGAAAAAGATAAGGCGTATTATATCGGTCTAAAATGCTTTCATCTGTAAGATTCGCGTAGATAAACCCATTTTTCATTATGAAATTCCAAGGCTCCAGCAACTATATTGCCACCCCCGACCTGATGTTGGCCGTGAACGCCGCCAGCACACTCAAGCGCCCCTTGCTGATCAAAGGTGAACCCGGTACAGGCAAAACCATGTTGGCCGAAGAAGTGGCCAGCACGCTTGGGATGCCTTTGCTGGAGTGGCACATTAAATCCACCACCAAAGCGCAACAAGGGCTTTATGAATACGATGCAGTCAGTCGCTTAAGAGACTCCCAACTGGGCGACGCCAAGGTCAAAGACATCCAGAATTACATCGTTAAAGGCGTTCTTTGGCGTGCGTTCATGGCTGAGCAGCCCGTGGCCCTGTTGATCGATGAGATTGACAAAGCCGACATTGAGTTTCCAAACGACTTGCTCAGAGAGCTCGATCGCATGGAGTTTTATTGTTATGAGACCAAGGAGTTGATCAAAGCCAAAGTTCGCCCATTGGTCTTCATCACCTCCAACAATGAAAAAGAGTTGCCAGATGCGTTTCTCAGGCGCTGCTTTTTTCATTACATCAAATTCCCTGAAAGTCAGACCATGCAAGACATTGTGAAGGTGCACTTTCCAACCCTCAAAGGCGATCTGCTCACCTTGGCATTAAAAGCTTTTTATGACGTGCGCAATCTGCCGGGTCTGAAGAAAAAACCCAGCACCAGTGAATTGCTGGATTGGATCAAATTGTTGGTCTCAGAAGACATCCCCTTGTCCGCGCTGCAAAGTTCGGATGAAAAAATCACCTTGCCCCCCATGGTCGGAGCGCTTTTGAAAAACGAGCAAGACATCTCCCTTTTTGAAAAGCTGATCTTTATGCAAAGTAAAAACCGTTGATTCACATCGACCACCACCCCAGGAGTTCACATGTTCGCTCAACTTTTAAAGCAAGGGCTTTTTGATGCAGCCGGTTTTTTGGTCGGCACGGCTTTGGGGTATGGCTTGGGCCAACTTTTGTCGATCGATCTCTTTGCGCCCGGCTACAGTTTCATGAGTTTGCTTGGCATTGCCCTCATAGGGATTGGCGGAGGCATGGGTCTGCAAGCGAGCAGATATTTTTTACAAAAAGAAAAAAGTACTGACGCTTAAAATCTTCACCGCCTCCCATGCTCAATGACTTCTTTTACACCCTGAGACAGGCACAGCTGCCGATTTCAATCAAGGAGTACTTGACGCTTTTAGAGGCTTTGCAGGCAGAGGTTGTGGGGCCCAACTCTGAGTACTACAAGCTCGAAGATTTTTACTACCTGTGTCGCTTGATTTTGGTCAAAGATGAGAAATTGTTTGATAAATTTGATCGAGCATTTTCAGCCTATTTCAAAGGCATTGAACTGTTAAGCGAAGCCACCAAAGAAATACCCCTTGATTGGCTCACTCAACTCTTGAACAAAGAGCTGACACCCGAGCAAAAAGCCGCCATCCAACAAATGGACTGGCAAGAATTGATGAAGACCCTTCAAGAGCGTCTTGACGAGCAAAAGGAACGCCATGAGGGTGGCTCCAAATGGATTGGCACGGGGGGCACTTCCCCGTTTGGCCATTCGGGCTACAACCCTCAAGGCATACGCATTGGCGGCAAAAGTCAACAAAAAAGTGCCGTCAAAGTCTGGGAGCAACGCGCCTATCAAGACTACGATGACACGCAAGAGCTGGGCACCAGAAACATCAAAGTCGCGCTGAGGCGTTTGAGAAAATTTGCAAGAGAGGGCTCGCCCGATGAACTCGACTTGGAAGACACCATCAAAAGCACTGCGGCCAACGCGGGCTATTTGGATATCAAAATGGTGCCCGAGCGGCACAACAACGTCAAAGTGCTTCTCTTGATGGACGTCGGGGGCACCATGGACGAACATGTCCAACGGGTCACCGAGTTGTTCTCGGCCGTCAAGTCAGAATTCAAACACTTGGAATTTTTCTATTTTCACAACTGTGTCTATGATTTTCTTTGGAAAAACAACCAACGCCGCTATACGGAGAAGTTTCCGACATGGGACATCATCAGAAAATACAACAAAGACTACAAACTGATCTTTGTCGGTGATGCGACCATGAGTCCCTATGAAATTCTTCAGCCAGGCGGCAGTGTTGAATACAACAACGAGGAGGCGGGTGCTGTATGGCTTCAGCGACTCCTCCACGCGTATCCAAAATTTGCATGGATCAACCCCGAACCGACAGGTGTTTGGAAATACAGGCAAAGCATCTCCATCATGCAGCAATTGATGTCAGACCGGATGTTTCCCTTGAACCTCAAGGGCTTGGAGGAGACCATGAGAGCCCTCAACAAATAAAATCGATGCGTATTGTGAAGCAGCAAGACCTGCGCCCCTGTATGAGCAGTCGTTCAGGCATTAGAATAGACACATTCTTGGCCAGCAGGGCTTGGAATGCACGGCATCAAGCCATGCTTTGCTTTAACGCTCTCCGTAGTTCAATGGATAGAACGCGGCCCTCCTAAGGCTGAGATGCAGGTTCGATTCCTGCCGGGGAGACCAAAAGACCACCTGCTGTTGAGTCTTCAATGCAAGCTCTTCTCGAGCTGATGGCCTTCAGAGAAAATTCGGCCCAATTTCTTGGGCCTTTGGTTTCACTTAAACAATTTCCTTGGCCGTGATCTGGTACTTGAACGCATCGGGATCGTAAGAATCAAGGCGGCCGTCATCGTTTTCAGCGACGGGGTACATCAAGAAGGGCAAGGGCTCCTTTTGTTGACTGCCTGGCAGAACCAGATCATGCGAAGTGTTCCAGCCCATCCAATTGCCCTCCCAGCCGCCAAACAGGGTTTGATACACAGGCTTGACCACAGGGTGCTCAATGGTTTTGATCCACTCCGGGGTTTCTTGTCGCATGACTTTGGCAACGTCTGCGGGATCCATCGCCACCCAGCCCCGGTTTTTGAGGTACACCTCAGAGCGGCAATGCTGAGAGCCTTTGAGGTTGCTGGGGTTGCCAGACAACTCTTTGTAAGAAAAGGCCGAAGGCACCAGTCTCAAGCCATACACATCTCGAGCAGGAATGCCCACCGAGCGGCACAACCCCACCAAAACGGCATTGATATCGGCACACTTGCCGCCTAAATTACCCGTCTCAAGCATGGTCTTGATATCGCCTTCTCCGCAACCTCTTACCTTGGGTTCACGGTAGGTGTTGCTCACCACCCAGTCGTACAAGGCACGAACTTTTTCTGTGTCCGTTTTTGCACCTTGGGTGACTTGCAGTGCCGTCTTTTTTACGATGCCGTCGGTTGGCAACCACCTTGTGGCACGGGTGTAGTACTTTAAATTGGAGGCCTCTTCTGCAAGGCCTTGGGCTGGCGTTGAGGACGCATCGTTCCATGTCGTTTGACGATTTTTGGTCCTGACACGACTGGTCACCTCCACAAATGGCTTTTTGTTGTCTGCATCAAATTGAGCATAAAGGAATTTTGCGCCTTCATGTCCATCGGCTTTGATTTCTGCTTTCCCGTTGGTAGAGTAATCATGGGTCAAGCTCTGTTGCCATGGGGTTTGCAAACTGGGCAAAGGCAACCAAACACGGCCCTGGCCTTTGATAACGCTCAAGTCCACGCGAGTGGTCACATCAAAGGTTCTCCACTCACCCACGGCTGGCTTGAACACCCGTTGGCTAGAGGAAGTCGTGGAACTTTGCGCCCAAATTGAATTTGAAGCCGAAGAAATTGCGCCCAGCGCAAGTGCTTGACCGAGAAAGGCCCGGCGTTGTTGTGTCATGGTGGTAAAACTCCATTGGTGTTGACATAAAGACCTGTCGGCACATTCAGAAAACTTTTCTAAGGAAACGTTTCAAAACAATGCCCCGAAAGCAGGTTGACTGCTCCATAAACAGAACAGCAGACGTATTATCGTCCAAGTCACGCGCACGCAAGTCAATTAAATGCAAGCCCTCAGCGAAGACTCTCTAACCACTGCCGAGCTGTGCTGGAGGTCCAGTCCACCGCACCCATGACTCGCCAGCGCGCTTTGCCGCTCGCATCAATCAAAATGGTGGTGGGATAGACGCGAACCTTGAATTGACGCGCCCAATTCGATTCCGGATCACTCACCGTGTTGATCTTTAAACCATGGGTTTGCAAATACTTCAAAGCTCGGGGGGCAGGCTCATTGACATTGATGCCGAGCACAACGATTTTTTCGTTCCCCTCCAATTCGGCCAACGCATCCAAGGAGGGCAACTCTTCTTTGCAAGGCTCACACCAGGTCGCCCAAAAGTTCAAAATAACAATGCGCCCCTTGAACTCATTGGGGGTCCATTTTTTTTGTTCAAGGTCTGTGAACAATAAACTGGGTGTCGCCTGCAATTTGGGCCAAGGTGTTTTTTCATATTGAGCAAATGCCGCTTGTGAGCAAGCTGCAATGAAGATCAGGAGGGCAAAACACCCATGCATCACCCTGCGCCTTTTGCGCCCAATCACCCTCAAGGAATTGTTCAAAGGGTCCACCCTTGATTGGATTGAACGCCCCGAAGCTCGGGCAGCTGAGGCTTTGGTGTTTTGATCTGGCCTTGCGGCAAGCTTTGGCCTGAGAGGTACTTCTCCACCAAGCCCCAAACAGGGCGCTGGCCTTGGGTTTCTTGCGCTTCATTGACAGAAGCCCAACCCGCCACTTTGTACACTTTGGAGGGATCCATCAAGGTACCCTTGATTCTCAAATTTTGAATTCTTTGACCTCGCCTGCCATTGGGCTCACAGGTATAACCCATCCCGCCCACACGGACCATGTCCCCGCCTTGCTGGTAATAAGGATCTGGATTGAATAAATTATCCGCCACATCCTCTAAGATGGCTTTGATCTCAGACCCCTTCAAATAGCTAAGTGTGTGATTGGAGTAGGTGGTGGCCATCATGCCCATGAGCCACTCTCGAGTGATCGACTGGCCTGGCAAAAGGCTCGAGCCCCAACGAAATCCTGGTGACAACGCGATGGGGGCATCCAACTCTTGCATGAGGGCATTCAAAATCAATTGATCGGCCGAACCATTGAAGTTGCCTCTCCTATAAAGCAGTCCCTCGCTCACGCCAAATGAGGTCTGTAAATCTTGCAGATAAGGGGCCCGAATCTCTTGGATGAGGCCTTGCATTTGTGGCTCGGGTTGGATCAAATTTGAAAACACGGGCAACAAACGATAAGACATGTTTTGCACGCCCGATGGATTGACCTCCACGTCCAAGAGTCCCAAAAACTTGCCATTGCATCCAGCGTTGGTCACCAAGGTTTGACCAAGCCTGTTTTTAACCCACAGGGGTTGAGGCAAAGCGTCATGGGTGTGTCCACCTAGAATTGCATGGATCCCACTGACCCTTGAGGCCAACTTCAAATCCACATCCAACCCATTGTGGCTGAGCAAAATCACCACCTTGGCCCCTTTGCTTCGGACCTCATCGATCACCTCTTGAAGTGCTCGTTCTTGGATTCCAAAAGTCCAGTCAGGCACCAAATATTTGGGATGCGCAATGGGGGTGTAAGGAAAGGCTTGTCCAATGACCGCACAAAGCACCCCGTTTTGCTCTTTGAGGACATAGGGCTTGAAAACGGGATCCTCAAAATCGGTGGTCTTCACATTGTGGGCCACAAAATCAACCCGTCCTTTGAGGCTGGTTTGAATCAACTCCTCCACGCGTTGGGCGCCGAGCGTGAACTCCCAGTGTCCGGTCATGACATCCACGCCCAAGCGTTGACACGCCTGCACCATGTCTTGGCCTCGGGTCCAAAGTGCGGTGGCCGAGCCTTGCCAAGAGTCGCCCCCATCAAGCAACAGGGCACCTGGACGCGAGGCCTTTAAATATTGAATCAAGGTCATCAAATGCGCAAAGCCACCACTCGCCCCATAACGTTTTGCTGCACTTGAAAAATTCAAATGCGTCAATGCGTAAGCTTCAGGTGTGCCCGCGGATACACCCAACTTCTTTAACAAGGACTTGCCCACCACATGGGGAAATTGGTTGGCACTGGCACCGACCCCTAAATTGATGCTGGGCTCTCTAAAATAATTGGGCATCAACTGCGCATGGCAGTCCGTCATGTGCAGAAAGGAGACTTGGCCCAGGCGTTTGATGTCGTAAAAAGCTGAGAATGCCTTTGAATCCTCCCACTGAAGGGCCTGCGCCAACGGCATTTGGGCCACGCACCCGGCGCCTAGCATGGAGAGCCATTCTCGACGCGAGAGATTCATGCTCAACGGTTCACTGGGGACTGGGGGTCCAGGAGCAAGGACATCAAGTGCTTGATTTGACCCTCATTCAAAATGCGATGGTGACCGTAACGCGGCATGGCTGAGCATGCATTGAACGATTTGGAGTTCCACAATTTGGCCCATGTGTATTGAATGACCGGCTGAGAGACTTCGCTGCTCAAATTTGTCACGCCTCGCACTTTGCCGTATTGATACAAACTCGGCCCCAAGGTGCCGTAAGACAACTCTGTCGCGCTCAACTGATGACAGTTGTAGCACTGACCCCCATTGCTTTGTCCTGCAGCGTCGCTCCAAGTCAGGCCTCTACCGTCTTGTGCCAAAGCTTCACCCAACTTGTAGTCACCAAAATACTGTCCATCTTTAGGCGCTTGAACAGTTTTCAGATTTTCCGCCTCAATCTCTTGCTTTCTTTGATCGCTCAAGGCAACACCCGTGGCCTGAGAAGTTGAACACGCCGCGTTGGAGGCATCTTGTTCAAGGATGCTGACTTTGACCGCCTTTTCGTCCCTAAAAGAGCCCTTTAAGACGTCTTGCGTCCACCGCTCAAGGTCCTTTGAAGAGAATTCTGGTTGCATGGAAACACATGCACTCAAAAGGCACATGAAAAAGAAAGCTAAAAAAGAGCCGATTGTTTTGACAAACACACTTCGCATGGCATGGGACTTTGTATTAAATGAATTCAAAATGAAAATTTCATGGATCGACCAAGGCGTTTCTTATCGCTTCAATGCGGGCGCTATCGCTTGCCCACCCTTTGCATTCACCCCCATGTAAACGCCCAGCGCAATGGTGACTTCACTGCCAAACACGGGATAGGGAAAGCGTTGCTGGCGCAAACAGTCGTTCATTCGCTGTTGCATGGACCACATTTGTCCGTTGGAGACGCGATAGGCTGGCCAAGCCCCAAACCCTGCTGCTGCGCCTTCTTTGCTCATCAGATTGGGTAAATCTTGCAAGCGAATGCGTTTGCCGTCTTGCGAGTGGCAAGTCGAACAAGAAAAATCATAAGGTCCGGCTCGGGTGAAGAAAAGCCGTTTACCGATCTCATAAAAGCGCCTCTCTTCAGGATGCGCCTGGGGCAATTGAAATTCACGACCTTGAGATTTGCTGGAAACAAATGCGGCCAAGGCACTGACGTTGATTTGCTCTCCCACGCCAAATGGCGTTTGAGCAATCGCATTGGCATCAAAGCCTTGCAAGGTTTGCATGCACGTGAGCAACCTTGACTCCAAGTCTTGGACCCTTTGCGTGTCCTTGAAATACCTGGGCAATTGAACCCACGCGCCCTCTAGGACGCCCGTCCCAAGTCCCAAATCACAGGCTTGGAGAGAGGCATTCTTGGGTCCTCGAGGCGCACTCCAAAGCAGCTCGCCTTTGTCCACAAAGAGATCGGCCGGGTTGCCATCTTGGAGCATGGCTCTGTACTGCGCAATGGCGTCGGCGGTGGACTGGGCCTGCACCAAACACGTTGCCGACAAAACAGCCGTGAGCACCAGCCAACCTTTTAGGAAATGGCACTTTTCAAGGAAAAAAACGATTGACTTCAAAACGCAACTCCAAAGATTTAGCTCACCGTTGTTTCATCTGTTCGTGTATCGCCCTTGGTGTCTTTCCAAGTCACACTCACTTTGTCTCCCGCTTTGCCACCCTTGATGATGAACTGCAGATAGGGGTTTTTGGACACGGCCGTGCCCCATTCAGCGCTAAAAACTTGTTTGCCATTGAGAGAGGCCACAACCTCTTGAATATGCCATGCGGGAATGGTTTTACCGCTGGCATCCTTTCTCAGACCTGTCTCCATCTCGTGACTCATCAACACGCGCACGGTGGTTTGTCCAGCGCTGCTTTGCGCTCTGATTCTCATGGGATCGGACACTTTGTTCTCCTTAAATATGCAATGAATAAGGTGCGCATCTCATGCGTTAACCACCACAACCACCCAGGGTGACTTTGATTTCTTTTCTGGACATCCATGTTCGAGCGTCTTGCATGACCGCCACGACCATCACGTCAGAGGTTTGACTCATTTTGGTTCGGGTCGAAAAATTGGCCAATATGTCGTCACTGACATTGAAGATGGCCACCAAAGGAGAGGGATTCTTCTCCACAAAAAATAGAATTTTCTTGACCCCAAGCAGCGCGCAAGAGGCCGCCATCGGAACCACGGCACCATTCTCCGCAATGTCTGGACAATTGAGCACCAGGTCTTTGCTCTCTTGGGGCGCATTCAAGCCCAAAGCCTTCAAGGCCTCGGTCCATGTTTTGGCCTCAAAAGCAGATTTTTCAAACGCAAGGGCTTCTTGCACGGTCAACGCATTCAAACCCAAGGCAGCTGGGAGCGCGGCGCCCCACTTCAAGGCATCTCTTCTTTGAGTCATCAATTTCCCCCGAAAAAAAAGCTGATCACCCTTTAGCGATCAGTACAAACGCCTATCATAAGCTTAAATTAAAGATTTGGATCATTCAAACGAATTAGAATCCCTTTGAAAATGGGCTCGTCGCGCTTTGAGCAGACTGCCGCCGACAAGGCCCCAGAAAGAAAGTTGCTAACCCCATGACATGCCCTCTCCCCTTTTTTTTAAAGACCCGTCCAAGGGCGTGGTTTTTGATGGGTTTGTATTTTTTTTGCTTTCACGCTTTTGCGCTAGAGGCCGCCAAGGGCCAAGATCTTTATCAGCGTGCACACGCCAGTTTGTGCTTGTCTTGCCACACGTTTGAATCCATCGGCAAAACCCACTCAAAGGACGAATTGCTCGGTCAACTCAAGGCCTGGCAAAACAAGCCTCAAAAAGACCATGTGATGGCTCAAGTTGCACGCGGCTTGAGCGATCCGCAATTGAATGAATTGGCAGATTTCTTTACTCGTCAAAAAGGCTCGCAATGATCAACAGGCGCCAATTTCAAAACCATGTGTCTTGGGGCTTGGGACTGGGCACTTTGGGGGCCACGTCATGGCTTGAAAATGCAAGCGCAACGGCCCCGGCAAAGGTTGTGATTGTGGGCGGTGGCTTTGGGGGCGCAACAGCGGCCAAATACCTGCGGCTTTTCTCAAGACAGCAAATTCAAGTCACCTTGATCGAAGCAGAAAAGTCTTTCATTTCTTGCCCCATGTCCAACTTGATCCTTGGTGGAAGCGCGCAACTCAAAGACGTCGAATTTTCCTACGATCAATTGAAATTTCGCCACGGCATTGAAATCATTCACGAGCGAGCCACTGAGATTGATTTTCAAAAAAAGACCTTGCAAACCCCGACACACCAAAACATTGCCTACGACAAACTGATCTTGGCGCCGGGGATGCAAATGGTGCTGGGCGATGTTGAAGGCCTGCTGCAAGCCAAACAAAGTGGACAGATCGTCCAAGCCTGGGAGGGCAACCACGAAATTGAACACTTGCGCTCTCAAATTGTGAACATGCGCAATGGACAAACCTTTGTGCTGTCCATTCCCGAGTCCCCTTTTAAATGTCCCCCTGGACCCTATGAACGCGCCTCACAAGTGGCCCATTATTTCAAAACACACAAGCCCCAGTGCAAGGTCCTGATCTTAGACGCCAACCAAGATGTCTTGTCCAACAGCGCCTCCTTCAAGCGGTTCTGGTCAGAGCAATACGCCTCCATCATTGACTATCGACCTCAGCACATGGTGACTGCTGTCGACGCTGAAAAGAAAACCATCGGATTTGAAATACAAGATGACCTCTCGTACGATGTGGCCAATATTTTGCCACCCATGCGAGCAGGTGACATTGCACACCGCAATGGGCTGACCAACATCAACAACAAGTGGTGCGGTGTGTCGTTCAACAACTTTGAAAGCCAAAAGGCCAAAGATGTTCACATCCTGGGTGATGCCATTCAAGGCGCCCCCCTGATGCCAAAATCCGGACACATGGCCAATGCACAAGCCAAGGTGCTGGCCGCCGCCCTGACGGCAGAGCTTTTCGACATCCCACTCGATCCCGCCCCCTTTTTGACCAACACCTGCTACAGCTTTCTTGACGATCGAAATGCTGTCCACATTGCCTCCGTGCATCAATACGATGCAATTGAGAAAACCTATAAAGTGGTCCCTCAATCCAGCGGCATCTCCAGCAAACCCAGTCTTGCAGAGGGCCTGCAGGCCCAGTCATGGGCCCAACACATTTGGGCCGATGTCCTCAGTTAATAAAGCTGACACCAACCATGAAAGTGCGTGCTTACTTTATACGGTGCGCGACTTGAGTTGCGAATGCAGTTGAAGCACCTGGTTCCAACTTTGCAACGCCAATGCTCGCCGGTCTTTTCCATGCGCCTCATGAACTGGCCCCAATGAGACCCAAATATCAAATGCGTGCAAACCTAAAATGCGCCAAATCGAACCGACCAAGGTGTCCTCACCCGTAAAACTGGTGGTGGTGATGCATGTTTTTTCATCGCCCCCAACATACAAGATGCTGGCCGCTTGAACCTGTGCGTTGGCGGCCACAACGGACTCAAACAAATTGGCATGAAAAGGCAAAACCGTCTCGCCCACCGTGGTCGTTCCTTCTGGAAAAATCGCAATCAAATCGCCTTTTAGAAGCGACTCGCTCATTCTTTGAACCACCACTCGAGCATCCCTTTTGGACGTTCTTTTGATGAACAAGGTCCGACACGCCTGTGCAAAGTGCCCAATCACGGGCCAAGACTGCACCTCGGACTTTGAGACAAAACGAACCGGGCCCAAGGACAAAAAGAGCAAGATGTCCATCCAAGAAACATGGTTGCAGACCAACAAGAGGGGTCCACTTTGGCGCAAATCTCCTTCAAGCTTGACCCTGGCACCCAAAATATCCAACGCCCCTTTGGCCCAAGACATCACCTCCTCTTGGGCTTGCAGTGGTGTGAGGGCCTGCCATGCCCATCGAACTTTGACATAGCCACGCAGCATGTGCGCGAGCAAGCGCAAGAGCTTGATGCCTCGCCAAGATTGAACCGTCATGCCCATGAAGTCCTACCCAAGCGATCAAACACTGTAAACCAATCGTCCCTTGACGATGGTTTTCTTCACGCGGCCAGTCATCGCTGAGCCACTCATCTCAAAGTCAAATGGCGTGTGTTTGCCTTGACTTTTAAGCTCAGCAGGTGCAACCGACCAAACGTCGTTTGGATCAAAAATACAAAGGTCCGCCATGGCCCCCACCCTCAAGGTGCCTGGGGCAAACATCGGATCTGGCTCTTGATGAAAGCCTAGCGCTTGGCGCAAGATCGCTCCAGGTTTGGAGGTCACGCACTCTAAAGCTTTGAGCTCACCGACGCCCATTTCTTGACCCCATTTGTAGGCCAAACTCAGCAACAATTCCACGCCCGTTGCGCCCGGTGTTGCCTGCGCAAAGGGCAGTGTTTTTAAATCCCCAGGCACGGGGTTGTGGTCCGACACCAAGGCATCGATCACCCCCTCCAACAAGCCTTGCCTCAAAGCATCTCGGTCCTGACTTTGTCGAAGAGGTGGCGTCAAGCGGGCTCGGGAATCAAAATAGCCCAGATCCATTTCCGTCAAGTGAAGTGAGTTGATACTCACATCGCAAGTCAGCGGCAAGCCCTCAGCTTTGGCCAATTTAATCAATTCAACACCCTTTGCACTAGACACCCTGGACAAGTGGACCCTCGCACCCGTGCTCCTCATCAGTGCAAAGATGGTGTTCAAGCAAATGGTCTCTGAGGCCACCGGCACCGTTGACAGGCCCATCCTCAGCGCCAATGCGCCGCTTGCCGCAACACCTCGACCCAAATAATAATCCGCAGGGTGAAGCCACACCGCAAATCCAAAAGTACTGGCGTAAGAAAATGCTCTTTGCAACACATGCGTGTCCTTGACCGTTTGGTCGGCTTGCGAAAAGCCGACACACCCAGCCTGGGTCAACGCCTGCATCTCCGACAGCGTTTCTCCCTCCAAGGCCTTGGTCAGGGCACCCAAAGGAAAAAGTCTAGCAAGCTGCAATCTGTCTGCTCTGAACTTGAGCATTTCCACCAAACCCGGCTCATCAAGCGTTGGATCGGTGTCGGGCGGACACACCAAACTGCTCACGCCGCCAGCAACACTTGCGAGCAGCTCAGAGGCGAGCATGCCCTCATGCTCCAAGCCCGGCTCCATCACGCGCACACTCAAGTCCACCAAACCCGGCAACACCCAATGCGACTGTGCGTCAAGCGTGAGATCGGCGATAAACTGCGCATTCGGCTGGGCAATGGATTCGATGACAGAACCCGAAATGCAAAGGTCCCCCACCACATCCAAGGCGGATTGCGGATCCATGATTCGACCGTTTTTAATTCGTATTTTCATATGCATTGCCCTTTAGGCACCTCCCTCGTTGCCCGCCACGATGGACATCACGGCCATGCGCACAGCGATGCCAAACGTCACCTGCGGCAAAATCACACTTTGCGCACCATCGACCACGTGAGAATCAATTTCTACACCACGATTGATGGGTCCGGGGTGCATCACAATCGCATCGCTTTTGGCATAACTCAGGGTCTCCTGCGTCAAACCAAAGGCATTGAAATACTCGTGACTCGATGGCAACAAAGCGCCACTCATGCGCTCATTTTGAAGTCTGAGCGCAATCACCACATCGCAGTCTTTGATCCCCTCTTGCAAATCATGGAACACCCGCACACCCATCTTTGAAAAATCTTCAGGCACCAGCGTTTTGGGCCCAACAACCCTCACCTCTGGGCACCCTAAAGTGGTCAAAGCATGGATGTCACTCCTGGCCACCCGTGAATGAAGCACATCACCAACAATTGCCACTTTGAGTTGAGTAAAGTCGCCCTTGTAGTGCCGAATGGTGAACATATCTAGCAGTCCTTGCGTAGGATGCGCATGACGCCCGTCTCCCGCGTTGATCACATGAATGTGCGGCTGCACGTGTTGAGCGATCAAATAGGGCGCGCCCGACTCACTGTGGCGAACCACAAAAATATCGGCCGCCATCGCACTTAAATTGGCAATGGTGTCGAGCAAAGACTCGCCCTTGGCCGTCGAAGAGCGGGCAATGTCCAAATTGATCACATCGGCACTCAAACGCGTGCCTGCGATTTCAAACGTTGTCCTGGTTCTCGTGCTGTTTTCAAAAAAGAGATTAAAAACACTTTTCCCTCTCAAAAGGGGAACTTTCTTCACCTCTCGGTCGTTGATGGAGACAAAATTTTTGGCAGTATCCAAGACATGCGTCAAAATACTTTTTGGCAAGCCCTCGGTTGACAAAAGATGAATCAACTCGCCGTGTTGATTGAGCTGAGGGTTTCTTTTTGCAAGCAATTCAATTCTCCAATGAAAAGTGGAAGCGACCCTTGTCGTCCACAGCCAATGCCAGCGACTGCGATTTGTGCAAGGTAAAGCTCGCCGCTGAAAAATTGGCCTGTATGGGCAACTCTCTCTCGCCACGATCCACCAAAACAGCCAATCGGACTCGCTCAGGCCGGCCATAATCAAACAGCTCGTTGATCACCGCACGAATGGTGCGACCCGTAAAGAGCACATCATCGATCAACAAGACATCTGCCCCCTCTATTTCAAAAGGCAAAACCGTTTGCCCGCCATCGGACAAACCGCGTTGATCAAAATCATCCCGGTGCATGGCCGATGAGATGGATCCAACCATGGGCTTTTGCGGCAAATCTTGCGCGAGCCTCTTGGCAAGCCACGCTCCCCCAGAGGTGATGCCCACCAGTCTCGTTTGCTCTGAGATCAAGGCCTCAACGCCTTTCAGCAAGCTCAAATACAAAGCCTCTGCATCAAGTGCCACTTGTCCAAGTTTCATGTGTATATCCTAGGGCTGTCTTTTTTTGGGGGTGAATCGGTTGGGCTCATATCGGCTCGAGTGTGCGAATGCCCCACTCAGAAAAAAATTGTTCCAAGATGATGCAAGCTGACAAGGCATCCACATCCTTTTGCGACTTCTTGTCTTGACGTCGACTGATTTGGTTCACGCTGATGGCCTCTGTCGTACTGTAGCGCTCATCAATCTCAAACACATCCAATTTGAATTTGTGCTTCAATTGTTTGGCAATGTTTTTTGCAAACTGCGTGTTCTCATGGGGCGCACCATCGGGGTGGTAAGGGACCCCAACGACCAAAGCGCTGGGCTGCCAAGTTTGTATGTAGCTCGAAAAGGCCTCAAAGCGTTTGTCCCCTTCAGCTTGAACAACACCCACAGGGCTGGCCTGGGACAGCATCATCGTGCCAAAGGCCAGGCCGGTTCTTTTTCGCCCCAAATCAAACGCAAGCAAGGTGATGGGCGGTTTGTTCATCTGGAGCGCACGCCCACGTCAAGCATGCCCGGCTCCAGGAGAGATCATCCAAGACTCCAAACCCAGCAAAGCCAGCGCTTTGTCATACCTTTGAGCAACAGGCGTGTCAAAGATGACACCCGGATCGGCATCGACAGTGAGCCAAGAGTTCTCAGCGATTTCGGACTCCAATTGACCTTGGGCCCAAGCGGCATATCCCAGTGAAATCAACACCTTCTTGGGGCCTGCACCCGTGGAGATGGCCTCCAACACGTCTCTGGAAGTGGTCATCTCCAAGCCGCCAGGAATGCTCAAAGTAGAGGCATAAATGGGATCGCTCGAGGCCACGGGTTCAGCAACGCTCAAGGGCTCGTGCAACACAAACCCGCGCTCAGTGTGGACGGGCCCCCCCTGGAAAACCGGTGTCAGCGTCAAATCGGTTCGCCCAAGGGGCAAGTCCACCTTGTCAAACAAGCCCTTCATGGTCATGTCACTGGGCTTGTTGATCACCAATCCCAACGCGCCGCGTTCACTGTGCTCACACATATAAACTACACTCTTGTTGAAAGTTTCATCTTGCAAACCCGGCATCGCAATGAGAAAGTGGTGCGTGAGGTTAATGGATGGTGTTTCAGCGTTCATCCGGTAATTTTAGCAAAGGTGCCCCATGACAACTCCAAGTGACCCCCAATTTGCGACTGGAATGATGTGGTTTAGAAGAGATTTAAGGCTTCAAGACAACAAAGCCTTGTTTTTTGCCCTCAAAAGAAGCAAAAAACTCCACGCCGTCTTCATTTTAGACAAAGACATCCTTGGGCATTTGCCCGCTTACGACCGCAGGGTGGAATTCATCACGCAGTCCTTGCGTGCTTTGGATGAGTCCATCAGATCCGTCTCCAAAAAGCCCACAAGTGGTTTGATCGTTCAATTCACCAGTGCGGCCCAAGCCATCCCTCAACTGGCCACACAACTGGGCGTGGACGCCGTTTTTGCCAACCACGATGACGAACCCCAAAGCCTTGAGAGAGATGCTGTGGTGAGGGGACGGCTCGCTCAAAAGGGCATCCATTTTGAAACCCACAAGGATCACGTGATCTTTGAGCGCTCTGAGGTCTTGACCCTCTCGGGTACACCCTATGGGGTTTTTACGCCCTATAAAAATGCTTGGCTTAAAAAACTCTTGCCCGAGCACATCAAGCCCCATGATGCCAGTGCACTGTTCGAGAGGTTTTGTGCGCGAGAGGCTGAACTTTGCCGCGCTGTGCCGAGTGTAGAAGACATCGGATTTGAAACGACCAATTTAAATCAACTGCATTTGCCCACTGGCGAGCTGGGTGCGCATGCCTTGATCAAAGACTTCAAGCCGCGTCTGAGTCTGTACAAGGACAGCCGAGACTTTCCAGCCATCAAAGGCCCAAGCTATCTCAGCACCCACTTGCGATTTGGCACCGTCTCGATTCGAGAACTCGTGGCGCTGTCCTGGCCCAAAAGTCAACAAGGCGATCCAGGCGCGGCAACCTGGCTGTCTGAGCTGGTTTGGCGTGACTTTTACCACCAAATTTTGCACCACCACCCTCGAGTGGTCACGGGCGCCTTCAAGCCCGAATACGATCGCATCCACTGGGAAAGTGGTGCACAGGCCAAAAAACTCTTCAAAGCATGGTGCGAAGGAGAAACAGGCTATCCATTGGTGGACGCAGCCATGAAGCAAATCAACCAAACCGGCTATATGCACAACCGCTTGCGCATGGTGGTGGCGAGCTTTTTGGTCAAAGACTTGGGAATCGACTGGAAATGGGGAGAAGCCTACTTTGCCACGCATCTCAATGACTTTGATTTGGCCGCCAACAACGGAGGATGGCAATGGGCCAGCTCCAGCGGCTGCGATGCACAACCGTATTTTCGAATTTTCAACCCCATCACACAAAGTGAAAAATTCGATCCAGAGGGCAAATTCATCAAAAAATACTTACCCCAATTCAAAGACTGGCCCAGCAAAGCCTTGCACGCGCCTTGGCTTGCGGCGCCTAAGGGTGAGACGTTCAAGGGGCTTCAAATGGGCAAGGATTACCCCATGCCGATCATTGACCACGCCAAGGCTCGCGAGAGCACACTCAAACGGTACGCTGTGGTTAAAAATCCAAACTTGGGCTAGCCCGAAGGCCCAAGAAAAGGCGTGCTTTAAACCGGCACCATTTCAAAATCTTCTTTTCTAGCGCCGCATTCAGGACAGGTCCAATTCATGGGCACCTCAGACCAAGGGGTGCCCGCAGCAATGCCGTGATCAGGCGCCCCCAATGCCTCGTCATAAATCCAACCACAAATCAAACACATCCAAGTGGTATTTGCCATAGACCCTATTCCCTTAAATGAATCCAATTTTCTAAGTGCCTTGTCTAAGCGAGTTGATCACAAAAAAACGCTCAAGCGTCTTTCAGCTCGCTTAGAATGAAGTCTATTGTACAGATTGATATGACCGAAGAAATAGACCCGAATGAACTGGACTCCTTAGAAGAGTCACCCGCTTGTGTTTTGGTTTTTAACGCAAGTGATCCCTCTGGCGCAGGAGGGTTGAGCGCGGACACCCTAAGCATTGCAGCAATCGGTGCGCATGCATTGCCCGTGGTCACCGGGGCTTACATGCGGGACACGGCCGAGATCTTTGATCACATCGCCTTTGATGAAGAGGCGGTGAGCGAACAAGCCCGTGCGGTCTTGGAAGACATCTCTGTCTCTGTGATCAAAGTGGGCTTTTGCGGCAGTCCAGAAAATTTGAGCGCCATTGCACAAATCAGCACCGATTATGCAAACGTACCGGTGATCGCCTACATGCCCAACTTGTCTTGGTGGAGCGAAGATCAAATCGACTCTTATTTGGATGCCTTCAAAGAACTCATCTTGCCCCAAAGCACCGTTTTGGTGGGCAACCACAACACCCTTTGGCGTTGGTTGCTGCCCGATTGGTCAAGTGAGCGCTCACCGGGCCCAAGAGACATTGCTCGTGCGGCCTACGAAATGGGCACCCCCTATGTCCTACTCACTGGCATACAACAACCGGACCAATTCATTGAAAACGCTTTGGCCTCCCCCAACAGCGTCCTGGTGAGTGAAAAATTTGAAAAATTTGATGCCGTCTTCTCTGGTGCGGGCGACACCTTGAGTGCAGCTTTGGCCGCTCTTGTCGCAACCGGCACCGACCTCGAAGCGGCAACAAAAGAAAGCCTGAGCTTTTTAGACCGATCCCTGGACGCTGGCTTTCGCCCAGGGATGGGACACGTGATCGCAGATCGTTTGTTTTGGGCACACCCTGAGGACACCGACCCTTTGCTGGACGAGGTCGAAAGCCCAAGCACCGAAGGCTTCACACTTCCAGGACACGAAACACGTCATTAAGACCGGAGACACATTCAACATGAACGATTTAAATCAAACCCTTTTCGATCGAGCCAAAACAGTCATCCCAGGCGGCGTGAATTCACCCGTTAGGGCTTTCAAGGCCGTGGGTGGGACACCCAAATTCATCACCCACGCCAAAGGCGCACATTTTTGGGACGCCAACAAGCAGCGCTTCATCGATTACATCGGCTCATGGGGCCCAATGATTTTGGGACATGGGGACCCCCGTGTCTTAGAGGCTGTGCAAAAAGCGGCCCTGGAAGGCTTCTCCTTTGGCGCACCCACTGAGAGAGAGATTGAACTGGTTGAAATGCTCATTCGTTTGACGCCCTCCATGGAAATGGTTCGACTTGTCAGCTCTGGCACTGAGGCGGCCATGTCGGCCATTCGGTTGGCGAGAGGCGCCACGGGTCGACAAAAACTCATTAAATTCGAAGGTTGCTACCACGGTCACGCGGATGCCTTGCTCGTCAAAGCGGGGTCTGGCTTGGCCACCTTTGGCAACCCAACCAGCGCTGGCGTTCCGCCTGAAGTGGTCAAAGACACGCTGGTCCTGGAGTACAACAACCTCGAGCAGTTAAAGCAAACGTTTGAACTGCATGGCAATGAAATCGCCTGCCTGATGATTGAACCCATTGCTGGCAACATGAACTTTGTCAGAGCGAGCATTCCCTTCATGGCACTTTGCCGTGAATTGTGCACCAAGCACCAAGCCTTATTGGTCTTTGATGAAGTCATGAGTGGGTGTCGCGTGGCCTTGGGCAGCGCTCAAAGCGTCTACAGAAAATCACTCCCCGGGTTTGAGCCTGACATGACGGTCATGGGAAAAGTGATTGGCGGGGGCATGCCATTGGCCGCCTTTGGCGGCAAGAGAGCGGTCATGGAACAGCTTGCCCCCTTGGGCCCTGTGTATCAAGCCGGCACCCTCAGTGGCAACCCGGTGGCCACCGCTTGCGGCATAGCAACATTGAAGGCGATCTCTGAGCCTGGCTTTTTCGATGCCCTTGCGCTGAAGACACAGGAGCTCACGCTCGGCTTGTCGCAAAGTGCAAAACGCCATGGCGTTGACTTCAGCGCCGATTGTGAAGGCGGCATGTTTGGATTTTTCTTGTTGCCAGAACTGCCGAAAAATTATCCTGAGGTCATGAAAAGCAATGGAGAGCTCTTTAACCGTTTCTTTCACGGCATGCTCAGCAAAGGGATCTACTTTGCACCGGCTTTGTACGAGGCAGGCTTTGTCAGTGCGGCGCACTCGAGCGCCGATATACAAGAGACCCTTCAGGCTGCTGACAGTGTGTTTCAGTCTCTCTAGAAAACCCAAGCCGCCCAAGGCCTGAATTTCAGTGCAGCAAGCGGCCAATTCAGGCCAGTCAGGCCCCTCAGGCCCTTCAGGCGCTCAATGCCTAAAGTGCCTCACCCCCGTAAAGACCATGGCGATGCCATGTTCATTGGCTGCATCGATCACCTCTTGATCTCTCATGGAGCCGCCCGGGTGGATCACGGCTGTCGCGCCTGCTGACACCACCACATCCAGACCATCTCGGAAGGGGAAAAAAGCATCGCTGGCAACGACCGATCCTTGAAGGATCAGACCCGCTTCTTTCGCTTTGATGCTGGCAATCCTGGCCGAATCCAAGCGGCTCATTTGACCCGCGCCCACGCCCATCGTCATCCCATCATGACAAAAAACGATGGCATTGCTTTTAACGTAATTCGCCACGCGCCATGCAAACAAAAGATCTTTCAATTGCGCTGGACTGGGTTGCTTGAGGGTCACCACTTTCAAATCCTTTTCACTCAAGACATGGTGATCACTGGACTGAATCAACAAGCCCGAACCCACGCGCTTGAAGTCAAATTCGTTTCGGCCCGCCAGGTCCAATTCAGCTGGGTTGCTCGTCTGCGGCACACTCATCTTCAAAACCCGAACATTGGGTTTACTGGCCAAGACGGCCAGTGCCTCTGAAGTGAACATGGGTGCCATCAGCACCTCCATGAATTGTTGCATCAACGCTTTCGCCAAGTCGGCATCCACCTCACGGTTCAAAGCAATGATGCCGCCAAACGCAGATGTCGGATCGGTTTTGAAGGCCTTTTGATAAGCGCCCAATGCAGACGCCGCCACCGCCACACCGCAAGGGTTGGCATGCTTGACAATCACACAAGCCGGCTCAGCAAAGCACTTCACGCACTCCCAAGCCGCATCCGAGTCGGCGATGTTGTTGAACGACAGCTCCTTGCCTTGGAGTTGCTCAGAACTGACCAAGGAGCCCAATTGAGGATTCATGTCTTTGTAAAAGGCCGCCTGTTGGTGAGGGTTCTCGCCGTAACGCATTTCTTGCACTTTGGTGAACTGCGCATTGAATTGCCTAGGAAATGTTTCTCTTTGGAAGGCTTCATCAAAAGATGACAAATAGTTGCTGATGGCCCCGTCGTATTGACTGATCTTGTTGAATGCACTCACCGCCAAAGCAAAATGCGTTTTCTTTGACAATTGTTTGGCAACTTGAAACTCTTGTAAAAAAGCGTCGTATTGTTGGGGATCGGTCAGCACCGCCACGTCTTTCCAGTTCTTTGCAGCTGAGCGCACCATGGCCGGCCCACCGATGTCAATTTGCTCAATGGCATCTTCGAGCGAGCAATCTTTTTGGGCAACCGTTTGCTCAAAGGGGTAGAGATTCACGACCAAAATATCGATGGTCTCAATGCCATGCGCATTGAGCGTTTGCATGTGAGCGGGCAAATCTCTTCGTGCCAAAAGTCCTGCATGAACTTTTGGGTGAAGCGTTTTGACGCGACCGTCGAGCATCTCAGGAAAACCCGTTAAATCAAACACCTCTCTGACCGGCAAACCGTGATCGGCCAATAATTTTGCGGTGCCACCCGTTGAGATCAAACCCACCCCACAGGCATGCAGGCCTTTGGCCAGTTCCAAGAGACCTGTTTTATCAGAGACCGATAACAGTGCGTTCATGTGAATGTATTCCAATTTAATTTGATTTTTAAAAGAGCGCTTGTCTCAAACCACTCTCACCACCATGCTCTTGAATTTACATGAGCTTGTGGGCCAATAGTTTTTTTCTCAATGTGTTTCGATTCAGTCCCAACCACATGGCCGCCTTTGACTGATTCCCCTCAGCTTGCCGCATCACAATTTCAAGCAGGGGTTTTTCTACAACCTCAACCAGCATTTCATGCAAGTTATCCGGTTCAGTGCCCCTTAAATCCTTGAAATAAATTTCCATGCTTTGCCGCACGATGTCTTGGATATTTTTCTTGCTCATGCAACCACTTCCATCTTCTTTTCCTCCGCGCCAACAGGCATGGGCCAACGGTCTGAACTGACAGACAACGCATCTAAATAAGCATTGACTTGCCTCATTTGATCAAGGGTGCTTTCAGTTGTGTTGAGCGTTCGCATAAACTCGGCGGCCCCTTGAAGTCCTTTTGTGTACCAACCAATGTGCTTGCGAGCGGAGCGCACGCCGATGTATGAGCCATACAACTCATAGTGCTCCTCCAAATGCTGCAGCAGCAGGCCTCTGACCTCCTCAATCAAAGGAGGTGCCAAGGCCTCAGAGGTCTTCAAAAAATGAGCGATTTCACGAAAAATCCAAGGTTTCCCTTGCGCAGCACGTCCAATCATCAGTGCATCGGCGTTCGTATGCGCCAAGACTTCTTTTGCTTTTTTTGGCGAATCGATGTCGCCATTGGCAACGATTGGGATGGACAAAGCCTTCTTGATTTCTTTGATGGTGTCGTATTCAGCATACCCACCAAACCCTTGCTCTCGTGTTCGACCATGGACCGTGATCATTTGCACGCCAGCTGACTCGGCCCCTTTTGCCAAAGACAGCGCATTTTTAGTGGATTCACTCCATCCCGTTCTCATCTTCAACGTGACCGGCACACCATAGGGCTCGCACTCGCGAACAACGGCGTCAATGATTGAAAGCGCCAAGGCCTCGTCCTTCATCAATCCAGAGCCCGCCCATTTTTGGCAGACCTTTTTTGCCGGGCAGCCCATATTGATGTCAATGATTTGAGCACCTCTTTGAACATTGTATTGCGCAGCCTGTGACATCATCAACGGATCGGTGCCTGCAATTTGAACGGCAATAGGACCTTTTTCACCCTCGTGATTCGTTCTTCTAGAGGTCTTTAGTGTTTTCATCAAATCCAGCCTTGAGGTCACCATCTCACTGACCGCATAGCCCGCGCCCAAATGCTTTGACAAACTTCTGAAAGGGCGATCTGTCACCCCAGCCATGGGAGCGACAAATAGATTATTGGGCAGGTCAAAAGAGCCGATCTTTAACATGAAAATAGGAGGCCCTCATTGGCCATAGGGCACACTTTTGTAGAAGTTGTATTGCTTAAAAATAAAGCACCATTGTAGCGATCAATTTCTGCCTGTCAGAGTCGCACAGGAATAAATTAATGAAGAAAAGCCAAGACCACGCTTGAATTCTTCTCACTTAAGTTCTAATCTTAAGCGCAAGAGAATTTTCTTTATACTCCGTCCATGATGGAATGGATCAACGACGCGCTTACCCTCTTGTCAACACCTGATTGGGGTTTGGCGGGTTTGGTGCTGATTGGCTTTTTATCCGCGACCCTTTTGCCTTTGAGTTCAGAGCCAGCACTTCTTGCTTACCTAGGCCTATGTCCCCAGAATTTCTGGCTGGCCATTTGCTTTGCAAGCATGGGCAACACCCTAGGAGGAGCCTTGAATTATTGGCTTGGCGCTCAATCCCTCTCGCTATGGGAGAGTGCCAAAAAAAGCGGGTCCCTCTTGGAGAGGCAAAAGAAAATGGCCACCCAAATGCAACGCGTTGGACCGCCACTGCTGCTATTGGGATGGCTCCCCATCGTGGGGGATCCCATGTGTTTGATGGCGGGCTTTTTAAAGTTGCCAACCCTGCCATGCATGGCTTATATGGCGGCGGGTAAATTTCTTCGCTACCTTGTCCTGAGCATGGGCTTTGTCAGTTTGGAGCCTTATCTAAAGACATGGGCCCTTTCGCTTTGGGCGCAGCTCATTCAGTAGCACCGGGCCGAGATTGACAACGTGGGTCTGCTGTAAAAAAAATTCAAACGTTGAACAAAAAGTTCATCACGTCGCCATCCTTTACAACATATTCTTTGCCTTCTGAACGCATTTTGCCGTTCTCTTTGGCACCAGCCTCCCCTTTGAAAGCAATAAAGTCATCAAAGGCGATGGTTTGCGCGCGAATGAAACCTCTTTCAAAATCGCCGTGAATGACCCCAGCCGCTTGAGGCGCCGTGTCCCCGATATGGATGGTCCAAGCACGAACCTCCTTCACACCTGCGGTAAAGTAAGTTTGAAGCCCTAGAAGCTTAAAAGCGGCTCTGATCAATCTGTTTAAACCTGGCTCGGCTTGACCCATTTCATTCAAGAACATCAACCGGTCTTCATCGCTCATGTCTGCCATCTCGGCTTCCATTTTTGCGCAAATCGCAACAACGGGTGCACCCTGTGAGTTGGCATATTCTTCTAAACGACTTAACAGTGGATTGTTCTCAAAGCCATCTTCGCTGACGTTGCCCACAAACATGGCTTGCTTGGCAGTGATCAAGCAAAAGGGCTTGACCAGGACCCACTCTTCGGCGGAGAAATTCACAGTTCGAACAGGCTTGGCCTGGTTAAGCACTTCTTGGCACTTGGAGAGCACATCCAAAATTTTGACAGCCTCTTTGTCCGCCCCAGAACGAGAGGCTTTGCTGTAGCGTTGAATGCCTTTTTCAACCGTCGAGAGATCCGCCAAACACAATTCGGTTTGTATCACTTCAATATCTGCAATGGGATCGACCTTGCCTGCCACGTGAATGACGTTGTCATCTTCAAAGCACCTCACCACATTCACAATGGCGTCGGTTTCCCGAATATGGGCTAAAAATTGATTGCCCAAACCCTCTCCTTGACTAGCCCCCGCGACCAACCCGGCAATGTCCACAAACTCAACAATTGCAGAAACCACTCGCTCAGGGGTAATGAGTGCAGACAATTGTCCAAGTCTTGGATCGGGCACTTCCACAATGCCTACATTGGGCTCAATCGTACAAAAAGGGTAGTTTTCAGCAGCAATACCCGCTTTGGTCAATGCGTTAAACAAGGTGGATTTACCCACATTCGGCAGTCCAACAATTCCACACTTCAAACTCATAAGGGTTCCTTCAATTTAACGGATGGCTAAAAGCACTAAAGTATTAGTACTTTTGTATTCACCAAAAGACAGCAGATCAACTCAAGGTCATGGCAGCATTGGTAAGTCAGGCAAGACAAAAAACTTGAATAAGGGGGTGATTGTAAATTGAGCAGACCCCAAACCAATGGCTTGAACCTACAATTGTGCTCATGGAAAAGAAAATAGATGTTTTGATCAAAGGCCAAGGTGTGGTGGGTTTGGCCGCGGCACTGCATTTGTCCCAAAGGCGACTAGAAATCGCCTTGTCAACAGACCTGACTCAACAGGGCACCCCCCCCAAACAAGATGCCAGGTATTATGCATTGAACAAATCATCTAAAGAAATTTTAGAGGCCATTGATTGCTGGCCAACGGGCTCAGACGTGACAGAGTTGCGTGAAATGCAAATTTTTGGAGACCATGAAAGCGAATTAAGCTTTGCACCAGATCGCATGAAAATGCCTTTGGCTTGGATCGTCAAAGCGTCTAGTTTAAACATCAAACTTGTAGAAAAAATAAAGCTTCAACCCAACATCACGCAAGCACTGCATGAGGGACAGAACATCCAAGCCCCCTTGACACTGATATGCGAAGGCAAACACAGCGCCATGCGAAAAAAATTAGGTGTTGAATTTGATGTCAAGCCTTACGAGCAATCTGCATATGCCACGTTGATTGAAACAGGCTCTCCCCACCATGGCAAAGCCTTGCAATGGTTCATCGACAACGAAAGTGGACCTGAAATATTAGGCTTGTTGCCGTGCGAGGGCAATGGATCAAACAAAATGTCTGTGATCTGGTCAATGCCAAGTCAAAAAGCCAGTGAGTACCAGAAAAAAACTGATATCGAAATTGCTGTAGCCATTGATGAAATGACAAAACACCAGTTTCCAAACCTCAAGGTGATTGGACCCTCAGCGGTTTGGCCACTTTCGGCCAGCAAGGCCAAGCAGTGGATAGGCCACTGGAATACTGACAGTGCTTGGGCCTTACTTGGCGACTCAGCCCATACGGTGCATCCACTTGCAGGAATGGGACTGAACTTGGGATTGGGCGACGTCGCAGAAATGGTCAAAACGCTAGAACTGAGACATGAAAAAGAATACTGGCGAAAACTAAGCGATCGATACTTACTTAGAAAATATGAACGGGCGCGTAAAACAGATATCTTAAGTGCATGGCTCTTTTGTGATGCCATTCAAAGATTATTTTCTCACCCCAGCTCGCTTGTGAAAAACTTAAGAAACAAAGGCTTGCATGGCGTACAAAAATTTTCATTCATCAAATCCTTCTTCATGCTTCAAGCAGGCTCATAACGGTTCAACATGATTTATTTAAAACTTCAAAGAAATTTAAAGTGGCTTTTCCTATTTATTTTTTCAACCACCTTCTTCCTTTTTGAGACAACCGCTTTTGCACAAGGACAAGAAGCACAAATAAAAAAAGTTTTGATGGAGAGAATCCCTCAATTTCCAAAAATTGAGGAAATCACCCGCTCCCCCATGAATGGCCTCTATGAGATAAGAGTAGAGGGCGACGAAATTTACTACAGCGATGCAGATGCAAATTTTTTAATTCAAGGCAATCTTATCGACACCAAATCAAGAAGAAATATCACAGAGGAGAGAATTGACAAATTAACCGCGATTGACTTTCAATCCCTCCCCTTCAAAGATGCCATCAAAATAGTCCAGGGCAACGGCAAACGACACATCGCAGTGTTTGAGGATCCCAACTGCGGTTACTGCAAACGATTTGAGAAAGATCTTCAAAAGGTCGACAATCTCACGATTCATTTATTTCTCTACCCCGTATTGGGCCAAGACTCGATTGAAAAATCAAAGAAAATTTGGTGCGCTAAAGATCAAGCAAAAGCATGGAAGGACTGGATGCAAAGAGAAGTACTTCCCACTCCAGCCATGTCAAACTGTGACGCTTTGGCCTTAACCAGAACCGTTGAATTTGGCAGAAAACGTAAAATCAACGGTACACCCACCATCGTCACTGCGGATGGGGTCCGTGTGCCCGGAGCGATCAATACCGCTCAAATCGAAAAATTACTGACAGAGGGCAAGCTTTAATTGATACCCAAACTCGTTATTGCGTGAACCGACATCAAAATACATTAAAGAAACATCAATGAACGATCAAGTAACTCACTCGATAGAGCATGAACAACTCATAGAGAAACTGGGCTTTGCGGGAACCATTCCCTTTGTGGTTCTCACCTTACTTTTGTGGCTGGTCGAAGAAGACTTGCATCCTTTCATTTCTATCGCATTGGTGGCGTATGGCGCAGTGATCGCTTCATTTCTAGGTGGTATCCACTGGGGTATTGCATTCATAAAAGAATCGGAGCACCCACGATTCCACCTCATCTGGGGCATCACCCTTTCACTTCTATCTTGGCTAGCAGTTTTGATGCCTGCATTCTCTGGCTTACCATTCCTTGGTTTTTTAATCATAGCGGCCTATTTGGTCGACAGAAAATCCTACCACCATGCCGGCCTAAAAGCTTTATTGACACTTCGCTTCAGACTGACAATGGTGGCGAGCATTTCTTGCTTTATCGCAGCAGGCGCGACATAACAGCACAACCCAGTGAGTCAGAAAAATATGAGCTTAATTCACTTCGACATTAATATTGATCAAGCAAAAGATCACATCATTGAGGTAACTGCTCGACTATCAAACCCAAAAAGGAAACAACTGTTCAGCTTGCCAGCATGGATTCCAGGCAGTTACTTGATACGAGAGTTTTCGAAAGAAATCGGCGAACTGTCTGCCAAACAAAATGGCAGAAAAAAGAAAATAGTACAACTCAACAAAAATTCTTGGTCCATCGAGTGCGACGAAGACAGCGAGTTAATTCTTAGCTATTTTATATTTGCCAGAGATGCATCGGTAAGAACAGCTTGGTTAGATCTTGAGAGATGCTTTTTCAATGGCAGCAGTATTTTCTTATGCGCAGAAGGATTCGAAAATCAAAAACACAGCATCACCATCCACAAACCCAACTTCAATGCAAAATGGAAGTTAGCGACTGCACTCAATAGCATCAAAACAGACAACAAAGGATTTGGCCTCTATGATGCTCAAAATTACGACGAGCTGATTGACTGCCCAGTTGAAATTGGAGATTTTTGGTCAGGTCAGTTTGTAGCCGCTGGCGTGACCCATGAAATTGTGGTTGCCGGCGCTCCCATGACATTTGATGGTTCACGATTGATCAAAGATGTACAAAAAATCTGTGAGTACCAAATTAAGTTTTGGCATGGCAATCAAAAGCCAATCATCCACAATTACTTGTTTATCCTTTGGGCTGTCGGTGACGGATATGGTGGCCTAGAGCATAAAAATAGCACAGCTCTGATTGCCAACAGGTCAGATCTACCAAGGCTCCATCAAACCAAAGTATCTGAAGGATATATTCAACTCCTCGGGCTTTTCTCGCATGAATACTTCCACACTTGGAATATAAAACGCTTGAAACCACAGGAATTTAAATCATTGAATCTGAATCAAGAAAATTACACTGAACTGTTGTGGTTTTTTGAAGGATTCACAAGTTACTACGATGACTTGGTACTTGTAAGATGTGGATTAATTGAAGTTGCTGATTATTTAAAACTCCTAACCAAAACACTGAACCAAGTGCTTCAAACCCCAGGAAGAAAGGTTCACACAGTCGCTCAAGCTTCGTTTGAAGCTTGGACCAAATACTACAGACCTCAGCCTAACACGGCCAATACAACGGTCAGTTACTACACCAAAGGAGCGTTAATTGCCTTGTGCTTAGATTTAACCCTGCGTCAAATTGCTCGAAGTGATTTAAGACCCAAAAAGCGTGGTAAAAAATCTGATCTGCCTGAATCACAGGGCACATTTAATTTGGATGATGTGATGCGAGAGTTGTGGCTGAGGTGCAAGGATGGACTCATGAGTGAATCCACTTTGCTGACGGTGCTTTTTGAATTAACAGGTATCAATTTTAAAAAGAATTTACAAAATTGGGTTCACAGCACGGCTGAACTTCCGGTCAATGAGCTCCTTGATTATTTTGGTGTTAAAACTCAATATGAACCGGCGCAATGGGCGCAAAAATTTGGACTGAGAACAGCCGAATCAAGCAATTCAAATCTTGTGATCAAACAAGTCCTTAATGGAAGCATTGCTCAAAAAGCAGGTTTGTGTGAAGGCGATGAGTGGATTGGCATTGAAATCATTTCAAAGAAAATTGATGCGTCTCAACGCTTTTGGCGAATCAACAAATTAGATGATATACAACTCTATGCAGGTGATCATCGATTTATGAATGCGCTCATCAGTAGAGATAAAAAAATATTTTTTCTGAAAATGGACTTAAAAGACTTGGCCAATATCAAAACACTTCGATTGATTGGAACTGAGTCAATCCTTTTAAACAATTGGCTAACGCAGCCATGTTGAGAAATTCACCAATGGAGCAACCAAATTGAATTATGAATTTATAAAAACACACGTTGAGCAAGACAAAGTTGGTGTCATCACACTTAACCGCCCGAAGCAACTCAACGCACTCAACACCGAATTGATGATTGAATTGGGCTCGGCGCTCAAGGAATTTGATGCCCAAGCATCAATTGGGTGCATCATCATAACGGGCAACGAAAAAGCTTTTGCCGCTGGCGCTGATATTTCCGCCATGGCTACATATAATTTTTCTGAAGTTTACGCCAATGACTTTATCACCAAAGATTGGGAGATTATCCGACAGATCAGAAAACCTGTGATAGCTGCCGTCAGTGGTTTCGCTCTGGGTGGTGGGTGTGAATTGGCCATGATGTGCGACTTTATTATTGCAGCTGAAAATGCCAAGTTTGGTCAACCTGAAATCAAATTAGGCATTATTCCTGGTGCAGGTGGAACGCAACGACTACCTAGAGCGGTGGGAAAATCCAAAGCAATGGACATGATATTGACAGCCCGAATGATGGATGCCAAAGAAGCTGAACAAGCTGGCCTGGTCTCTCGAATTGTTGCGTTAGAAAGTCTAATGACAGAAGCAATTTCAGTCGCTCTTACCATCTCTGACTTCCCACGACTTGCTGTTTTAGCCGCTAAAGAATCTGTTCAAAGGGCATTTGAAGGAACTCTCAGTGACGGCGTTATGTACGAAAGACGACTTTTCCACTCCTTGTTTTCTACCGAGGATCAAAAAGAGGGCATGTCTGCTTTCATCAATAAGCGCCCACCTATTTTTCAAAATAAATAAGCCCATGAAAATGCTTGCTCAGATTTTTGCAATCTTGATGACTTTGCTTGTCTTAAGCAATTGCGCAACAGTTCAAGAACAACAAAAATTAAACGTTCCCATCCCCCAAGACAACGCATCAAAGTCAATCTCTGGCGTAATGGCCAAGGTTGTCTCTGTAACTCCAATACACAAGATCTCATCCAGTGAACGACTCGCTTCACCCAACGATGCACAAACTCAGATCAAACCTGCTCAAAAGGATGCAACGGCTATCCAAAATGAGGTCCCTCAAACAGAATATCAAGTTATATTTGAATTCAAAGGGCAAACTTTCTCCACTCAACTGCCTTTTGATCCAGGTGAACAACTATTGATTCAAGATACACCGCCACAAATATCGAACGCTGCTCCTACAAACCCAGCAACTTCACAGGGAATTCTTACCTACACGCCTAATGAACTTTATATTTTGCCACCTGTTGGCTTGAACCTTTTCCCATACCCCTCCTATGGGTTTTTCACTGCATTCCCAGTTTATTTCAGTGGAGGCTACTACCACCGATTACCGGGACGCTTTCATTTGAACCATGGTGATCGTATTCACCTCAATGGAGGTGGCTTTAGAGGTCGGGGCAGAAAGTAACAAATGGAATTGAATGATCCATTCAACGAACAAAATCAATCGTTTGACTTTTTCAGACGAGGTGAATTCTTGCTCTATAAAATTGCGATCTTTGCAACCCTTAACCTCATAGATGATGCAGCAATGCTAGCCTTAATTTTCAGTTAACTTTAAGGCCCATTTTTCACGTACAGCCACAACAATTGCACGTCATCCTCGCTTAACTTACCTCTCCAAGCTGGCATACCTGAACCTTTACCATTGAGCACCGAATTTTGAAATCTAAAAAAATCTCCTTTAGGAAATGTTTTTAAATCAAAAGCCAAACCTGGTTTTTGCATGTCTCTGCCGTGGCAAGTTGCACAATTCTCGTGATAAATGTCTCGACCAATTTCAACTTCATCCGCACAAGCCAAAAATGCCAAGCAACTTAAAGTTAAACATATGAGGAATCGTACCATTTTTAGACTTTTCGGGCTCTTTGCTTGGTGCCCTTGATGCTCGGAATCCAAGGTTGCTCAGTCCACCCAATGCCGCGTCGAACAACTTGTACATCGATCAAATACGGCTTTCCTTCCAGAGTTGCCAACTTTGCTCTGGCCAAAGCTTGTTTTAACTCCAAAGGATTGTTGACAACCTCAGCTTTTACACCAAATCCTTGGGCGATTGATGCCATATTCATATCAGGATTACCTAAGTAACTAGCAACAAATTGACCTGTTTCCACCATTCGACCGGAGGGAACATTTGCAATAGCTCTAGTATGAGGACCCGCATAAGCGTGATTGTTATAAACAATCGTTATCACGGGCAACTCTAGTCTTGCCATGTTCCAAAGTGCATGCGGCCCGAAAAGGAAAGAGCCATCACCAACCAAACAAATGACTTGCTGATTTGGACGAGCCAACTTAACACCGGCAGAGGTTCCAACACCAGAACCAAGATGACCACCGTAATAGTAAAACAGCTCTCTGCCGCCAACCGGATTGAAATTGAAGGAATGCATGGCAACCGAACCAGCCTCGTGAACCACAATGGCATCTTTGTCAGCAAACTGCGCAACTTCCCATGTGACTCGATCTGCGATTAACGGTGAATTGTTCCATTCTGGATTATTGACGATACCTGTGAAAATAAGCCTTGCGCGATCTGTGTATTTTTTAACCTCAATGGTGCGCTGTGCAGCAATTTCTCTGCTTTTAGCATTCATCAGTTGCTCTAATGCGGTAATGAGATCATCCAGACCCAAAGCAACATCGCCAACCAATGGAACATCAGTGGCCATGACTTTGCCCATATTTTGATAATCGATACGCATGTCAATGAATTTAACATTGCGAGCAACGATAGGCTGGTTACCGTTGTGTTGCATTTTGTTACCTATGTTGATCGCAAGATCGTAATTTTTAGGCCAAGTGATGCTCGCCAAAGTACCCGAAGGTGCATTTCCTACCCAAAGCGGATGGGCCTCAGGAAAATTAACCCACATTTGTCGCATTTGAGTGACCGGCATTCCTAACATTTCCGCCAACTGAACGACCTTAGCCACTGCTTTGGCTTTATAAATCTCGTCCCCTACGATCAAAACAGGCATTTTTGCGTCCAAAAGCATCTTGGCTGCACGCTCAATTTCTACAGGATTGGGCCTCACTCTCATTCGAGTATCGAAATGACTTTGTTGAATAATTTCCGTACGTGTCTTCTCATCTGTGTAATCTGAATGCCAAGTCAGATAAGCAGGTCCGTGCGGTGGTGTCCATGCAGACTTGAAAGCATGCCTAGTGGTCTCTGCAATCATTGAAGGCCCGCGAGCCATCCATGAGTATTTCGTAAGTGGCTGTAAAACCTGTTCTTGATTAGCAATTTCTTCAAAGCCATCCCTACCTGCTCTTTTGGATTGATCGGTACGATAGGAATAAATGACCAATGGTGTTTGCTCTTTATAAGCGTTGAAAACTTGCCCCATCGCGTTCATTAGCCCAACTGCACCAGCTTGCATGACAATCGCTGGTTCTTGGGACGCCTTGATATATCCTGCAGCCATAGCTGCACCAGGTCCTTCATGTGGTGTTAGTACATAATTCAATTGAGGCCTATCGACCAACGCATCATAAAATTGAGCATCTTCGCTAGCAGAGTTACCAAAAACATACTTGACACCACAAGCAATGAGTTGCTCGGCAAAACATGCACCGCCGGATCCCTGAAAGGTTTTAACCGCAGGCGTTGAATTTGAACTTTCAGGGTTCGCCGTTGTTTGAGCGGCTACATTTAAAGAGGTCAATACACTTTCTGCAGCTGTAACGGTCATGCCAGCCAACTTTAAATTATCCAAGAACCCACGTCTTGATATTGAATTCGTTAAGTATTTTGTAACGACATCACGCATAAAAGAAACTCCTAAAAAATATCGTTAAATTACTTAAGATTCAACTTTGCTGAATTTTTTCCAAAATCAATCGCCAAGTAAGCTGACATTGACTTAATTTCATCCTTTGTCCAAATGGCTCCCCTTCCCATCATTCGATATAAAGTGGCTTCCCAAGCCCGGTCGTCTTGACGCTGATCACGCCAAATTGAATCCGTATGACATTGCGCACATTTTTGTAAAACCAACTCTTTACCACTTTCTTTTAAAACGGAAGAATCTGGGTTATTTTGAGCAAAAATCGATGCAGAAAAAAACGATAGCAAAAATATCTGACTTGCTTGTTTAAAAAAGTTGTTCATACTCTTAAGTGACCTTATTCGATATCAATGAAACTAAACTTAATTCTAAATCTCAATAGCAAATTAATACGCATGA
>CAIOTD010000190.1 GCA_903861115.1 uncultured Burkholderiales bacterium
CCAAGTTGTTGCGATGGCAAGAAAGTACTTTCAAAAGTTTGATCTGTTTCATTGATTGATATTTATTGAATACTTTTTGCTTCTTATTTACCTGAAATTTCATTTTTTGTTGACTTAATCTAAATGAGAATTATTCTCATCTATAATCATCTCCTTGAACAGGAGTTGATCAATGAGAAATACCAAAGCATGTTTGTTGGCCCTCAGTTTGGGTGGTCTGCCATTGTTGAGCCACGCCGATGCCAACGACTATGTCGTCATGCCAAAAGTCGATGTGGGTGAAAAGGAGTTTGACGTTAAGTCAGGCGTAGAGCGCCACAAAGACGGCAGCTCAGAGGCAGCGCACTCGTTGGGCTTGGGTTATGGTTTTACAAAACAATGGTTTTCTGAGGTGTATGCGAAGTACAAACGCTCAGCCAACGAGTCTCAAGTCTTTGATGCCTGGGAGTGGGAGAACAAGTTTCAATTGACCAGCACAGATGCATATGCATTGATTGGGTTTTTGGTTGAAATTGAGCGACCCGTTGAGCGCAGTGAAGGGTTCGAAGTGACCTACGGACCTCTCATTCAAAAAGACTTTGGCCGTGTTCAGTACAACCTCAACCTCCTTGTACAAAAGCATGTTCAAGCCAGCCAGCCCTTTCAGACTGAATTGCATTACCAAGCTCAAATCAAGTACAAACAGTCCCCAAGCTTTCAATGGGGCGCACAGGCCTTTGGGAACCTTGGGCAATACAAACACTGGAGCACGACGGACCTTCAGGAACAAAAAATAGGTCCAGCTGTTTTTGGTAAGCTCACGCTTGCTCAAAAGCAAGGTGTGAAATGGAATGCGGCTTATCTAAAAGGCACGACGGACTCAACACCGAACACAACCTTTCGCCTGCAAGTGGAGTACGAGTATTACTGACATGCTCAAGTTTTAAAATACCCACATGTCTTACAGACCGATCGCCTTAATCGCCTTGAATCCCCGCGGCCTTGATGACTTGAGACCATTTGCTGATTTCTGATTTCACAAAAGCCCCAAGTTCCTCTTTGAAAATGCTTGAGGGCTGTAAGCCTTGGGACTGCAGGGTTTTTTGAACCTCTGGATCGTTCAGGGTGGTTTTGAGTGCAGTGGTGATTTTCTCAAGCACAGCGTTGTTCACCCCATGAGGGGTAAAGAGCCCCATCCAAAGGAGTGCTTCGTAACCCGGGTAGCCCGATTCACTCACGGTTGGGAGATCGGGAAAAATTGAAATTCTGGATTTTGAGGTGATCGCCAATGCCCTTAATGAACCCGTTTTTAAATGGGTCAAGACGGGCGAGATGGAGGAGAACTGCATGCTCACGATGCCCGTCATCGTGTCCGTGACCGATTGAGCCGAGCTCTTGTAGGGAATGTGACTGAGACTTATTTTGGCGGTTTGGGACAAAAGTTGGGCCGATAAGTTGCCCACACTCGTGTTACCTGCAGAGGCATACGTCACCTCCTTGGGTTTGCTCTTGGCCGTGTCAATCAAGTCCTTGAGCGTCTTGATGTTGTTCTTGGACGAGGTGACCAAGATGTAAGGTGAAAACGCAATCAGTCCGACGGGTGCGAAATCCTTGATTGGGTCGTAAGCCGTGTTGCCGTTGATGATGGGGCCGACAATTTGTGTCGATGTGGTCCCCCAAAGAATGGTGTAGCCGTCATTGGGCGCTTTTGAAACAAACTCCGCACCAATGAAACCACTCGCACCAATTTTGTTTTCAATCACGATCGTTTGACCCAATGGGGCCGACATTTTTGACGCAATCACCCGGGCGGCCACATCGGTAGAACTGCCCGCTTGAAAGGGAACCACCAGTTTAATGGGATGGGTGGGCCAGATCTCCTCAGCCCAACTCGGGCCGATCCCAGTCAGCACGACCATCAAAGAGACACATGACGGAGCTTTTAAAAGACAAGAAAGTAAGCGCATAGAGGTGCAATGTTAATTGTGTGATATGTTAATTTGACAGCGAGTCGTCCAGGTCACGTATCATTTCTTCAAAATCGGCAATCCCGTTCGCCCTAGGGCTGCCCGCCAAGTGAGGGGTCAAGATCACATTGGGGTAAGACAGCAGCTCATCGTCGTCCTCACCCGGTTCTTGCCACAAGGTGTCGAGCGCAAAGCCGCCCAGTTGACCGTTTTCAAGCAAGTCCAAAATGGCTTGTCGCTCCATGCATTGTGCTCTAGACACGTTGATGATGCCGGCGCCCCTTTTTAGGTGCTTGAGGTTCTGTGCATTCAGCAAATGGTTGGTCTCAGGGGTTGCAGGCAACTGCGCAATGACCCAATCGCTTTGAGCCAAGAGCTCATTCAATCCCAGATATTTGGCGCTCAGTGCCTCTTCAACTTCTGGGGCCAACTGACTCCTTTGTGTATAGAGCACATTCATCTCAAACGACAAGGCTCTCTTTGCAATTTCTTGGCCAATTTCACCCATTCCGATGATGCCAATGTTTTTGCCGTAGAGTGTTTGAATGTTAGGAATGCGGGCCCAATTGGAGCTTGGGGTGTGCTTTCTGTCGAAGGGTTTGGGGTGAAACCCACCTTGAATCAGACGTTGAGTGGACGTCAACTTGTTGACTTCACTCAGGCGCTTGGCCAAAGCCAAAATCATCATCATGGCTTGCTCGGCACAGGCAATGTTGGCTCTGCGTCGTACACGCAAAATTTGAATGCCTTTGGCCAAACAGGTCGGGGTGTCAATGTTTTTGGTCAGAAACCCATACTTTTGCACGGCCTTTAAATGAGGGGCTTGCGCCAAGTCTTTTGCGCCAAGATGGAGGGACTCCACAATGGCTGCGTGCGCGCGGGGCAACTCAGACAGGAGCTCCTCTTGCGAGTGGACAAACTTGACGGTGCAATCTTTGAGATGCTTGGTTTGGTTTTTTTGCGTTTGTGCCCATTGCAGAAAATCGGGCATGTCATGGGCAAAAAAGTCAGCAAATGCGAGCTTTCTCTCCTGTGTGCATTCTGGGTTCAAGACCACGTCCAAGACGCGGGTGAAGACATCGTCTTCGATAACGATATGGGCTTGGGTCATGGTGTCTTATTTCTCTGCATCAATTCGTAGGGCGCTCATGACACGTGTGTGCATGTTGTAGGCACCAATCAGGACGCTTAACTCCACCAACTGTCTGTCGGAGAGATGTGCCTTGACGCCAGCAAAAACCTCATCGTCAACGTTTGCTTTGAGGGTCAATTGGTCCACATAGGCGATGACACTGAGTTCCTCAGGGCTGAAGCTGCTTTGAGGAAGCTTTTTTTTCAGCAGTGCGTCGCACTCATCATGGCTCAGGCCATCAGATTCAGTAAAGTTTTTTCGGTGAACATCGATGACGTATTCAGACTTGTTGTGCAGGGCCACCCTCAAAATGACCATTTCCCGCAGTCGCGCGCTTAATTTGATTTTCCATCTGACAGCGTTCAAAAACTGCATCCACGATAGCGCCAGTTCAGGGCTGTTCAAGAGCAGACCGTAGACGGGGATGAGCTTGCCGCGTCTTTGGGCGCGAACGGCTTTGATTTCTTCGATCAATTCGGGGTGGGAGGATTCGTCGACGTAATTAACGCGGGCCATTTTTATATTTTCTCAAATGAAGTGTTTGGATAAGTGTCACCCACAATTATCCAAAGCATTGCCTCTGTTGAGCTTACAAATCACCCCGTAATCCTTAGTGGAGAGTAGGGATTGGAAAAGCCTCTGTGTTGTGATAGAAAATGGCTCCCTTTGCCCGTTTCTTGAGAGACTGGATCCTTGAAATCTTTTCAACAAAGAAAGCCATGGGGTCTTGAGCCCATCAAGCACTTTTGTGGGCGATCTGCACCCTCTAACCCTGATCGCAAAGAAGGCTGGGCCTTAAGATGCATCAACCTGCTGGTGATTTTTCAGGGTTGAATTTCAATTTTTCTGGACTGTGCAATGGCTTTGTATTTGGCGATGCCTTTTTCAACCAAGGCGTGAAACTCTTCGGGTGAGTTGGCTTGTGGTCGAACACCTGCTTTTTGCATCTGAGCTTGTAAATCCTTGTTCATCAAAGCGGTGCGAATGGCTGCATTGATTTTCCTGACGATTTCTGGGGGCGTTCCAGGAGGTGAGGCATAACCCAACCAAGAGATGACTTCTAAGCCTGGAATGGTTTCAGAGAGGGTCGGAACACTGGGAAGGGTTTCATACCGGTCCGGTGAAGTCACCGCAATGGCCCTGAGTTTGTTGGCTCTTACATAAGGAACGATCAAGCCTGGCACATTGATCATCATGTCGATGCGTCCTGCCAAGATGTCGGTGTAACCAAAGCCGCCACCCGCTGGAAAGGGGATGTGCGTCATTTGAGTATCGGTTTGGGCCGCCAGCAACTCCCCCATCAAATGCAGCGCGCTGCCAACGCCCGAGCTGGTGTAGCTCACACTGCCTGGATTGGCTTTGGCTTTCTTGATCAGATCGGCAACGCTTTGAATTCCGGAGTCTTGACTGACCGCAAGCAAAAAGGGATAGACCCCCACAGTGGAGATCCAAGTCAGGCCCTCAACGGGATCGTAGGGCAGGGACTTGAGTGTCGCGGCTTGAGAGGCGTGGGCACTCGATATAGAGATCAAGGTGTAACCATCGGGCGGGGCCTTGGAGGTGAGCTCGGCTGCAATTTGGCCGCCAGCACCTGCTTTGTTTTCAACCACAAAGACCTGTCCCAAGGTTTCGCTGACTTTGGTGGCCACGAGCCGGCTCACCGCATCGGTGCCAGACCCTGCTGGACTGCCCACCAACAACTTGATGGGCTTGTTGGGCCATGGATTGGGTTGTGCCTGGCTGCATAGAGCAACCAGGCACAAGGCGAATGCGATCAAATGCGATGATAAATGTCTTGCGCCCATCATGCCCCTTCAAGGTTGTACGTTCAATGGCTCTTCTAGCGCATTGTTCTATTCTCATTGCTGTCATTCGCCTAGGACAAACCCGATATGAAGTCGTTTTATATTTTAAATTTCAGGCGCAAAAGGGTTCAAAGCGTTTTGGGTGATCAAATGGCTTTTAAAAGAGGTAAGATTTTTTCTACGCCAGAAAGTGCAAACCTTCAAGGACCAAGATGAAAGCTTTTGCTGTTGATGAAGTTCAAAACTCCCAGGAGAATCCTTGTTTCAGGGCGGTGGAGTTGGACTTGCCGCATGTCGGTGAGCACGATGTATTGATCGAGGTCAAAGCCATCTCTGTCAATCCTTTGGATGTCAAGCGCCGAATGCTCGCACCTGTATTGGAGCCGCAACTTCGAGCTAGAGTTTTAGGCTGGGATGCGAGTGGCCTTGTCACTCGCATTGGCGAAAAGGTGTCATTGTTCAAAGTCGGCGATGAGGTTTATTGCGCGGGAGAAATCAACCGATCAGGCAGTTATGCCCAGTACTTGGCCGTTGATGAACGCATTGTGGGTTTCAAGCCCAGGACCTTGTCTTTTGAGCGGTCGGCGGCCCTTGCGTTGACCTCCATCACCGCTTGGGAAGGCTTGTTTGAGCGCTTAAGAATAAAGCCGAATTTTGAATCGGTCAAAGCGCCTGTTGCCCATCCTCATTATGCGCAGAACCGGCAAAAAAGCATTTTGATCATTGGCGGTGCGGGCGGGGTCGGGTCGATGGCGATTCAGTTGGCCCATCACGTGGCGGGTCTTCATGTGGTTGCCACCGCCTCGAGAGGGCAGAGCGTTCAATGGTGCAAAGACCTGGGAGCGCACGAAGTTGTCGATCACACCCGGGACTTGGTGGAGCAAGTCAGGGCCTTGGGCTTGAAATTTGTCGACCATGTGTTTATCTTGAACGACAGCGATCAACATTTTGATGCCGCTTGTGAGTTGCTCGCACCCCAAGGTCTCATTTGCTCAATTGTGCCCAATCACCGTCCTTTGAACATGGACGCATTAAGGGCCAAAAGTGCAGGCTTGGTTTGGGAGGCGATGTTTGTGCGTTCTAAAGAGCGAACCGAGGACATGCTTGAGCAGCATCACTTGCTCAATGAGGTTTCGCGATTGGTCGATCTTGGTGTGTTGAAGGACACATCGACGCAAGTGTATTCACCCATTGATGCTGAGCACTTGCGACAAGCGCACTTGGACCTTCAAACCCACAGAACGATTGGAAAGATCGTCCTTGCTGGGTTTGAATAAGAAAAACATGAAAACTGCATTGATCGACTTTTGATTTTGAACGCGTTTGTTTCACCAAGCATTTGAGAGAGATTCAAACAAGCGAATGTTCAAGTGCCTTCATGGCCGTTTTGGCAATGTGCTCGGCACTCACTTGAAAATAGTCTCTGAGAGCTGCGCGTGTATCGCTGCGTCCAAAACCATCGGTCCCAAGCGTATGGTAGGGGCGAGTGTTTGGAACAAAGGCGCGAATGCTCTCGGTGACGGCCAACACGTAATCGCTGGCCGCAACAATGGGGCCTTTTGTTTTTGCAAGTTGATGAAAGAGGTGTGAATGACCGATTTCCAGGCACGAGGGGGAGTTTTGTCGCGCACTCAACGCTTCTCTTGAAAGCTCACTCCAACTGGTGACGCTCAGGACATCGCTTGAAATGCCTTGGCTGGCTAAAATTTCACTGGCTTTCAAAACCTCGGTCAAGATGGCCCCTGACCCCATGAGTGTCACACGCTGATGGGCTTTTGATTTTGTCTTGGCTTTGATCGAATCAAAGTGATAGCACCCTTTGATGATGTCTTCTTTGGCGTTCTAAGACAAGCTGTGCTGCGCATAGTTTTCATTCATCAAAGTGATGTAATAAAAAACATCCTTTTGCTCAGTCACCATTTCTCGCATACCGTGGTCGACTATGACGCTCAATTCGCCCGCAAAAGCTGGGTCGTAAGATTTGCAATTGGGAATGGTTGCAGCAATCAAGTGAGAGCTGCCATCTTGGTGCTGCAAACCTTCACCCCCAAGGGTTGTGCGTCCAGAGGTGGCACCCAAGAGAAAGCCTCTGGCTCTTTGGTCCGCCGCGGCCCAGATGGCATCTCCAACGCGCTGAAAACCAAAGATCGAGTAGTAAATATAGAAAGGCAACATGGCCAATCCATGCACAGAGTAGCTCGTGGCTGCAGCTGTCCAGCTGGCAATGGCTCCCGCCTCACTGATGCCCTCTTCCAAAATTTGTCCATTGAGGGCTTCTCGGTAGCTCAGCACTGAGCCAATGTCCTCGGGTTCATAGCATTGTCCAACGCTTGAGTAAATACCCACTTGTTTGAAGAGGTTGGCCATGCCAAACGTTCTGGCTTCATCCGCCACAATGGGCACAATGCGAGAGCCCAGTTCTGGCGTTTTCAGTAAATTACCCAGGAGTCTGACAAATGCCATGGTGGTTGACATCACTTTGTTGTCTGCCTCCAAGGCAAAGGCGGAGTAGCTCGTGAGCGCTGGAATGGTGAGTTTTTCACACTCACTGTAGCGCTTGGGCAAGTAGCCCCCCAGTGCAGCGCGTTGTGCTTTGAGGTATTCAATTTCTTTGCTGTGCTCGTGGGGTTGAACGAAATCCAAATCAATGGCTTGTTGATCGCTCAAGGGCAATTGAAAGCGGTTTCTGAACTCAATCAAGGCTTCTTCATCCATCTTCTTTTGGCTGTGGGTGGTCATTTTCCCTTGACCTGCTTGTCCCATGCCATAGCCCTTTTTGGTGTGGGCCAAAATGACGCTGGGTTGGCCGACATGGGCCTGGGCACTTTGGTAGGCGGCAAAGATTTTGACCAAATCGTGCCCACCTCTTTTGAGGCGATCAATTTGTTCGTCCGTCATGCCCTGGGCCAAAAGGCTCAATTCGGGATTTTGACCAAAAAAGTTATCCCTGTTGAAGCGTCCATCTTTGGCTGCAAATGTTTGCATTTGTCCGTCGACCGTTTTTGATAAGGTGCGAATGAGCTCGCCCGAACTGTCTCTTGCAAACAAGCCATCCCAGTCGCTCCCCCAGACGACTTTGATCACGTTCCAGCCCGCGCCTGTGAAGAGCTTTTCTAGCTCATCCATGATGCGTCCATTGCCCCTGACGGGGCCATCCAAACGTTGCAAGTTGCAGTTGACCACCCAAACCAAATTGTCGAGTTTCTCGCGCGATGCCAGGGTGAGGGCACTCATGCTTTCTGGTTCATCCATCTCCCCGTCTCCAAAGACGCCCCAAACTTTTCTTCCTTCGCAATTCAACAAATTGCGATGGGTGAGGTAGCGCATGAAGCGCGCATGGTAGATGGAGCTGATGGGGCCCAGTCCCATGGACCCTGTTGGGAACTGCCAAAACTCAGGCATGAGCCAAGGATGAGGGTAGCTGCTCAGACCCGTGCTCCCTAGCTTGGGGCCCGAAATCTCTTGTCTGTAAAAATTCAAGTCTTGCTCGCTCAAGCGACCTTCCAAAAAAGCTCGGGCATAAATGCCTGGTGCGCTGTGGGGTTGAAAAAAGACCAAGTCTTCCTTTTGATCTGCATTGCGTGCTTTAAAGAAATGGTTGAAACCCACTTCAAATAAATCTGCGGCACTTGCAAAGCTGGCAATGTGTCCACCCAAGTCGCCGTAGGCCACATTGGCCTTGGCCACCATGGCCATGGCGTTCCAGCGAATCATGCTGGCCAAACGCTCTTCAATGGCCAGGTCGCCTGGGTAGGCCGGTTGCTTGTCAGCTGAAATGGTGTTGATGTGGGGGGTGATGAGATTGGGATTCCACTGCACTTGGTGGTTGAGCGCCCATTGGGCCAAAGAGCTGAGCAAATACCTTGCTCTTTCGGGGCCGTTTTCAGACAAAGTCTGTGCAAAAGCCTCTTGCCATTCTTGGGTTTCTTGTGGATCGAGATCCAAAGCGTTCATCAATTCAAATTGGGTCATCTCTAAGGCCGTCAGTAATAAAAAATCGAAACAACTGCTGATACCTCACTATAGTTCTTGCGCCCCGAAATTTGATGACGGATTTCTAAGTTTTAAGGGTGTTATCAGCATAAAATGCTGTATATCTAATCTTTTGTAAAATTTTATGGAACTCGATCTGACTGATTTGAAGATTTTGGCTCAGTTGCAGCAAGACAGCTCGCTCACCAATGTTGAGTTGGCCAAACGTGTTCATCTCTCACCTTCCCCATGTCTTCAGCGCGTAAAAGCCTTGGAGGCGGCCAAAGTGATTCGGCAGTATGTGGCCTTGGCGGATCCCTTGGCGCTGGGGATTGGGTTGTCTGTGTTCATCTCCATCAGCTTGAAAGAGCAGGCCAAATCGGCACTGCTCGAATTTGAAGCGCGCATTGCCGAACACGAGGAGGTCATGGAGTGTTATCTGATGACGGGCGACTGTGACTACTTGATCCGTGTGGCGGTCAAGGACATCGGTGCGTTGGAGCGTTTTATTCTCGAACAATTGACCCCCATTCCAGGGATTGAAAAGATCAGGTCGAGTTTTGCGCTCAAGCAAGTGAGGTACAAAACAGCCTTGCCACTGTCGGGTCTGCGAGGCTAGCGTTTTCCACTAGGCACAATGTGAACCGAGTTCATCACGACACGTCGAGCAAGGGTGTTTTTTTCGTTATCATCACCCATTGATCTAGCCCTTCCAAGAGTACTTTTGGGATTTAATCCCCTATGGGGACACTGCAATTCAATCGCCCTTACAAAAATGAGCACCAAGTTATCCACGAACATCGAAATTGCCCAAGCTGCAAAAATGCAAGCCATACTCCCACTGGCCCTGCAAAAGGCCCAAATACCCAGCGAAGCATTGGAGCCCTTTGGTCACTACAAGGCAAAAATTTCTTTGGATTACATTGAGTCCTTGAAATCACGTCCAAGCGGCAAATTGGTCCTGGTGACCGCCATATCGCCAACGCCTGCAGGGGAGGGCAAGACCACCACAACCGTGGGCTTGGGAGACGCGCTCAATCACATTGGAAAGAAGGCCCTCATTTGCCTACGAGAGCCCTCTCTGGGTCCCGTCTTTGGTGTCAAAGGTGGGGCAACGGGCGGTGGGCATTCTCAAGTCGTTCCCATGGAAGACATCAATTTGCATTTCACGGGTGACTTCAATGCGATTGCTTTGGCGAACAACTTACTGGCCGCCATGATCGATAACCACATCCATCACGGCAATGCACTGAACATTGATACCCGTCGCATCACTTGGCGTCGTGTGGTCGATATGAACGACCGTGCACTTAGAAAAATTGTCAACGGCTTGGGTGGTGTGGCCAATGGGTTTGAGCGAGAAGATGGTTTTGATATTGTGGTCGCGTCCGAAGTGATGGCCATCTTTTGTTTGGCCACGAGTTTGCAAGACTTGAAAGAGCGCCTTGGCCAAATCGTGATCGGTTACAGCAAGGATCTGTTGCCCATCACGGCCAAGGATTTGAAGGCGCACGGCGCCATGACGGTGTTGCTCAAACAAGCCTTTGCACCCAACTTGGTCCAAACGATCGAAAACAATTTGGCCATCATTCATGGCGGGCCCTTTGCAAACATTGCACATGGCTGTAACTCTGTGATGGCCACTCAAACCGCGCTCAAGTTGGCCGATTATGTGGTGACCGAGGCCGGATTTGGGTCTGACTTGGGCGCTGAAAAGTTCATAGACATCAAGTGTCGAAAATCCGGTTTGCGCCCATCAGCTGTGGTCTTGGTGGCCACCGTTCGCGCTTTGAAATACCACGGAGGTGTTGAAGTCAAGCAAACAGGCCTTGAAAATTTGGACGCCTTGGCCAAAGGCTTTGTGAATTTGGAGCGTCATATCCGCAACATGAGAGAGCAGTTCGGCCTGCCGTGCGTGGTGGCCATCAATCACAGAACAGAGGACACGGATGCTGAGATTGAGTTGCTCAGACAGTCCTCTGCAAAATATGGTGTGGATGTGATCTTGGCCAAGCATTGGGCCGAGGGTGGGGCTGGCGCGACTGAGTTGGCGCAAGCCGTGGTCAAACTGTGCGAAGCACCCAGCACCTTCAAGTTTGCTTACGAGGATGCGGATTCACTGTGGGACAAGATCCATGCCGTTGCCACAAAAATCTATGGTGCATCTGGCATTGTTGCAGATGCCAAGGTGAAGGCGCAACTCGAACGCTACCAACAACAAGGCCATGGGCATTTTCCAATTTGCATTGCCAAGACCCAATACTCGTTCAGCACCGACCCAGCGCTTAGAGGCGCCCCCAGCGGGCACGTTTTAAACATTCGGGAAGTGCGCTTGTCCGCTGGCGCTCAATTTGTGGTGGCCATTTGTGGCGAAGTCATGACGATGCCCGGCTTGCCCGCTGTGCCTTCGGCAGAAGCCATCGACATCACTGAGAGTGGCCGAGTGGTGGGGCTCTTCTAAACAATTAGGCCGCACTGCAACGCAATGCTGCGCTTCTTGTCAGCTGCAAGTCAAGGGCACAGCAAGGAAGCCAATGCGTTGGAGGTCACTGTGGCGTTAGATGGAAATAATTTGCTTTCCTACTATTTTCTTTGCGCCAGTGCTGCTTGGGTTCATTGATGAGCCAACAGCGCTTGGGGTTCAGGATTCAATTGCTTAGAGCTGGAAATCGATTTAG
>CAIOTD010000191.1 GCA_903861115.1 uncultured Burkholderiales bacterium
GCGCTTTCAAGCCCCCGCCCGAGTTGTCTTGCAAAACAAACTCTGCATTGAGCAGCTTGGCGTACTCGACCACAATGGCCAGGCCGAGTCCAGCCCCAGCACCTAAGTTGACCCCAGCTTCACCTTGAGTTCGCCTTCTCATGACTTGGTGCTTAAATTCATCGGAAATGCCTTTGCCATTGTCAACCACAGAAATCTCTAAGTAATTCTTCTTGGCGTCATCCACTGTCTTTTCGATCTCAATGGTGATTTGATTGAAGCTTTGAATTTCAGAAACACCATAGCGAAGTGCGTTGTCGATCAAATTGTTGAGCGCCCCTTCAAGCAAGGAGCGTTGCGTTTTGATGGTCAAACCCAGGTCATAACCCTTGACCCCCAAATCAACGCCCAAAGAGTCGGCTCGGCTTAGAAAGCGCATCACCGCTTCCTTGACCAACTCATCCACATCGATGTCTTCGTTGATCAAGCCAGACTTGGCCTCGTTGGTCAAGGAGAGCGCCAACATTTGTTCAACCATGTGACTCGCGCGAAGTTCACTCTTTGCAATGCCTTGGAGTTGCTGGTACCAGACCTCAGGGTTCTTGTTGGCCAAACCGTATTCGGTTTGAGCGCGAATGCCAGCCAGGGGCGTTCTGAGTTCATGCGCCACATTGCCAGAAAATTCGCGCAGCAAACGAACACCGTCGTCAATTCTAAAAAACAAACGATTGATGGCTGTCCCCAAATCATGCACGTCCTTTGTTCTGGTATCAATGTGCACCGCAGACAAGTCGGTCACCGCACGCGTCTCAACCGCATTCTCCAAATCCAAAAGTGGCGCCAACTCCTTTTTGATCACCCCCTTCAAAAAGAGCGCCAACAAAGCCAAGAACAGCAATTGCGGAACAATGGAGAAAATCACCACCCGCTTCACAAGTGCCGTGCGAAAGTCGGAGGTTTGGGCCATGACCAAGAAAAAGGGGGACGGCTGAGTGCGGTAGATGGCAACCGTTCTAAAATTTTTATCCTGAAACTCTAAATTAGAAAATTTTGGCGCGGACCCGACTGCCGGCAAGGTGGCATTGAAGCCTGGATGCCCAGCGACCATGGATCCATCGACATTCAAAATCTGAAAGTATATGATTTCACTTTGATCAAACAACAAGGTCGTCATTTCATTGGCAGAGAGATCGATTTCCAACTGCTCGTTACTTTTTGCCGCATTGAGTGTGACGTGACTGGCAACTGAATAGGCGTCATCCAGGAGCGCTCGGTCATAGGCCTGTTCAGTAAAGTAGCTCGCCACAATGACGACGACCAAGGTGCCAATGATCCAAGTCAAGAAAAGAGGGATGTAGAGGCTTTTTAAAAGCTGGCTGGTCAAAGATGGGAGTTTCTTGTTGTTCATTTTTTTTCCTCTTCTAGTAAATAGCCCAAGCCTCGAAGCGTTCGAATGCTCACACCAGAGCCTTGAATCTTTTTTCTCAATCTCGAAATAAAGGTCTCAAGGGCATTGTCACCCAAAACATCATCATAGTCTGACAATTTACTTGACATTTCTTTTTTGCTCACCGTTTTACCAGGTGGGGTCATCAATTGGGACAACACCTCGTATTCACGAGCAGGAAAAACAAGCTCGCTGTTGTTGATGAACACTTTCCTTTGCTTTCTATCCAAGCAAAGCGTGCCCACTTTTTGCAGGTCGTGGGTGTTGCTCGTTCGCCTGGCCAGCGCCCTCAAGCGGGCCTCTAATTCTGCCAAATCAATGGGCTTCCCAAGGTAGTCATCGGCACCCGCATCTAGACCCGCAATTCGCTCCTCGGTTCTGTTTCTGGCCGTCAACACCAACACAGGCGTCATGTCCCCCCGAACCCTCAACTCGCGCAGCAATGTCAAACCGCTGCCCATGGGCGCATGGGCACCCTCTCTTTGAGGCAGGTTCAAGTCGAGCAAAATGGCATCGTACGATTGAACAAAAGCAAAATGCTTTGCTTGATCCAGGTGACTGGCGTGGTCCACACGGTGCCCTGCATCCTCAAGCGACTTGAGCATGATGGTTTGCAGTACCTGATCATCTTCGACTAACAATACGCGCATGGTTCAAACAAATAAACACCTTGGTCAGGCTTTGGTCAGGGAAAATGTTGGATAAACGGAGGATGCATCAAAAAAGACACTTTTCAACATTGAAAACACCTCTCATTTTAGGGTTAACCCTTGGCTTTGGCTCGATTTATTTTTCAAACAGTCTTGCCCAACCCCTGCAAATGGTATCACCCCAAACCAGTCTCACGGGAGAAAAGCAGAGTTTCGCGCAAGCCAACACCCAAGCCATGTCCGCCAACCCCTTGGCGCCAAAAACATTCCTGCAGTTGGCCGATGTACTGAACGCAGCGAAAGCCAACTTGGATGTTGGCATGGCTCGCTCTCAGACCCTGTCTGCCCAGGGCGACTTGTTGGCAGCCGATCACGCGCCACTGCCCGTCTTGAGCTCACGAGCGAGCCAAATGGATGCACAAAATGGCATGGGTGCAGGCTCCATCTTGAACGACAAACGCATCGACAAGTCCTTGGGTATTGACTGGACCTGGGAGCGAGGCGACAAGAGAACGCTCAGAACGCAAACAGCCAAGAACTTGTTGAGTGCCGCTCAATTCGATTTAAGCGACACCTTGATTGGACAGCAAATCATGGCGTACAACGCATTCATTGACTTGTATGCGGCGCAGTTGAAAGAAGAGGAGTTTTTCGCCATCGCCGAGAGCTATCAAAAAACCAATGACACGGCCTTGATTCGCTTAAAGAATGGTGATCTGTCGGCCCAAGAGGCGTTTCGGATTTCAATTGAAAACCAACGCGCACAAGCCGATGCACAAAGCGCGAAGCTTGAAAGACAAACCGCCGCTTTGGCCTTGTCGCAATTGGTGAGGCTCAAGGACTCCCCTTTGAGCTGGAGAGTTCAAGCGGGGTTTGTCGCGCTGTCTTCGACCAAAAGCAATCCCTTCAACCTAGAAGACGCCCAAGCTCAGGTGGAGAAAGCGGTGCTGTTGCGCCCTGATGTCGTTGCGGCCATGCAGCGAGAAAAGGCCGCCCATACAGCCCTTGATTTGGCCCTGTCTCTGAAGAAAACCGACCTCACCTGGGGCGCCTCCATTGACCACTATCCGGGCACATCGAACCGCTTGGTCGAATTGCGGGTACAAATGCCTTTGCAAGTCAATTACGGCTTTGCCGGTGAAATCAAACGCGCCCAAGAGCAACTCACGCAAGCGCAGTTGATGACTGAAAAAATAAAACTGCTGGCCACCACTGAGTTACAAACGTTGTTGCAAAACGTGTTGACGGCCAAAGACCGCTCTGAGCGCTACGACGGGATCATCTTGCCGCAAGCCAAAAAAGTTCTAGAGCAAGCAGAATTTGCGTACAGCAAAGGTGCGCTGACCCTCACCGACCTTTTGGATGCGAGAAGAACGTTTCGTGCAACACGCATCGAAGCCATTGCTTCTCTTGCCGAGCTCACCAAATCACAAGGCGCTTGGTACCTAAGGACAGAGCCCTACCAACTCGAACCGCTTGCCCAAAGCCATTGACAGCCTGCGGTTTACTGACATTTCTCAACAAGAGTTCACCTTGAAAAAATCCATCCTCACCCTTTGTCTCTCAAGCGCTTTTTTGATGTCTTGCTCTGAGTCCCCTTCTCACATGGAGGTCACTCAGCAGCCCATCGTTCAAAACAACCAACTCCGATTCCCAGCGGGCAATCCACAGTTAAGTCTTCTCTCGACCGTGGAGGTCAAGCAAGCACAAAACATCGCCATCGATCTACCCGCTCGAATCGTTTGGGATGAGCAAAAGACTCAAAGAGTTTTCCCTGCATTTTCTGGCCGAGTCACACAAATTTTGACCGATGTTGGACAAACCGTGCGTGAAGGTACGCCCCTGGCCCAGATTGCATCACCCGAGTTTGGCGCCGCTCAGGCCGATACGGCGCGCGCCTTGGCAGACGCGTTGGTGGCCGGCAAAAATTTCACGCGACAAAAAGAACTCTTGAACGCTGGCATCACCTCACAAAAAGAATTTGAACAAGCGGAGGCCGACATGCTAAGGGCCAAGGCCGAGGTTGACCGCGCGCAAGCGAGGACGGCGCTTTACGGCAGCGGGGCAAGCGTGAACCAACAACTGGGGATTCGCGCGAGTCTGAGCGGCATGGTGGTGGAGAGAAATGTGAACCCGGACCAAGAGATCAGACCCGATCAATTCGGCCCCAGTTCACCCGCGCTGTTCGTGGTCACTGACCCACGGTTTCTTTGGGTGCTCATTGATGTGCGCGAAACCGATATTCAGCACATCAAAATGGGCATGAAGATGGACATCAAAACACCCAGCTTGCCCAATCAAATTTTTGAAGCCACGATCAGAGCCATTGCCGACACCATTGACCCCATGACCCGAACGATCAAAGTTCGCGCATCCATCGAAAACCCACAGCGGATTTTAAAAAATGAGATGTTGGCCACCGCCTCCTTTTTGAGAAGCTTTAAGAACAACCTGAACATACCTGCAAGCTCTGTCTTTTTAAAGGGCAGTGACCACATCGTTTTTGTGGAGATTGAACCCGGTGTTTTTCAATCCAAGAAAGTCAGCCTTGTTTTTGAGAACAAGAAGGACGTGATCATTGATGAGGGTTTGAACATTGGCGATAAAGTGGTCAGTCAAAATGGTCTTTTGTTGGCCAAAGAATTGCTCAATGCGCAAGAAGATGCGCAACAAGCGCCCATGAAAGTGCCGGCCATTAAACCATGAAGAAAATCATTAATTTTGCGATCACGCAGCCCCTGGTCATTGTGCTGGGGACCCTTTTATTTGTCGCCTCGGGTTTGATCGCTTTTCAAAACCTCTCTGTAGAAGCCTTTCCTGACGTCACCGACACACAAGTCACGGTGATCGCGCTTTACCCAGGCCGTGCAGCAGAGGAAGTTGAAAAACAAGTCACACTGCCTTTAGAGGCCGCCCTCTCCGGACTGCCCAACTCCATTCGTCTGTTCTCTCACACACAATTCGGACTGTCCTACACCGTCATCACATACGACGACAAGGCCGATGTGAATTTGGCGCGTCAACAAGTCAACGAACGCTTGAGCGCGGTTGATCTGCCCCTGGGCTCACAAGTCAACATCACCCCCAACGCTACGCCGGTGGGTGAAATCATGCGCTACAGAGTCAAGGGCAATGGTCAAACGGTCACGGACCTCAGAACCTTAGAGGACTGGGTCATTGAGAAAAATCTGCGTCAAGTCCCTGGGGTTGCCGATGTGGTTGCCATGGGGGGCTTCATCAAGCAGTACGAGGTTCAGCCTGATTTGGATAAATTAAGGGCTTTTAAGCTGACGTTCCAAAATCTTTTGGATGCGCTTGGACGCGGCAACTCAAACGCTGGGGGCAGTTATGTTGCCCAAGGCTCGCAACAATTTGCCATTCGTGGCATTGGTCTTCTGAGTTCGGCTGAAGAAATTGGACAAATCGTCTTGGGCTCGAACAATGGCACGCCGATTTTGATTCGGGATGTGGCGCAAGTGAAATTGGGCGCCGTCCCAAGACTGGGCATCACGGGCCAAGATGGCGATGACGATGCTGTCGTTGGCATTGTCATCATGAGAAAGGGAGAAAATCCCTCTCAGGTTTTGAAAAATGTCAAAGACAAAATTGCGCTCCTCAATCAACGCGGTTTGCCACAAGGCGTTGAGATCGTGCCCTTTTACGACCGAACTTGGTTGATGGGCAAAACCCTCTCAACGGTCTTTAGAAATTTACTGGAAGGCGCCATTTTGGTGGGTCTGGTGCTGTATTTATTCTTATCCAACATCAGAGCCAGCATGGCCGTGGTGGTGGTCATTCCCTTGGCCTTGCTTGGCACTTTCATGGGGCTCAAAATCATGGGCGTCCCAGCCAACTTGCTGAGTCTAGGCGCCATGGATTTCGGCATCATTGTGGATGGTGCGGTGATTGTGATTGAAAACGTCATGCACCGGCTCGCCCAACGCGGCGAAGGCATGAGTGAAAAAGAGCGCCAAGCTGTGATCACGGATGCCACCAATGAGGTGGGCCGTCCAACGCTGTTTTCGATGTTGATCATCATTGCTGCGCACATTCCTATTTTTGCGCTGCAGCGCCACGAAGGTCGCATCTTTCAACCCATGGCACTGTCGGTCACCATGGCCTTGATTGGGTCCTTGATTTTTTCATTGACCTTGGTGCCTTTGATCGCCTATTGGACGCTTCGCTCCAAGCTGCCGCACGACGACAACCAATTGGTCACTTCCGCCAAAAACATCTACAAGCCCATTTTGGATTGGGCCATCGAGCACAGAAGAAAAGTCATGATGATGGCGGCTGGTGCCTTTCTTTTGGCCCTGGGCGCAGCCTCCAGATTGGGGTCGGAATTTTTACCCGAGCTCAATGAAGGCACCTTTTGGGTCAACTGGGATTTACCGTCGAGTGTTTCTCAAGAGGAAGCCACCAAAATTTTACGGCTTGCACGGCGTGCCTTGCAAACCATTCCCGAGGTGAGAACCGTGGTCTCCAAAGCGGGACAACCTGAAGACGGGACCGATCCCAAAACACTCAGCATGGCCGAGGTCTTTGTGGATGTCAAACCCCACGAAGAGTGGCGCAAAGGCTTGACGCGTGACCAATTGATTGAAGAGATGGATGCACGTTTATCGGTCATTCCTGGTGTTGATCCAGCGTTTTCTCAACCCATTCGAGACAACGTCTTGGAGTCGATCTCTCAAATCAAAGGGCAAATTGTCGTCAAAGTTGCAGGCGACGATTTAACAGACTTGAAGAACACGGTTGAAGCCATGCGCCGTGAGTTCAAGCAAATTCCTGGCATTCAGCGCGCAGAGGTTGACCGTCTGGGAGAGTTGCCCCAATTGGTGATTGACATCAAACGTGAGCGGGCTGCTCGCTTGGGGATCAATGTGAGCGATATTCAAGACGTGATTGAAGCCGCCCTTGCGGGCAAAGTGGCCACCTACATTTGGGAAGGCGAGAAAAAATTTGCCGCCGTGGTCAGGCTCAAAGACGATGGGCGCGCCATCAGCAACTTGCCCAACACACCCGTTTTGATGGCCAATGGTGGCTACACGACTTTGGGCACATTGGCCGACATTCGACAAGCATCGGGGGCGATGAACATCGCCCGCGAAGCGGGCCGACGCACGATGGCCATTGGCATCTTTATCAAAGGCCGAGACATGGGCTCCATTGTCTCGGACATGAAGGCTAGGGTCGAGCAAAACGTCAAGATTCCAGACACCTACACAGTCAGTTGGTCTGGTGAATTTGAAAACCAAGAACGGGCCATGAAAAGGCTGACCTTGGTGGTGCCCGTGTCTTTGCTATTGATCTTCTTGCTTTTGTTCAATGCATTCAACTCGGTCAAAACGGCCGCACTCATCTTGATCAATGTGCCCCTGGCGCTGATAGGTGGATTTGTTGCGCTGTGGGTGCTTCGCATTCCCTTGTCGGTGTCCGCTGCGATTGGCTTCATTGCCCTCTCGGGTCAAGCCGTTTTGAACGGCGTGGTGATGCTGTCCGTTTTTCAACAATTGCGCGCAGCGGGGTTGAATGTTTTAGACGCCGTCAAAGAGGGCTCCATTCAGCGCTTGCGAACGGTTTTAATGACCGCTTTGTTGGCCGCCTTGGGCTTGTTGCCCATGGCCTTGAGTCAAGAAATTGGGGCTGAGACGCAGCGCCCACTGGCCATCGTTGTGATTGGCGGCTTGATCACGGCCACGCTGTTGACCTTGGTGGTCCTGCCTGCCCTCTATGTTGCATGGTTCTCGGGCCCTGAGAACCCCAAAAGGCACGATTGAGATCATCCATCTGGCGTGACGCCATCACCGGGCTCGTCCCGGGGCTTGATGGGCTTTCCCCCATTTAAAAAGCCCCCGAAACCACTGGTTTCGGGGGCTTTCATTTCAAGGATCTAAGGTTTTACTGGGTCTGCATCTTGGCGCCAGGTGCGGCCAAGTTTTTAGGCCACACGACCACCCACTGACCATTTTGCAACTGCTTGACGTGCATCAAGTCGTCGCCATAGTTGTTGGGACCATCAAAGCGCAGACGGCCCGTGATCGCATCGACCTTGTTGGTCTTGAGCCACTTTGCAATGGCGTCGTCGTTCAGACTCTTCGTTGCAGTCACCGCCGCTTCTAGCATTTGCCACGCGGTGAATGAACTGGCGGCCTGCACTTCAACGCGCGTATAAGGCAAACCGGCTTGCTTGGCTCTTTCATCAAAGGCTTTGATGAAGAATTCAGCCCCTTTGTTCTTGGTGAAGGGCAGATGCTCTTCAAAGGGAGAAATGGCAAAGCTGCCTTGGGCCTCTGGTGCAGCAGCCATGATGCCTGGTGAAGGATAGACGTGTGTGTGCAAAGGAGGCACATAATCAATTTTCTTCATCGCCTCTAATATTTGGTTGCCCTCAGCACCAATGTCGCCCACCCACAAGAGGTCAGGCTTGGCGTCTTTGATCCTGGACGCAATCGGTGCGAAATCACGGTTACCAAAATCCCACTCCAAATACAACACTTCTTGCAGACCGCGCTGCTTGGCCACTTCACGTGCACCCGCAGACAAGAAAAAGACCGAGGGGAACTTGCTGGTCACAATGGCAATGGTTTTGGGGGGCTTGGGCAAAGACGCCATCGCATCAAACACGGTATTGGGCACCGTTTTATCGGGATTGGGGCCAAGCGCCCAGGCGGGGAACTGCTTGTCATACTTGGCTTGATTGGGAATACCAAAGGTGTGATGAATGAGGACTTTGTTGTACCTCTCGGCCACGACGAAGGCCGACAAAATGGCGCCCGTTGCGTAGGGGCCCATCAGCAGATCGACTTTGTCGCTGTTGAGCAACTGCTCATAAAGTGTTCTGGCCATTTCAGGCTTGGATTGATCGTCCTTTAACACCCACTCAACGCGCCTGCCTAAGAGACCACCGCGCTTGTTGATGTCTTCGACCGCGATCTCACCGGCCAACTTGTGCACAATCCCAGTGGAGGACAAGGGACCGGTCAGCGCCAAAGTGCTACCGATGCGAATGGGGGGGTTGGACTGGGCTTGAAGGGTGAAATGCACACCCAACAAACCCAAAAGCAAGACGGATGTCTTGATCAACGCGTTGGCTTTGCCAACCGATCTGGCGATACATTTCATGGAAGTCCTTTGATTCAAATGCCTAGTTTTTATATTGACGCAAAGCGACCCAAGGGGGCTTGACGACCCCTTGGGACTTGACCCTGTGTGGGCCAAGCACGACAACCCATGGCGGGATGTTTTTCGCAGTGATCCAATTCTAGGGATGAATTAAAAGCACGAATCAGGTCTTACCCTAGGCACCCAAGGGGGCTAGTTTTGAATCGGCGGGGGCAACACTTTGGGCTTTGGGGCGGCCCAATTGATCTCTCTTTGGCGGTTTCTGACCAAGAGGATGCACTCCATGCGGGTGCCCATGGACGTGATTTTGTCGCAGTAGCCAGCAGAAGCATGGTTCTTGGCTTTGCACATCAATTTCAATTGCTCATTGGATTCATTGATGCACTCGTCTCCAACCGCCATGGCGAACATGGGGGCAAATAGAAAGAGAGAGATCAACGCTTTTTGAAACATGGACCCATTGTGACAAATCTGTCACCCAGGTGCATTACGTTCTTGTCATGAAAGCACTTTTATCTGCTGAACCGGCGCATCCTAGGGCAAGCCATTCATCAAAACCGCACAAAATGAACCCTAAAGGATTAATTCATCCAAAAGTACTTCATGGGCGAGGAGGTGATGATGCGTGTGTTTGCCGCGGTCATGGGTTTGACGCCGTAGAGGTTGTCTCGCTGGCGGGCGCGAACAGCAGCCACACAAAACATCTTGAACTCCATGTTGCTGCCGCGGTCACACTCGTTCACGCTGATCGATCGTTTGGCATTGCACAGCAGTTTTTCGTCCCCCTTTAAACCCTCCTCGCAGGGATTGCCCATGGCACTGGCCAGGCTTGGCAAAGCGAGCAATGAAAGGAAGAGGACTTTTGCGTTCATGGACCCTATCTTATGGACTCGCATTCGCTAGAGCATTACCAAGGTGCTTAATTTGATGACAGTTCACTCATTGAGCGGCAACGCGCAATAACCCTCCAAAAGATATGTCTTTAATTGTCAAAAGGTGCGCCCACCCCCCTCATCATGCTTTTTTTTGAGGACCTGAACCCCGGGCCACTGGGTCCACGGGCAGCCCATGGAGGACTTGGATGCGAGCAGCGACTTTGAGACACGCGCCCTGTCAAGGAGCGACTGAGCAGCTGGGTTAAAATGGAGTGTCCTTGCGTTGGCGTGAGGTTCAAGCCTCGAAATCGCCATGTAGCAGGCAGCAGGCAGCATCAGCGCCACGAACCCTTTGTTCAACAGCCCCTTCGGGTTCGCTTTGAGCACCCACATCAAACCATTCCACTTGGAGCACGTCCATGAAAAAGAGCCTTTCTCCTCTTCGCCATCCTGGATGGCCCTCACAGCAGGCGCTCGCAGATGAGTCCAAAAGACGCAGTCTGAAGTTCAGCTTGTCCTTGCTGGGCGCGAGTTGCGTGCCTGATGCCTTTGCGCAAGGCAACAACTACCCGAGCAAACCCATCAAAATCATCATCACCCACGCAGCGGGTGGTTTGCCCGACACGGTTGCTCGCATTTATGCACAACGCCTCACAGAGCGCTTGGGCCAAGCGGTGGTGGTGGAGAACAAACCCGGCGCCAATGGGGTGCTTGCTGTTCAAGCGGTGATTTCTGCGCCTGCTGATGGGTACACGTTTTTGTGCACCGATGGATCGAGCTTTTCGATCAATCCCTTGATCTACAAGAGCGTGAGTTACGAGTACAAGCGCGATATTGTGGCCGCCTCTTTTGCGGCACGTGCTCCGCTTTACTTGGCCGTGCATCCCAAAACGGGGGTGTCTAGCTTCAAGGAGTTGGTGGCTTTGGCCAAAGCCAAACCGGGCAGCCTCTCCTACGGTTCCTCAGGTGTTGGCAGCACGCATCACCTGTCCATGGAAGCGATCAAAACGGCGCTCTCCTTGGACATCACCCACATTCCCTTCAAAGGCTCAGGCCAATCGGTGCCCGCGTTGGTGGGCGGTCAAGTGGACATGGCCTTTGCAGCACTGCCCTCCTTGTCGGGGTTTGTCAAATCGGGACAAGTCAAATTGGTCGCAAGCAATGCGTCCAAGCGCTCTGAGCAAGAGCCCAGCACACCGGCCATGGGAGAGATCATTGCCGGGTATGACTTGGCCCCTGTGATTGGCTTGTTGGCGGCCAAAGCAACGCCTCAAGCCTTGATCGACCGCATCAGTCAAGAGATGTCCGCAGTCGCTAAAATGCCCGAAGTGATTCACTCTTTGAGCCTGGCAGGCATTGAAGCGGTCGGGGGCAGCGCCAATGAATTTGCGCTCGCACTGGATCAAGAAATTTCAAGAATGACAAAAATCGTGCGAGACGCACATATTCAACAGGAGTAAACAACAAATGAACCGACTTCAATTAAGCTTTGCGTGCTGGGACTACGATCGCACGAGAGCATTGATGGATGGACGCGTGAAGGTGGACGGCATTGACCTGAACTACCTGAACTTGCCCGTTGAGGAGACCTTCTTTCGCATGGCTCGCTTTAGAGAGTTCGATGTGGCCGAGATGTCCTTGTCCTCTTACTGCGTCTCTTTGACCAAGCCCGACAAACCCTTCATCGCTTTGCCTATTTTCCCGTCTCGCTTTTTCAGACACTCTTGCATCTATGTCAATGCCAACAGCGGCATCAAGGAAGCCAAGGATTTGATTGGCAAGAAAATCGCTTCTCCTGAATACCAAATGACCGCACCGGTCTGGATTCGCGGGATTTTGCAAGACCATTACGGTGTGCCGATTGATGCACAACCCTATTTGTTTGGCGGCGAAGAGGAGCCTGGACGCATTGAGAAGATGAGCTTGAAGTTGCCTGAGAACATCAAAGTCAGTCCCATTGAGCCCCATCAAACCCTCACGCAAATGCTCTACGACGGTGAGATCGACGCTTTGTACACCGCCAGAATGCCTTCCTCCTTTCTCAAAGGCGACGGTCGCGTCAAACGCTTGTTTGAAAACTACCAAGAGGTCGAGCGCAAGTACTACCGCGAGACTCAGATTTTCCCCATCATGCACACGGTCGTGATCCGCCGTGAAGTCTATGAGGCCAATCGTTGGATTGCGCAGTCCTTGACCAAAGCCTTCATCGAGTCACAAAAAATGACTTATGAAGCCTTGAACGAGACGGCGGCGCTCAAGACCATGTTGCCTCACTTGACTGCACAGGTTGAGGAGACCAAGCGCGAATTTGGTGATGATTGGTGGCCTTACGGTTTGGAGAAGAACGTGAAAACGCTAGAAACGTTCACACGCTACCACCATGAACAAGGTCTCTCACCCAAGAAGCTCAATGTGCAAGACCTCTTTGCGCCAGAGGCGCTTGAGGCCTTCAAGATCTAAAAAAACGTGAACTCGCCCAAAGGCGCACTCGCCTTTGGGCTCGGTTGACAAAAAAGCACAGCGTGACGTCTTTGATGGCGTTGCGCTTTGTTTTTTGTGCGATCATTGCGCTTGGGATTTTGTCATCTCAAACATTGCGCCCCCTTTACTCGAGCCCATCGCCCTATGAGACCCGTCCATCACCACATCATCAAAGCAGCGCTCTCCTCGCTCAGGCCCACGCAATGCAGCATTGGTTACCAAGAGGTCTACAACAAACGAGAAGAGTGGCGAGCCTTGTCGGGCAAGAAACGCGACGCCTTGATTGAGCAGCACTGGTTTCCAACCATCATCGGCCCCAAAAAACAGCACTTCATCATTGATCACCATCACTTGGGGGTGGCCTTGTTTGAAGAGGGCCAAGAACGTGTGTTGCTCACCATTCTCAAAGACCTCTCGTGGCTCGATGAAGTCACCTTTTGGCGAGTGATGGAGTTCCATCAGTGGGCGCATCCCTTTGACCGAGATGGCAAACGGGTCGACTTCAAAAAAATCCCTAAAACCATCGCCGACCTCAAAGACGACCCCTACAGAAGTCTTGCGGGACTTGCAAGAAAACACGGCGCCTTTGCCAAAGACATCACCCCATACAGTGAGTTCTTATGGGCCGACTATTTCAGAGGTCTTGTCGACAAAGATTTGCTCGGGCAATCCATGAACAAAGCGCTCAAAGAGGCGGTCAAACTGGCAAAGAAAACGCAAGCGAGTTATTTACCCGGGTGGAGTGGTGGACAGAACGACCCAGGGTGAGCTTGTGCCCTTCGCCACCCCAACGGCTTCGTGCGCGACGAAGCGCATCAAGGTCTTCTGTAGCTCACTTGCATGCGTGTCCAATAGGGCTGATCGGTGTGGCTCAATTTAACCGTCCCTCCCGTTGAGGGCGCATGCACAAACCGCCCTTGCCCGACATAAATGCCTGCATGCGTGGGCAAAGCGACCCCAGGAGATTTAAAGAACACCAAGTCCCCCGTTCGCCTCTTGTCCTCGGGGACCTCGATGCCCCATGCGTTCAACTGCGCAACCGTCCTGGGTGTCGCAAAGGGTGTCTGGGATTGATAGACATGTGCGATGAGTCCACTGCAATCAAAGCCCGAGGCCAGGGTATTGCCGCCGTAACGGTAAGGCACCCCCACCAAGCCAATGGCATAAACGGCCACACTTTGGCCTTGTTCGAGACTCAACAGGGTCTTGGGCACCACACCCGCTGAATCCACGCGCAGTGCTGGCGCATTGGGGCTCACCACAGCCACAGGGGGCTTGGAGCTTGAGCAAGCAGCCAAGAGCAGCGCACAAATCAAGCACACAAGCAGGTGACAACAACGCAAGACAGGTAAACGGTTCATGGAGGGCCCCAAGGGACTGCGTTGATCGACAGGTGGGTTTGAGAGAGAAAAATGGAGCGGTGCATCGCAGTATAAAAGAAATCGACCAAAGGCTTTTTCCCTTCACGTAAAATCATGCGCATATGACGACCCACCACACCCCCTCCCCTTTGCCACTCAGTGGCATTCGTGTGCTTGATTTAAGCCGCATTCTTGCAGGCCCTTGGGCCGCACAAACCTTGGCCGACTTGGGCGCTGAGGTGATCAAAGTTGAGCGCCCAAGCACGGGAGACGACACCCGCGTTTGGGGCCCTCCCTTTTTAAAGGACGCCAACACGGGAGAGAGGGCCGACGCGGCCTACTTCATGACGTGCAACCGAGGCAAGCAATCCATTACGGTGGACTTCACGCAAGCGTCTGGTGCAGAGTTGCTAAAAACATTGGTCAAAAAATGTGACATCTTGATTGAAAACTTCAAAGTGGGAGGCCTCAAAAAATACGGCCTGGATTACGCCTCTTTGAAAGAAATCCACCCTGGACTCATCTACTGCTCGATCACAGGCTTTGGACAAACGGGTCCTTACGCCGAGCGCCCTGGCTACGATTTTCTGATCCAAGCCATGGGGGGCTTGATGAGCATCACGGGAGAAAGAGATGACAAAGCGGGCGGCGGCCCACAAAAGGTGGGGGTTGCCATCACCGATGTGATGACCGGGCTGTACTCCACCGTTGGCATCCTCTCCGCGCTCAGAGCCAGAGATTTGACGGGCGAGGGGCAACACTTGGACATGGCCCTCATGGACGTGCAGGTGGCCGCTTTGGCCAACCAAGCATCAAGCTACTTGGTCACGGGGGAGTCCCCCGTGCGACTGGGCAATGAGCACCCCTCGATCACCCCCTATCAGTCCTTGCCCGCCAAGGACGGCTACTTCATCTTGGCCACGGGCAACGATTCGCAGTTCAAGAATTTTTGTCAAGCCGCGGGCCGACCCGAACTCTCTGGCGATGCGCGTTTCTTAACCAACAAAGACCGCGTGATGCACCGCGATCAACTCACCCCCTTGCTTGAGGAGATCACCCGCACGCGCAACATTGACGAGTGGGTCCTCATCATGGAGCGAGCAGGCGTGCCCTGTGGCCCGATCAACACCTTGGAGCGCGTCTTTGCCGACCCTCAGGTCCAAGCACGCGAGTTGCGTGTGGACATTCCCCATGCACAATACGGCAGCGTGCCCAGTGTGGCCAGTCCCATTCGCTTGTCTAAAACCCCCATTCAATACAACAAAGCGCCACCACAACTTGGCGAACACAATGAGGCGGTGTTGCAAGGCCTCTTGGGTCTGAGCGATCAAGAAATGACGCGACTCCAAGAAGCGGGCATTCTCTAAGAAAAGAGTTCCTAAGGCGGAGGATTTTGCCGTATACTGTATAAATGAACAGTATACGGCCTCTCCTTCTTGACCCCTCTCGCCCAGCTTGCGCGCCAAACGAGGCGAGCCGCGTGCGAGACAAAACACCCCCAACACCCCGTGCACAAGAGCACGAATGGCAGCACTTGCCCGTGCCGCCCACGGCGCACGCGTGCACGCTCGCCCCTCGCGTTCAGCCCTTGAGTGTCGTGCCCGGCAAGGTCCCCGCAGGCTTTCCCTCACCCGCAGAAGACTTTGCCGTCAAGCGCCACGATCTCAATGAGTTGCTCATCACCCATGCCATGGCCACTTTCTTGTGGCGCGTCTCTGGTCAATCGATGACCGAAGCGGGCATCTTTGATGGCGACATCTTGGTGGTCAATCGAGCACTCACGCCGGTGCACAAAGATGTGGTGGTGGCGGAGGTGGATGGCGAGTTCACCGTGAAGTACTTCTACAAACGCAACGGCAACATCAAGCTCCAACCGGCCAACCCCACCTACCCCGAGATCACCTTCAAAGAGGGGCAAAGCTTGCGCATTTGTGGTGTGGTCACGAGTTCCATCAAGCGCTTTCGCAAGAGCGCACAACACCTGGACTGATATGTACGCACTGGTGGACGGTAACAACTTTTATGTGAGCTGTGAGCGAATTTTTCGCCCCTCTTTGAACGCCTGCCCGGTGGTTGTGCTGTCAAACAACGACGGTTGTGCCATCGCGCGCAGCAACGAGGCCAAAGCCCTAGGCATTGCGATGGGCGCGCCTTGGTTCAAGATCCAACACTTGCAAGAAAGCGCTGGCCTCGTGGCCTTGTCGGCCAATTTCACGCTCTATGGCGACATCAGCCAACGCATGATGACCATTGCAAGTGGCCTAGGACCCAGCCAAGAGGTCTACTCCATTGATGAAAGTTTTGTGGGCTTGCACGGTGTGCGAGGCGACTTGAGCAAAAGAGCTCACACCATGCGCGAGCGCATTTTGCAGTGGATTGGCATTCCCACCTGCATTGGTATAGGGGCCACCAAAACACTGGCCAAATTGGCCAATCACATTGCAAAAACAGCTGAACGCAAGCCCGGCGTGTACCCTTTGGAACTCGCACAAGTCTGTGACCTCGAGCGCCTGAGCCCGGCGACTCTCAAAGACGTCTTACAACGCACCGATGTCTCAGAGGTCTGGGGCGTTGGCAGGCGCATCAGCGCACAACTCAAAGCCTCAGGCATTGAGACGGTCTGGGACTTGCGAGCCGCTAGCACCAGCGCACTTCGAGCGCGCTTTGGCGTGGTGATGGAGCGCACGGTGCGAGAGTTGCAAGGGCACGCCTGTTTGGACTTGGAGGAGCTGCCCGCCAACAAGAAAGAGATCGCCTGCACGCGCAGTTTTGGTCAAGCGGTGGTGAGTTTGGCGCCCTTGATCGAAGCGGTGTCAGCGTTCACCTCACGCGCTGCAGAAAAGCTCAGACGCCAACACAGTCGAGCCGGGCAAGTGTTGGTCTTCATCAGAACCAGTCCCTTTCGCCCGGGCCCCCAGTACAGCCAAAGCGTCACCTTGCCACTCTTGCGACCCAGTGCAGACACCAGCACCTTGGTTCAAACCGCCGTCATGGGTCTGCAACTCATCTACCAAGGCGGCTTTGCATTTGCCAAGGCCGGCGTGATGCTGCTGGAGTTGAGCGACGAAGACTTGGAGCAAGGCGAACTCGCATTTGATCAAACAAACGATCTGGGCGCACAGCGTGTGCATCCCCAACAACTCATGCGTGCACTCGACCAAGTCAACCAACGCCACGGGCGTGGGACCTTAACGATTGCAAGCAGTGGCTTGGGCCTTGGACCCAAAATTTGGTCCATGCGACAAGAGCGACTCACACCCCGCTACACCACCGCTTGGGCGGACATGCCGGTTGCTCGGGCCTGAGAGCACGCACACCCAAGGCCCAGCATGTTCATCGCGCTCCTCTTTTGCATGGCACGAAGACTCAAGCGCTAAGCGCGCGCGTCGCTAGGTGTCAATGCGTTCCATCCAGCAAGACCCGCCCCAGTTGGGCAAAGCTTGCCTGACTCAAAAAGCCCAAGTGCTCCAAAGCATCACGGCGCACAAAACCGGGCAACAGTGAAGACACGGGCGCTGCAGGTGCCGCCTGCACAAGCAGGCAAGAAGGCTTGGTGTTCATCCAGGCACACCGAGACAAAAACTCAGAAGAAAGCAGTGCATGCAGATCCTTCCCGTCCAAATCAAAGCAAGCCCAGGCCTCCTCAACACTTGGAAAGAGCACCTCAAAGGCCTCAAAAACGGTGCGCTCAAAGGGCTGCTCAAAAGAGCACGCCAAGGCGCGGGTTTCCTTTGCCGACAACTCGCTCGACAAGGCCGCAAAATGGGCCTCGATGTGGGGCAACTGCAAGCCCTTTTTGAGCCAAGCGCCAAGACACGCATAAAGCGCGAGTCCATGGGGATCATGACCGTGATCGCGCTCAGGCACAAGAGAGGACTTCAAACATGGATTGATCGCAAGCACGGACACCACCCGCTGAGGGAGCCGTGCTTTCAAGAGGAGCGCCCAAACCAAAGAGGCGTCATGGGTGATGAAACAAATGTCCTTCAAATCCATGAACTCGATCCACTCCAGCAAGGACTGCATGAGCAAAGTGAAATCATGGCTGCGCGACTTCTTGAAGCGGTCACTCGCACCAAACCCCAGTGCATCGGGCGCCAAGACCCGAGCGCCAGAGCTGAGCAAGGATGCAAAGACGGGCTCAAAGACGCCCGCACAGGTATTGGCACCATGCAAGCACACATAGGTTTGGCCTGTCGGCAAACAATTCGGCTCGCCATGTAAATAATGCAGTCGCATGCCGGGCACGGCTTTGAGCACATAAAAAGAGGAGCTCAAAGTCGATGACTCAAAACACGGGAGACTTTCAAGCGAGCGTCGAACAGCGTCTTCGCGCAAAAA
>CAIOTD010000192.1 GCA_903861115.1 uncultured Burkholderiales bacterium
AAGGCGCAACGCTACGTCTCCGACGTCAAGGCCGAGGTCAACCGCGCCATGGAGCTCGATGAGCTCAAGAAGATGAAAGAGACGATGGAGTCGGCTGCGCAAAATGTGCAGCAAAGTTTCAACGACACGACCCATGCGTTTGAGAAAGATTGGAAAGAGGCGACCAGTGGACTGGACTCGACCGATCTCATGACAAGCACATCGATGGGCTACGACGCCCCGCTTTACATGCCCGAGTACCGCCATCCAGGTAAAAAGTGGCGTTTAAAGCAGACGGCGACCCCCAAGTGGTACAAAGCGCGCGCGGGTGTTCGCACCAAGGCCTTGTCGGGCGCTGCCAGGGTCGCGCGTTTTAGGCCACGCAAGGATGTTGGCTTTGGCTCCACCAACCCCTAAAAGTCCCAAGCCTTGAGAGCGATCAAGAAGTCGCCGCTCTCAAGTGTTCGAACCGTTTCAAACCCTTGATTTTGCATCTCCCATCCTCTTCCTTCTATGTCTGATCAACCTCATTCTTCTACCTCCCTTGCCACGCAACATGACGTCTCTGCTGAGGTGGCGCCAAGCCCTAGCGAAAAGCCCGAGGCGCATGACAAGGATGAGTTGTCGGGTTCTGAGCAGCCCTTTGTTCAACATTTGATTGAGCTCAGGGACCGATTGGTCAAATCGGCCATTGCCATCGCCGTGGCTGCGATTGCTTTTTCTTTGTACCCCGGTCCGGCAGACTTGTACGACATTTTGGCGGCCCCCTTGGTGGCGCATTTGCCAGCGGGCACCACCCTCATTGCCACGTCTGTGATCTCTCCGTTCTTGGTGCCTTTGAAGATTTTGATGATGGCCGCCTTTTTGGCAGCGTTGCCCGTGGTGCTCTACCAAGTGTGGGCCTTTGTGGCGCCGGGTCTTTATTCGCACGAAAAGAAATTGGTCCTGCCTTTGGTGATCTCAAGCACGGTGTTGTTTTTCTTGGGGGTCGCTTTTTGTTACTTCTTTGTGTTTGGCCAGGTGTTCAAATTCATTCAAAGCTTCGCGCCCAAAAGCATCACCGCGGCCCCTGATATTGAGGCCTATTTGAGTTTTGTGTTGACCATGTTTTTGGCCTTTGGCATGGCGTTTGAAGTGCCCATTGTGGTGATTGTGTTGGCCCGCATGAATATTTTCTCGATCGAGAAACTCAAGTCCTTTCGTTCTTATTTCGTGGTCTTGGCCTTCATCGTGGCCGCCATTGTGACCCCTCCCGATGTGGTCTCACAACTGGCCTTGGCCATTCCGATGTGTTTGTTGTATGAGCTGGGGATCTGGGCGGCACAAATATTCATCAAGACCACCCAGGCGCCAGACGCTGAGGATTGAGAAGACCACAGGCCCATGGGGTCTTGCGCAGAGACTTTTTTTCTGCATGCGCGACCCCATGTAGAGTGGAGGCGCTGGAACTTAAAAAGTTGAGGGCTGGGTGTGCTTGGGTTGCTTGCGGGTTTGCATGCACTTCACAACGTTGAACTTACGGTGTTAAAGATGAAAAAATTATGGTCTTTGTTTTCTCAAGTGGTGACCGTTTTGTTGGCGGTGTGGTTCATTCTTGTGACCTTAAAGCCTGAGTGGCTCCATCAAAGCGCAGGGTTTTCTGGTTTGAGTTTGTCACAAGCGCCACCACTGAGTGCGGGCAGTGATGCGCAGGTCTACTCGCCAGGCAGTTTTAGCCAAGCGGCCAAAAAAGCCTCGCCAGCCGTGGTGAGCATCAACACCAGCAAAGTGCCTGAAAAGGGCGTGAACAAAAACGACCCCTGGCAGCGTTTCTTCTTTGGTGAGCGCGAGGAGGCCCCGTCTGCGGGCCTGGGTTCTGGTGTGATTGTGAGCCCAGAGGGCTACATCTTGACCAATTACCATGTGGTTGAAGAGGCCGATGAGATTGAGGTGAGTTTGAACGACGGCAGAAAGGCCAAGGCACAAATCATTGGCGTGGATCCCGATTCGGATTTGGCGGTGCTCAGAATCAAACTCGATCGCTTGCCGGTGATCGTTTTGGGGAAATCAGAGAATTTGCAAGTGGGCGACCAAGTCTTGGCCATTGGCAACCCCTTTGGTGTCGGTCAAACCGTCACCAGTGGCATTGTGTCGGCCTTGGGGCGCAACCAATTGGGGCTCAACACCTTTGAGAACTTCATTCAAACGGATGCGGCCATCAATCCCGGCAACTCGGGCGGCGCCTTGGTGGATGTGAGTGGCAATTTGATGGGCATCAACACGGCCATCTTTTCCAGATCGGGTGGGAGCATGGGCATTGGCTTTGCCATTCCCGTGGCCACGGCCCAACAGGTGTTAGAGGGCATTGTTCGCGATGGGCAGGTCACCCGAGGTTGGATTGGGGTCGAGCCCACCGATCTCACGCCTGAGCTCATGCAAAGTTTTGAGGTCAAAAACACCAAAGGGGTGGCCATCACGGGGGTGCTGCAAAATGGACCCGCAGCGAAGGCGGGCATCAAGCCTGGAGACGTGATTGAGCAAGTGGGCGCAACACCGGTGAGCCAAGTCGCAGAACTCTTGAGCGCCGTGGCCGGCTTGAAGCCCAACAAAACGGTGGAGTTCAAAGTGAGACGAAAAGATCAGCAACTGGTTTTGGCGGTGACCCCAGCACAGCGCCCCAAAACCAAGCCGCAGTCGCTTCGTTGAGAGAGCGCTCAACATTCAGTTTGGGGCCAAGTGGTGGAGTCGTCTTTGAACCCCACTGCCCTTTTAAAGTTCAAAGCACCTGTACATTTCAACTCAAGGCCCCTCCATGATCTTACGTGAAGAGCTCAAGCAGTCCTTGGATGCGCTTTTGGAATGCGCAAAATTCAAAGATTATTGTCCCAACGGGCTTCAAGTCGAGGGCAAGCCCAAGATTGAGCGCTTGGTGAGCGGCGTCACGGCGTCCCTT
>CAIOTD010000193.1 GCA_903861115.1 uncultured Burkholderiales bacterium
CGATGCACCACAAAGTGCGTCCAACAAGGAACTCATTTTGGCGCAAGCGCAAGTGTTCAAAGCCCAAGTTGCAGACCTCGAGCTTGAGCGCTCAAGGGGCTTGATCACGGAGGAGGAGTTTGCTCAGGCCCATGATGAATTGGCCAGGCGTTTGATTGAAGACACGGCTGGGGTCTCCGATGCCCCTCAGTCGGGGAGTGACGTTGTGGCGCCCGCCCCAAAGGTGTACCGATACAAATGGCTGATGGTGTCTTTGTCGGTGTTTTTGTTTGTGGCCTCTTTGGGCCTTTATTTGACCATTGGGCAACCTTCAGCACTGGACCCTCAAGCTTTGGTCGATGGCGTTCAAGACGATGCAGCTTTCAATGAGGCGCAACATGCGCGCTCACCCGAGGTGCTGGCCAAAATGGCCAAAGAGATGCAAGAACGCGTGGACAAGGAGCCCAACTCTGTGGAGGCTTGGACCATGTTGGCTCGTGTTGAGCGTGCACGGGAAAATTTTGCTCAGGCCAATGAGGCGTTCAAGAAGTCCTTGTCTCTGAGTCGCAATGATGATGTGGCGATTGAGCGAGCCGAGGTCCTGGCCATGCTCAATCAAGGTCGATTTGAAGGTGAAAGCATGCAAATCATTGAGTCGGTCTTGAAAGCAGATCCCGACCAAGCCAACGCCTTGTTGCTGGCTGGCAGTGCTGCGTTTTCTCAAGGCAAGTACCAATTGGCTTTGGAGCGTTGGACACGTGTGAAGAAACAACTCGATCCCAATTCCTCTGAGGCACAAAGCTTGGATCAAGTCATCGCCTTGTCGCAAGAAAAGTTGGGGATCAAACCCGCCCCCGCCCCAAGTGCTGCGATGAACAAAGCCTCAAGTGCTGCATCCATCAAAGGTCAAGTGGTTTTGGATCAGGCCCTCATGGCGAAGGTAGAAAAATCCGACAGTGTTTTTGTGTACGCCACAGATCCACAAGGCTCTCGCATGCCCATTGCCATCCTAAAGACGAAAGCAGAAGCTTTGCCTTTGAACTTTGAGCTGACCGACGAGATGGCCATGTCACCTGATAAAAAATTGTCCCAATTCAATCAAGTCTTGGTTCATGTTCGAATTTCAAAAAGTGGACAAGCCATGCCCCAACCGGATGACTTGGGTCTCACGACAGGCCCCATCTCTTTGGGCGCTAAAAACTTACAACTCAAAATCGAGGGCTTGTACAAAGCAAAATGATCGCTCACACCATTTGAGCGAATCGAAGCGCTCGGTTTTACAAAAAAAATGAGGACGCTAGGGTCCTCATTTTTTTTTTGGGGTTTCTTTTGACTTTCACATGGCAAGCTTGAAAGACGCGAGAGATGGCTCTCAGCTCATTAAAAAGCCATGCATTCGGGCAAAGTGCAAGGTCTGCGTTCTGCTCTTGACGCCAAGTCGTCTAAAGAGTCTCCAAAGGTGCACCTTGACGGTGTGCTCACTGATGTTGAGTTCGCTGGCAATGTCTCGGTTCGATAAACCTCGGTCCAGCATGAGAATCAATTGCTTTTGGCGCTTGGACAGCTTGGTGTCACTGCCTGCCACCGCGGGCACGTCCTCGTCGTCTTCTTCGCTCGTCTTTTCTTCCGTGAACAGCCCTGCAATGGCGCTCGTGATGTCGCTTGCAGGAAGGGATTTTTCAATGAAGAGGTCGGCGCCCGCGTCCAAGCACGTTTCTTCCGCTTCGCCTGAGGGCATGGCAGAGATGACCACCAAGGGCGTCTCAGGGTACATGCCTTTGATGTCGGTGATCGCACTCACACCCTTGACGCCTGGGAGCAAAAGGTCCAGGACAAAGAGTTCGGGCGGGCCATTTTTAATGATGGCGGCTTGAAGCTCACTTAACTTTTCAAGTTCCACCACTTTGGAGGCGGGCTTGATTCGGCGCAAGAGCATGCCCAAGGCTTGTCTGAGCAAGGGGTGATCATCGATTACATATAGACTCATGATTTAACTTCCTGATCAATAATTCAAGCCCATGGCCTGACGAACATCCTTCATGGTTTCTTGAGCAGTTTGCCGGGCTTTTTGTGTTCCCGCATCTACTATCTCACGAACCAATTTGGGCTGGGTTAAAAACTTTTCTGCACGCTCTAACATGGGTGCTTGCTCAATCAAAACTTGCTCAATGATGGGTTGCTTACATTCTAAGCAACCAATACTCGCATTTTGACAACCTTTTTGTACCCAGGCCTTGGTGTTTTCATCAGAATAGATTTGATGAAATTGCCACACAGGGCACTTTTGAGGGTTTCCGGCGTCCGTGCGTTTGACACGCGCTGGGTCGGTTGGCATTTTTCTTATTTTTTGCTCCAGTGAGGCTTTGTCCTCGCGAATGGCAATGGAGTTGTTGTAACTCTTGCTCATCTTGGCCCCATCTAGGCCAGGCAGCTTGCTGGCTTGGGTCAGCAAGACTTGTGGCTCGGTCAGAATGGTCGAACCGGTGCCTTTGAAATAGCCCTCCAAGCGCTCTTTGTCTTTTGAGTTGAGGTTGGGCTCATTGTGAACAAAGCCAAGGGCCCCTTCAAGCGACTTCAAGTCCCCGGTTTCTTGAAATTTCTTTCTGGACTTTTCAAAACGCTTGACTTGTTCGGGATTGAGCTTTTGGAAGGTCTCTAAGAGCTTTTCTTCGAAATCGATTTCTTTGCCATACAAGTGGTTAAAGCGCCTGGCGGCCTCGCGAGTCAACTCAACGTGGGACGACTGGTCTTCACCGACGGGGACGTATTTGGCCTTGTAAATCAAAATATCTGCCGCTTGCAAGAGCGGGTAGCCCAAAAAGCCATAGGTGGACAAGTCCTTGTCTTTGAGTTTTTCTTGTTGGTCTTTGTAGGTGGGCACCCGCTCGAGCCAACCCAAAGGGGTGCCCATGGCCAACAATGTAAAGAGTTCGGCATGTTCGGGGATGCGGCTTTGTAAGAAAATCGTGCACCGCTCAGGGTCCAAGCCCGCCGCAAGCCAGTCGATGACCATTTCATAGACATTCTTCTCTATGATCTCGCGACTTTCGTAGTGGGTGGTCAAGGCGTGCCAGTCGGCAACGAAATAGTAGCAATCCATCTCGGACTGCAACCGCACCCAGTTTTTTAGGGCACCATGGTAGTGACCCAGATGAAGCGCCCCCGTAGGGCGCATGCCTGATAAAACGCGTTCTTTCATATTGCTACTTGGACCATCAAATCGAGTGGGCTCAGCAACCAAGCGACCATTTGATAGGTCAAGCTCATCAGAGGTTGCATCCAGATCTTGTTAATGGCCCCAATCATGACCAAAAACATGACCACAAAGAACCCATAGGGTTCAATGCGAGAAAACTCCATCGCCGCTTTCCAGGGCAAAAGGCCCACCACAATGCGTCCGCCATCCAAGGGCGGTATGGGAAAGAGGTTGAAGACAAACATCACCACGTTGACCAAGACACCGGCTTGGCACATGGATAAAAAGAAACGCTCTTCAACTTGCAAGTTGCCAAGTGTGAAAAGCAGTGCGCCCCATGCAAGGGCCTGAAAAAAATTGATGGCGGGCCCAGCCAAGGCCACCCAGACCATGTCGCGTTTTGGGTGTCTTAAATTTCCAAATCGAACAGGCACGGGTTTGGCATATCCAAACAACAAGGTGCCCGAGGTGGCAAAGTAAAGCAGCAAAGGCATGACAAGGGTGCCCATCAAATCAATGTGATTCATGGGGTTCAAGGTCACTCGACCTTGCACCCAAGCGGTATCGTCACCAAAAAATTTGGCGGCGTAGCCGTGTGCTGCCTCATGCAATGTGATTGCAAATAAAACAGGCAAGGCGAAGATCAGGACGGTTTGAATAAGCTCATTGGTTTGCACACCGCCATTGTGCCATCTGGCATGGGATTTGTAACCAAAAGTTACATGTAATGAGCAAAAAGAGCACTAAATTAACCCTTTTTAAGTGATCTTAAACTTAATTAGTGTGCAAAGAAATACCTAAAAGCGACAGATCACCGCCGCCCTGGCGGATCAACACGGGCTCTCCTGAGTGGCCCATGGGGGTCAGATCGAGGACGGTGGTGGGTTGTTGGGTCACAGCACCCGCATCGATGATGCCCGCAAGTTGGTGACCCAAGCGATCGCGAATCTCCTCTGGATCGTTCAGGGCGTGTGTCTCCTTGGGCAAAATCAGTGTCGAGCTGAGCAAGGCTTGGCCGTGCAAAGTCAACAGGGCTTGAACCACTGGGTGCTCAGGCACGCGAAGACCAATGGTTTTTCTTTGAGGGTGACTCACCCGCTTGGGGACCTCTTTGGTGGCGTCAAGGATGAAGGTGAAAGGGCCCGGTGTGGCGGCTTTGAGCAGGCGGTATTGGCGATTGTCTACTTTCGCGTAGCTTGACACTTGCGTCAAGTCTTTGCACAAAAGGGTCAACAAGTGACGCTCATCCACCGCTCGGATGTTGCGAATGGTTTGGACGGCCTGTGGATTGTCCAGTTGGCACACCAAGGCATAGCTGGAATCTGTCGGCAAGGCGATCACGCCTCCCTTTGACAGCGCCAAAGCACTGACGCGCAAGAGCCGCTCTTGCGGGTGTGTGGGGTGTATCTCTAGGTATTGCAAGGGGTTGAGTAAAAAAAAAGTGATCTGATGTCTAGGCGTGGCGCTTTGAAGGCCTTCATTCTATGCGGTGGCGCCTCGAGCATGGCAGGCCCGCAAACACAGCCTTTGTTGTGCCTCTCAAGCTGGGTGCATGAGCGTGCAAACATCGGCTACATTATGAGGCCACCCTGTTCATTGGAGTATCGTTTTGAATTGTCAAAGTAGAAGGTCTCGTTTAAGAGAGGTTTTGAAGGAAGAGCGCTGTTTCTTTCCCGCTTCGATTTTCGATCCCTTGTCTGCCCGCATGGCGCAGCAATTGGGTTTTGAGCTTGGCATGTTGGCGGGATCTGTCGCCTCTTGGCACGTCCTTGGCGCCCCAGACCATGTGGTGCTCACATTGAGTGAGTTGGCGCAGACAGCGCATCGAATTTGCAGGGCCAGTGACATCCCCTTGTTGGTCGATGCCGATCATGGCTTTGGAAACGCCTTGAATGTGCGAAGAACCGTTGAAGAGTTGGAGGACGCGGGCGTGAGTGGCTTGACCATTGAAGACACATCGCTGCCACAAGCTTATGCACAGCCCGCAAAGGGGGTGATCGAGCCCATGGAGGCCATGGGGAAATTTCAAGCAGCCTTGGATGCAAGAGCAGATCCGGGCCTGTGTATTTTTGCCAGAACCACCGCTTTGACCAGCCTCACCTTGGAGGAGGCCTTGCAAAGAATCAAGCTGTACGCCACACTGGACGTGGATGGCCTTTTCTTGGTGGGCGTTCAAAACTGGGCACAGTTAAAAGCCGTGCGGGCTGTCACGAACTTGCCCCTCTTGCTTGGCAGCACCCCCAAGGAGATGAAGGACAGAGACTTGTTGTCGGCGTTGAATGTGAAAGTTGCGCTAGAGGGTCACTCGTCCTACACCGCCGCTGTTCTTGCAACTTATGGTGAGCTTAAAAAACTGCGAGAAAGAGTGGACGAGGTCCATGTCGAGGCACCTTCAAGAGACCTGCTCATGAAGTCCTTGACCAAAGACGCAGACTATAAAAATTGGATCAATGCTTACCTCAACCCCTCTAAATGATCGAACCCATGTTTAAAAAGATTCAATGTATTTGTGCTGGCTTCATTTTTTGTGTTTTGGGTTCAGGCCCTGTCTTGGCCCAAAATTGGCCAACAGGCCCCATTCACTTGATCGTGCCGTTTCAGGCCGGTGGCTCCACGGACTTTATCGCAAGAACGCTAGCGCAACGCTTGTCAGAGCGTGTGCAGCAACCCGTGATTGTAGAAAACAAACCCGGTGCCAATGGGACCGTGGGCGCAAGTTACGTTGCCAAGACAGCCGCAGACGGTTTGAATTTGTTGTTGGTACAAGCCGGTTATGCTTCCAATGCAAGTCTTTACAAGAGCAACACATTTGATCCCGTCAAAGACCTGGCGCCAGTTTCTTTGTTGGCTTCAGGCCCATTGGTGCTGACTGTTAACGTGGCCTTGCCTGTGAAGAATGTGCGCGAACTCATCGCACTCGCAAAAGCCAAACCAGGAGAAATCAATTTTGGTTCTGCTGGAACAGGTTCATTGCCCCATTTGGCGCCTGAATTGTTCAACTTGATGGCTGGGACCAAAATGACGCACATTCCCTACAAGGGCTCAGGTCCTGCACTCAATGATGTGATTGGGGGCCAAGTGCCCGTGTATTACATGAATTTGGTCTTGAGCTTGCCTTATTTAAAGGCCGGTAAATTGAAAGCCCTGGCGGTGACCAGTCCCACGCGCTCTGCCATTGCGCCAGACATCCCGACCTTGGCGGAATCTGGTTTGCCTGGCTATGACATGTCGACATGGTATGGTCTTTTGGTGACCTCAAAAACACCCAAACCTGTGGTCAATAAAATCAGTCAAGAACTGGCGGCGGTCTTGCATGAAAGTGCGATGACTGAGAAATTTTACTCAGATGGCGTATCGGTGGTTGCCAGTACCCCAGAGCAGTTCAACGACTTCTTGATGCAAGAAACCGCTAAATTCGCAAAAATCATTCAGTCGGCTGGGATCAAAGCGAGCGAATAAGCGACCTGCACATCGTTGGCCAAAGCGCATCGTGCTGTAAAGGACGATCCCTCAAGGCGTGGTGTGCTGGAGCGCATGGTTTAAAACTTGACGAATGTAGAGAACCAACTCGCTTGGCGTCATGCCAATGGGGCCCTTGCCATCTTTGAGCATCCAGTCCGCTGCACTGGCGTGCACTTGAACGCCCAAGCACGTGGCATCCCATAGGCTCAAATGGTGTCGAACACCTTGGGCTGCAAGAGCAGCAATGCACCCAGTTAAAACATCCCCCATGCCACCAACGGCCATGCCTGGATTGCCTTGGTTGCACATTTGAACATCGACGTGGGGTGCATGGATGAGGCTTTGATGACCTTTGAGCACGACGATGCAACGGGTCAGTTCGGTCAATTGCCGAATGGCTTTTTCGCGGTTGAGTTGAATGTCGTATACAGAACAATTGAGAAGTCGAGCGGCCTCCCCTGGGTGCGGCGTCAACGCAGTGTCATGCGTTCGATTTTGTAAACAGGCAAGCAAGGCGGGATCCGACGCGAGCAAATTCAATGCGTCGGCGTCCACGATCAGTGAGCCGCTCCATCGAAGACAACTCGATAGCCATCGGTGGGCCAGCTCACTTTGACCCAGTCCAGGCCCGATGGCCACCACGTCTGGTTGGATGGCACGCAGGGCCTCTTCAGGGGTGATGCACTGAGCATCATGAATCATGAACTCTGGGTGCTGGCTGTTCAAGTGAGCGCAGGCCCCATCCAGCATCATCAAAACGGTCCAACCCGCGCCACTGTAAAGGGCGCTTTGGGCCGACAAGGTCAAAGCGCCTGCCATGCTTTGAGCACCCCCAATCAGCAAGACCTTGCCGCAGTCACCCTTGTGCGCAGTCACTTCTCGTTTGAGCGCGCTTGTGAGCGCAAGGGCATTGAGGGGCTTGATCAAGGTGTTGTTGGGCTCAATGGTTTTCTAATTGAGCTTTAAAGTTGAGAACTTGCTCTAGGGTGTTCTCGCCAGTTTGATCGGGTGGAAAAACAGACCAAAGCGTTGAGTTAGGAATCAACTCTTTGAGGGCCCAAGACGCAGAGCGGGTGTGACGTGTGTCAGCGCCCGACATGATGAGTGAAGGGGTTTGAATGCCCATCAATTCGTCCCCACCCGCACCACATGGCATGGTGTCGGTGAAGATGTTGTCTCGGCTTTGCTCACAAATTGAAATGTATTCATCTGTGTCCATCTCCAAAAGTGTTTTTGCAAAGTCAGGGTAATGTGCAGACGGCGAACCCCAAGGACCGATTTCTGGATCCATCCAAAAGTTTTCCCCTTTGGGCGCGCGGTCAATCACGGCTTGCATGCCATGTGCTTTGACGAAATCAATGTGGCGTTGAAAAAAAGTTGTGCCTTTTCGTTGCCATAAAAAGCCGCCCACAGGCCAATGCAATAAAAGTCCTTTGCAGGCACTGGGATGGCGTGTGGCAAAGGCTGTGGCAAGAGACGCACCCATGCAGCAACCCAAAATGTAAGCGCTTTCAAAACCCGCCAAGTCCAGCATGGCTTTGGCCTCTTTCACATAAAGATCCCAACTCAGCGGTTCAATGCGACCTCCCGAGAGGCCAGATTCACGTCTGTCATAGGCAATGGTCGTGAAGTGCTTGGACAGTGTTTCGATGCCGTCCATCTCCTTCCATGCTTCCTTGCCTCCTGCAGCAGTCCACCTCGACATGACCGATCTCCATCCGCCGGGCGCAAACATCAGCAGCGCAGGACCTGAGCCTTTAATTTGATAATTAACTGAAATTCCATTGATGTTTGCAAAAGGCACGGTGCGGCTCCAAAGAAGAGGTGAAAGAAATTTTTAAATGGGCGGATGATTGCCGTGCACGCCAAGCTTCTTGTCCTTGTATCACGAGCAAACCGTCAAAATCCAACGTGGAATTTTTTTAAGGCGCATCCCCACCCGTGAGTCTAACCGCTAAGCTGAACTTTTTAACCTGTGCTGAGGTGAGATCTTGGGTCTAGTTGGCTGTTCGCCCTTCCAATTGGGCGCGCGCTATTCACTTGCTAAAAAAGTTCGAAACAGCGCAGCCTACCCCACACAGAACGATCAAAGCGATCCCAAGGCTGGCCAAAACGTCTGGGACATGATGAAAGACAAGCCAACCAAAAAGAGTGGCAAAGGCAATGCTGCTGTACAAATAGGGGGTGATGCTTGATGCGGGCGCGCGGGCATAGGCCAAAATCAACAAGTAGTGTCCAAGCGTGCTGCACAGCCCAATCAAGATCAAGAGACCGAATTCAAAAAGCGAGACGTCTGTGGTCCATGCACCCAAGACCAAGCAAGAAGCAAAGACGGTCCCAATCCAACCCGTAAAGAAGTGCATGCTCAACGGGTTTTGTGTTTTGGCCATGAAGCTGGTCAAAATCTGAAAAAAAGCATAAAACACCACCATGCACATGGGGTAAATCGCCGCATGAAGGGGGATGTCCCCTCCAGGGCGCACAATCATCAATGCGCCGACAAATCCGCCAAAAATCAGTGCCCAACGGCGAGTGGAAATGTTTTCTTTCATGAAAAATTTGGCCAAAACCGTGACCATCAAAGGTGTCAACATGCCAATGGCCGTGAATTCTGCAACGGGGATGAACTCAAGGCTCTTGAAGCCAAAAAAGCTGCAGCTAAAAAGCAAGAAGCCTCTGAGGATCTGAAGCGACAGGCCCTTTGTTTTAAACAGGCCCAAGCCCAATTGGGGCAACAAAAAAACAGTGCTGCTGAGCGCTTGAAAGGCATACCGCCACCAAAGCACCATCACCAAAGGCAAGGTCGACAGGGCCAATTTGTTGGTCGTGTCTAGGAGCGCAATGCAAGCCATTGCCATGACGCAAAAGACGATGCTGAAAGGGTTGATTTTTTGCATGGATCTTTCTTTGCTCAACGCAAGGCTTGTAGGCCTGATCCAGGGATTTGTTTACTGAATACGGTCTTCAATCAATTCCCAAACGGGCTTGAGTTTTCCGGGCAGCCAAGGCAGGCTGCCTAAGTCAATGCGACTCTCCGATGGACTGTGGAAATCGCTGCCCCTTGAAGCCAGCAAATCAAATTCAAGTGCCATGTCTGCGTATTTGACGTACTCATCAGGGGTGTGACTGCCCGTGACGACTTCAACCGCTTGGCCACCATGAGATTTGAATTCCATGAAAAAAGCATACTCTTCGGTCGCAGTAAAGCCATACCGCCCAGGGTGGGCAATCACGGCAACCCCTCTCGAGGCTTTGATCCAAGTGACCGCATCCTTCAGGCTGGCCCATTTGTGTTCGACAAAGCCGGGCTTGCCCTCGGTCAGGAAGCGTCTAAAGACTTCATTGGTGTCGTTGCACACGCCGCTTTCAACCAAAAAGCGAGCAAAGTGAGTGCGCGATATCAATTCCAAGTTGCCTGCAAAGCCAAGCGCCCCTTCAAAGGCACCCGCGATACCCACTTTTTCAAGTTGCATGGACATTTCTTTGGCGCGTTGTTCGCGTCCGCCTCGAGTGGCCTTGAGCCCCGCATCGATCAAGGGGTCTGAGGTGTCGAATCCAAGGCCCACAATGTGGACGGTCTTGTGGGCGAAAGTCACCGATATTTCAACGCCGCTCAAGTAGGGCAATTCAAGCGATTGAGCCGCTTTTAATGCCCTGGCCTGCCCGCCAATCTCATCGTGGTCGGTCAATGCCCACAACTCCACGCCATTGGATTGGGCGCGTTGGGCCAAGGCTTCGGGCGTGAGCGTGCCATCTGAGACAACAGAGTGGCAATGAAGGTCGGCATTGAGGATTGATTTCACGTCCCAATTGTAATGCGCTTTGAATTGAAAAAATCAAAAAAAGACCTTTTGCGCAGAGGGGAATCTATCGATCAAAGAGGGCCCGCGTGGGGCATTCAAAGGGTGTCTGATTGAATGAAGAGCTTTAACTTCTCCGCACCTCTCCAAGTGTCAATATCCAATTTGTAGGCCAAGCGCGCCACAGCGCCCAAGCGCTCGGTGCGGCCAAACCAAATGCCATCGATTGCACGCGTGCCCAACTGTAACTTCAAGGACAAATGATGCTCGCCCACAATGCGTTGCTCAAGAACTTGGAGCTCATCGATAAAAATAGGTGCTAAAAAGCCCTGTCCCCAGACGGTTGATTTTATTTTTTTGGCGATGTTTAAATCGCAGTTGGCCTCTCCAAGTGGCCCGTCAACAAGCATTTCTTGGCTTAAGTCTGTGGGATCGAGTAGGGCAGAGGCTACTTCTTGAAAGGCCACTTCAAACAAAGCGAGTTGATCTTCTTCAATGCTGCAACCGGCGGCCATGGCATGCCCCCCAAATTGAGCGATCAAAGTCGGGTAACGTTTGCTCATCAAATCCAATGCGTCTCGCAAATGAAAGCCTGGGATTGATCGGCCTGAGCCTTTGAGCAAATGCTCTTTGCCTTTTGCGCTGCTGTTGGCAAATACAAAGGTCGGTCGGTGGTAGAGGTCTTTGACTCTTGAGGCCACGATGCCTATCACGCCTTCATGAAAGTCGGGCTCAAAAATACAAAGTGCTGCTGGTGCAGGCTCACCTTCCTCAAACAGCGACATGGCCATCTCAAGCGCTTGCTCTTTCATATCGAGTTCAATGCTCTTTCTGTCTTTGTTGATTTGATCCAGCATCTCAGCGAGTTGTTTGGCGCGATGCGGCTCGGTTGTGATCAAGCATTCAATCCCAAGCGTCATGTCAGACAGTCGGCCTGCGGCATTGATCCTTGGGCCAATGGCAAAGCCCAAATCATCGGTGCAAAGTTGGGTGTGTTCACGCGCGCAAATGTCGATCAGTGCCCTAAGGCCTGTGGGCATGAGTCCTTTTTTGATGCGCTCCAAGCCTTGGTGGACTAGGCGACGGTTGTTGATATCAAGGCCCACCACGTCGGCCACGCTGCCCAGTGCAACAAGCGGCAAAAGTTGGTCCAGCTTGGGCTCTTTGCGTGTCGTGTTGTCAAAGAGGCCTCTTGCTCTCAACTCCGCTCTGAGTGCCAATAGAACATAAAACATCACACCAACGCCGGCGAGATGTTTGCTCTCAAATGTGCAGCCCGGTTGGTTGGGGTTGACGATCGCATCGGCGTTGGGCAGTTGTTGAGCAGGCAAGTGGTGATCGGTGATGATCACTTGTAGGCCCAGATCTTTGGCGACTTGAACGCCCTCAAGGCTGGCGATGCCGTTGTCCACGGTGATTAAAAGATCGGCATGGGTGTCTTTGACTCTATGAGAAATGGTGGGCGTCAAACCGTAGCCGTCGTTGATTCGATCGGGGACCAAAAACTCGACATGCTGTGCGCCTAAGAGTCTGAGGCCCGTCACAGCAACTGCACAGGCCGTGGCGCCATCACAATCGTAGTCAGCCACGATGCAGATTCGTTTTTGTGACGCAATGGCATTTGCAAGGAGTTGCGCCGCCTTTTCATTGCCCTTCAAAGTGGATGGGGCAAGAAGGTGTTTGAGTGAAAGATCCAAGTCTTTGATGTCTTTGACCCCTCTTGAAGAAAAAAGCTGTGCAAGCAACTGATGCTCGCCGGCTTGGTGCAAGGATTGTGCCGCTTGGGGGTCAGGGTTTCTTTGAATGATTTTCATGACAAAACTTGTAGAGTGCTTTGAGCACCGTTGAGGTGGTCTTGTAAGATTTTCCAGTTTTTTTGTAGCCAATTGCGCTCGGTCATTTGCCAATCCTTGAAGCCGTGTTGACCGCAAAGAACGATCCTAACTTTTGGGTGGTTCATGCACTGAGATAGGATGTCCTCATCCATCGCTTGGAGTTGATGAAGCCAAGCGGACAGATCGTGGTTGTGCCAGTGTTGTGTCAGTCCATGGAGGCACAAAATCTGTGATGAAGGACCTTTGTACAGTTGAGCCTCTTGTCCATGTGTTGCGCCAATCAACTCAAGTTGCAGCATGGACAAAGGCGCTTGGCCTGTACCAGAAAACCAAATTGAATTGATTGGATTTTTGAGCGAAGGGGTGACGGGGTGGTCGTACAAGTGCATCTGAACCTCACTTTGCAGTCGCCTCAAAATGTGAATGCTCGCTTGACTATTGGGATTCGCGTTGGGCAAGTCTTTGGCCGATACGCCAATGAGCCAAGGCAGGACATTGTCGTTCATCGCTTTGTTAAAAGAGGCACTGGGCAAGTTCTTGAAGTGCTTGGATTTTGCAATGTAAGTGTCGTTAAGATACGCAAAGAGTTCGATGTCTTCGCTTTTAAAGAGCGTGGCAATGTTCTCTCGGAGATGATCACTCATCTCTGGGGTGATGTCTCCTGCTCGATTCATGAGGACGTGGCCTGCACCCACTTGCCAGTGGCAAAGATGGAGCAAAGCAAACCCATCATCGGATTCAGCGCTTTGCATGGCTGAAGAGGCCTCGTGCAAGGGGAATTGATTTTTAAAGGCGATCTGTCCCCAAGCGCTTAGGCCGTCTTGTGGGTCTTGCCCCAGCACATGGGCAAAGGCTTGATCAAAGGCGGCGCTTAGGCAAGAGGCGTCACACGGGTGAAAGACAGCGGGGTTCGTTCTGTTGAGGAGACTCTTTAATGCGTTGAGCTCCATGTCCTTGAGCTCAGGCGGGAAAAAACTTTGTCTTTCCCTTTCAAAATCCAAAAGGGCGTGATCAATTAAAATGGTCAAGTCTTCATGACCAACCTCTTGCATCAAAGCAGAAAGTGAAGTTTTTTGTGCAGTTTCCATCTCTCTATTGTGAACGATGAGACAATGGGGTTTATCCATATGTTCAAAATATCCACAATTCCCTATGAGTGTCGCCTAGGCTGGCGCTATACGCGAGCCCGAAGGGGGTCGCGCAAGAACACCTTTATTTCCTTTATCTCTGGGGTTTCTATGTTTGGCATAGCCCTTGGAGTGGCTGCTTTGATCATTGTTTTGAGTGTGATGAATGGCTTTCAAAAAGAAGTGAGAGACCGCATGCTGTCGGTGATCTCTCATGTGGAAATCATGGCCTCTCAAGAAGCCACCTTGGAGGATTGGCAGGCTCTTCAATCGTCCCTGGAGAGCAACCCAATGGTGGTGGGTACTGCACCCTATGTGACCCAGCAGGCTTTGTTGGTCAAAGGTGAGATGATGAAAGGCGCCTTGATTCGCGGCATTGATCCCGATCAAGAGGGCAAAGTGGCGGAGTTTGCGACTCAATTGCCGGTTGAGATGAAGGCGCAACTGCGTCCCGGGCGTTTTGGGGTCATCCTCGGAGAGGAATTGGCTTACGCCATGAACGTTCACGCAGGCGATGCGGTGGTGATCCTCTCGCCTGGTGGACAATTCTCGCCCGCAGGCATGCTGCCTCGCATGAAGCAGCTGCGTGTGATGGGTTTGTTCAAGTCTGGACACTACGAGTTTGATGCCTCATTGGTGCTTTTAAACATTGAGGATGCAAAGACCTTGTTTCGCCTGGATGGGCCCACTGGCTTGCGTTTGAAGTTGCACAAGCCTCAAGAGGCTAGATATTTTTCTCAGGTCCTTCAAGCTGAACTGGGCAGTGCCTATGCCGTGAGCGACTGGACCATGCAAAACAAAACTTGGTTCGCCGCGGTTCAAGTTGAAAAAAGAATGATGTTCATCATCTTGGCCTTGATCGTGGCGGTTGCCGCGTTTAATTTGGTGAGCACGCTCGTGATGACGGTGACCGATAAATTGGCCGACATTGCCATCATGAGGACTTTGGGGGCGTCGCCTTTCTCGATCATGCTTATTTTTATGTTGCAGGGCTCCTTGGTGGGCATCATTGGAACGTTTCTTGGATTGGTTGGCGGCACATTGGTGGCGTTGAACATTGATGTCATCGTGCCCTTCATTGAAAATTTGTTGGGTGCCCATTTCTTGCCCAAAGACATTTACTTCATCTCAAGCATGCCCAGTGATCCTCAGGCGGGTGACATTGTCCCGATTGTGATCATTTCTTTGTGCATGTCATTGTTGGCCACGCTCTACCCCAGTTGGCGAGCAAGTCGAGTCAATCCTGCTGAGGCTTTAAGGTATGAATGATCTGAGCATGGATATTGTGTTGCAAGCAAAAGCCGTGTCCAAACGCTTTGGCGAGGGTGCGTTGCAAGTGCGTGTGTTGGAGCAAGTGAACTTGGCCTTAAAGCGTGGCGAGAGTTTGGCGATCGTGGGTGCTTCAGGATCAGGCAAAAGTACCTTGCTTCATATTTTGGGCGGCTTGGACCATGCCAGTGAGGGCGAGGTGAGTTTGATGGGTCAATCTTTGGCGAGCCTGTCACCCACAGAGATGGGTTCGTTAAGAAACAAGTACCTGGGCTTTGTCTATCAGTTTCATCATTTGTTGCCAGAGCTCAATGCTTGGGAAAACGTCGCCATGCCATTGTGGATCAGGCGAGAAACTGCTTCGGTCAGTCAACGGCTTGCACAGCAGTTGTTGACACAGTTGGGACTCGCGCACAGGCTCACGCATCGCCCCTCAGAACTCTCAGGCGGTGAGCGTCAAAGGGTTGCCATTGCGCGCGCACTCGTGACTCAACCGGCTTGTCTTTTGGCCGATGAGCCCACGGGCAACTTGGACAGGCACACGGCCAAAGAGGTTTTTGAGTTGATGCTGGCGATGACAAAATCTGTTCAAACTTCATTTGTCGTGGTGACCCATGACCCCGAATTGGCGCAAATGTGCGATGCCGTGCTGAGCCTTGAGAATGGCTTTTTATCAGCTCGAACCGTCTCGACTTGATCAGAGGGCGCCCCCCCCTTGAGCCTCATGCATTGGATCGATTCACACTGCCACTTGGATGCCTTGGAGTTTGACATTGATCGACTTCAAGTTCGACAAGCGGCCAGGCATTTGGGGGTCGTCTCTTGTGTGATTCCGGCCGTTGAGAGGGCCAACTTCGAGGCGGTCAGAACCCTTGCACATCAACTACAAGACTTTTACGCCTTGGGCATTCATCCCTTGTACACGGGCAGGTCTCAAGAGGGAGATTTGCTTTTTTTGCGTGATGAGTTGACTCGCTTCAATGGCGATTTGCGCTTGGTGGCCTTGGGTGAGATTGGCCTGGATGGTTGGGTGCAGTCTTTGGATTGGGCGAAACAAATGCATTTTTACAAAGAGCAACTAAAGTTGGCCCATGCTTTCCAATTGCCTGTGATCTTGCATGTCAGGAAGTCGGCCGATGCGCTCTTGAAATGTTTGCGTGAGATTGACGTACCTGGTGGGATTGCGCATGCTTTTACGGGCAGTTTGCAACAAGCCGAGCAGTTCATAGAGTTGGGTTTTTGTCTGGGGTTTGGAGGTGCGATCAGTTTTGATCGGGCCAATCGTTTAAGGGGTTTGCTCAAATCGCTGCCTTTGAGCTCTATCGTCCTTGAGACCGATGCGCCGGATATTCCTCCAAAATGGATTTATGTTCAAGCACAGGCGCGCCTAGAAGGGCAAGCACAAGCGAGAAACGATTCAACACAACTGATCCCCATTGCTCAAGTGGTTGCTGAGATCAAGGGTGTTGCCTTGGAGGACTTGGCGCGCGCGACCAGTCACAATGTGCAGCGAGTGTTGCCCCGCATGCAGGTGCAAGAGATGCACACGTAGGCCAAAGCGAAAAAATAAAAGGACGCTCTTTTGAAAAAAAAATCAACTTTACCGGATGTCAATTTCTCGGAGTACGGGGGCGTTCGCTACCTCCATTTGGGCAGCGAATGGGTGCAAGGCTCCATGCGCTTGGACAGCCCCTTTGAGATCCATCTTGAATATGTTCAGCGCATGATGGCTTGGCTTTTGTTGGTGGAGCCAGACTCTGTTGCCGCTCGCCACTGTATGCAGTTGGGCCTCGGCGCGGGATCGTTGACCAAATTTTGCTTTAAGAAGATGAAGCTGAAAACAACTGCGATTGAACTCAATCCGCAGGTGGTGGCGGCGTGCAAGTTGTGGTTCAAAGTGCCCAACGACACCAAGCTGTTGTCGGTGATTTTGGGAGACGCCGAGGAAGTGGTGGCGCATGAATTGTGGAGAGGGCAAATTGATGCGTTGCAAGTGGATTTGTACGATCAAGAGGCTGCTGCACCTGTGCTGGACAGTTATGACTTTTATCGCAATTGCAGGAGTTTGCTGACAGAGGATGGCGTGATGACTGTCAATCTATTTGGAAAAGATAGTCATTTTGATAATAGTTTAAGTAAGATTCGTGAGGCCTTTGTGGGAGGCAGTGTTTGGAGTTTCAAGCCCACCAAGGAAGGCAACACGGTGGTCATGGCGCAAAAAACCTTGATCGAACACAGCAAAGAGCAGTTGAACACTCGCGCTGAACACGTGCGCGCTCAATTTGGACTGCCCGCTCACAAGTGGTTGAAAGTTCTGAGTCAGTTAGAATGAGTGGGAACCCTAGGTTTTAATTTATGGTGGATAATAAGAAGGTTAGATCGTACTTTATTAGGGTATTCCACTAGTGAAGTTCTTGAGCCTTGGCTCACAATTCGCCATCCGTAAGATTTGTCTAGGAGAATTTTTGTGAATATTAAGAGTCAGAAAGACTTTTTCTCAGGACTTATGTTCCTGGTTGTTGGTGGAGGGTTCGCACTCGGTGCTACCTCTTATTCAGTTGGTACCGCCGCGAGGATGGGTCCTGGCTATTTCCCTTTGCTCTTGGGCATTTTGTTGGCAATCCTTGGTGCCTTTGTCTTGTTTTTCTCACTCGTTGTTGAAAGACCTGACCATGATCCAGTGGGTTCTTTTGCATGGAAACCAATTATTTACGTTTTGGGCGCGAATATTTCGTTTGGCGTGATGCTTGTGGGTTTGCCTAGCATTGGCTTGCCTTCATCAGGCATGATCGCTTCGATTTTTACGTTGACCATCATTGCCAGTAAAGCAGGTGACAAATTCGTACTTCGCGAAGTATTGATTTTGGGTGCTGTTTTATCCGTCATTTGTTACTTGGCATTCATTTTGTTGCTCAAGTTGCAAATGCCCGTGTGGCCTGTCTACATTACTGGTTGAGGAGTAGGAAAGAATGGATTTATTTTCAAACCTTGCACTAGGTTTTGGTGTCGCTGTAACTCCTCTTAATTTGGTTTACTGCTTTATTGGTTGTTTGTTGGGGACATTGATTGGTGTTTTGCCAGGCGTGGGTCCCGTTGCAACCATTGCGATGTTGTTGCCTGCTACATATGCGCTGCCACCCGTGGCCGCGTTGATCATGTTGGCTTGTATTTACTACGGTGCACAGTACGGTGGTTCAACCACGGCTATTCTTGTGAACTTGCCTGGTGAGGCTTCATCGGTGGTGACCACCATTGACGGCTACCAAATGGCCAGACGTGGTCGTGCTGGTCCAGCGCTTGCCGCTGCTGGCTTGGGCTCGTTCTTCGCAGGATGCGTGGGCACTTTGATTTTGGCCGCTTTCGCGCCTCCCCTCACTGAGTTGGCCTTTAAATTCGGCCCTGCTGAATACTTCTCATTGATGGTCTTGGGTTTGATTGGTGCTGTGGTCTTGGCTTCAGGATCCCTGATCAAGGCGATTGCCATGATCATCTTGGGTCTCTTGATGGGCTTGATTGGTACCGACGTGAACTCAGGCGTTGCTCGCTTTAGCTTTGACATTCCAGAGTTGACCGACGGCGTTGGTTTCGTCGTGATCGCGATGGGTGTGTTTGGTTATGGCGAGATCATTGCCAACTTGTCCTTGCCAGAAGATGAGCGCGAAGTGTTCACTTCAGGTGTGACTGGCTTGTTTCCAACGGCCGAAGACTTCAGGAACATGATTCCTGCTGTGCTCAGAGGCACTGCTTTGGGTTCAATTCTTGGTGTGTTGCCTGGCGGTGGTGCTTTGTTGGCCGCCTTTGCTGCTTACACGGTTGAGAAGAAAACCAAATTGCGTCCTGGTGAAGTGCCATTTGGCCAAGGTAACATTCGCGGGGTTGCGGCGCCAGAGTCTGCCAACAACGCTGGTGCGCAAACATCCTTCATTCCCTTGCTCACTTTGGGGATCCCTCCAAATGCTGTGATGGCATTGATGGTCGGTGCGATGACAATTCACAACGTGCAGCCTGGTCCACAAGTGATGACGAGCAACCCAGAACTCTTCTGGGGTTTGATCGCTTCAATGTGGGTGGGTAACTTGATGTTGATCATCTTGAACTTGCCACTCATTGGTATGTGGATCAAATTGTTGACCGTGCCATATCGTTTCTTGTTCCCTGCGATCATTTTGTTCTGTGCGGTCGGTGTGTACTCAACCAACAACAACTCATTCGATATTTGGATGGTTGCCGTGTTCGGTTTCATCGGTTATTTGTTTGTGAAACTCGGTTGCGAGCCACAACCACTCTTGTTGGGATTCATTTTGGGCCCAATGATGGAGGAAAATCTCCGCCGTGCATTGCTCTTGTCCAGGGGTGATTGGTCAGTCTTTGTGACACGTCCCTTGTCTGGAAGTTTGCTCTTCGTGGCATTGATCCTGTTGGTCATCGTTTTGTTGCCATCGGTCAAATCCAAGCGTGAAGAAGCTTTCGTGGAAGAGTGATGAATTGAGCGTTGACTGAATGGCTTTCCATCTTTAAAGTGGGCGCCTTGAATTCAGTCCCTTGATCATCCGAGAGCCCACTCTTTGAATAAAAGAGTGGGTTTTTTTTACTTAATTTTTAGGACAATGCCATGTTAAATGCATCAAAAACAAAACTGTTTGTGGCGGCCTTCATCTTTTGCTCGAGCTTGAGTGCATTTGCTCAACCGGCCTATCCCAGCAAACCCATCAACTTTATCGTGCCCTATGGCGCTGGCGGTGGAGCCGATTCACGCTCGCGTCAAATTGCACAGGGCATGAGCCTTCTTTTAAAGCAACCCATTGTGGTGGAGAACAAAGCGGGCGCTGGGGGCAACATCGGTACCGAGTTCATTGCCCGTGCGCCAGCAGATGGTTACGTCATCGGAATGGGCAACTTCGCGCCTTTGGCCGTCAACAAAACTTTGTTTGGGAATTTAAGGTACGACCCGGAAAGCGATTTGACCCCCATCGTGTTGATTGAAAAAGGACCCTTGGTTTTATCGGTCAACCCCAGCTCCAGTTTTAAAACGGTGCAAGACATCGTCTCGGCTGCCAAGGCCAAGCCAGGCGCGTTGACGTTTGCATCCGGTGGGATTGGGGGCTCTCATCAACTCTCAGGTGAGCTCTTTAAACAAAGCACCGACATCGACATGATCCACGTCCCCTATAAAAGTGGTTCAGCCGGTTTGATGGACTTGATGGCGGGCAATGTCAACATGATGTTTGACCAAATGTATTCGGCCATGCCGAGCATCAAGTCCGGCAAACTTCGCCCCATCGCCATCACCAGCGAAAAACGCTCGCCTCTCTTGCCCGATGTACCCAGTTTTGCAGAAGTGGGTTTGCCAAAAGTCAAAGTGCTCAATTGGCAAGGTTTGGTGGCGCCAAAGGGCACGCCCAAAGCCATCATCGAGAAGTTGAATGCAGCTGCCAATGAGGTCTTGAAAGACCCCAAGCTCAGAGCTTTGATGCTCGAGCAAGGCAATGAGATCGGTGGGGGCTCGCCTGAGGAGTTTTCTGCCCTGATCAAAGCCGAATCGGCCAAGTGGAGCGTGGTGGTTAAAACAGCCAACATCAAGCCTGAGTAACCAAGCCGAGCTGAGAGCTGGCCTCTCGGATCCCAGGAGTGCCCTTGAGACGCAATCGGCTCAAGGGTCATTTTTATTGTTTCTTCGGTGAATTCAGTCCTTTTCTTGTTCTCGCATGCTTCAAATCAATCCCGGTTACGTTTATGCCATCCTTGGGGCCATTGCCTTTAGCGGCAAGGGCATCTTGATCAAGCTCAGCTATGTCTACAAGGTCGATGCAATGACCTTGATCATGTACAGAATGCTTTTTTCATTGCCGTTGTTTCTCTCGATGGCGATCTATGCAGAAAGACGAGCAAGACGCACAGGCCATGGGTTGACCTTCCAAGATGTTTTGGGCGTGATGGGCTTGGGCTTTATTGGCTACTATTTGTCCAGTTATTTGGATTTTTTGGGCTTGCAGTATGTGTCTGTGAGTCTTGAACGGCTCATTTTGTATTTGAACCCCACAATGGTGTTGTTGCTGGGGTGGATGTTGTACAAGCGCAAAGTGCCTTATAAACGCTTCATTGCCATGGGCGTGAGTTACTCTGGTGTCCTGTTGGTCTTTGGCTTTGAGATGCTCTCAGCGGGTCCCGATGTGGTCAAAGGGTCGGTCTTGGTGTTTTTAAGCGCCTTGACCTATGCGTGCTATTTGGTCTTCAGTGAGCACATGCTCAAACGAATGGATTCTTTGCGCTTGGTGGGCTGGGCCAGCACGGTCGCTTGTATCTGTTGCATTGTGCAATTTTTCCTTTTAAGGCCCATCGAGATGATGCAAGTCGATACAGCGGTCTTGGGCTACTCCTTGGCCAATGCCTTGCTCTGTACAGTGGCCCCTATCTTGTTTGTCATGAGGGCCATTGAACGATTGGGCCCCTCATTGGCGTCCCAAATCGGTATGATTGGCCCCATGTCCACGGTGCTCATGGGGTATTGGTTTTTAAACGAACCCATTCAAGCGGTGATAGGATTGGGAACTCTCTTGGTGATGGGGGGTGTCTTCATGGTTTCAAAGTTAGGAGTTAAATAATGGATTTAGGGATCAAAGGTAAGTGGGCTTTGGTGGGTGGCGCCTCAAAAGGTTTGGGCTTTGGCTGCGCGAAAGCGTTGGTGCTTGAAGGCGTGAATGTTTGTATCGTGGCGCGAACACAAGGCCCCTTGGACGATGCAATGCAAGCGCTAAAAGCCTTGAACCCTTCTGTCACTGTGGTGGCCGTTGCAGCGGATATCACAACAGAGCAGGGGCGTGAAAGTGTTTGGCATGTGCCTGGCGGTCCAGGCAAAGATTACGACATCGTGGTCACCAACGCAGGTGGGCCGCCTCCTGGGGACTTTAGAAATTGGGCGCGTGAAGACTGGGTCAAAGCCTTGGATGCCAACATGCTCACCCCCATTGAATTGATCAAAGCCACCGTTGACAAAATGGCTGAGAGAGGTTTTGGTCGAATCATCAACATCACCTCAGGCTCAGTCAAAGCACCCATCGATAATTTGGGGCTCTCCAACGGCGCCAGAAGTGGCCTAACAGGTTTTGTGGCGGGTTTGGCCAGAACGGAAAAAATGGCGGGTAACAATGTGACCATCAATAACTTGTTGCCTGGTGCATTTGACACCGATCGAATTCGAGAAACCATGAAGGGCATGGTCCAAAAGACCGGCAAGTCCATGGATGAGGTGGCTCAAATGCGCGTCAAAACCATCCCCAGTGGCCGCTTTGGCAACACCGATGAATTTGGGTCCACCTGTGCATTTTTGTGCAGTCAACATGCCAGCTACATCACAGGTCAAAACATTTTGATCGATGGGGGTGCTTACAAGGGCACGCACTGATCGAGGAGCGCTCGACGCTGTCGCGTTGAGGCGAGCATCCATCTCAAGTCTGGACCATCGATCCGATGGGGGCGACATTTCTTTTCGGGTGATCCATGCACCCTTTGAACAATCTACAAAAGGAGAAAAACTCATGAGCAGAACCGTTAAAGCCATTCGCATTCATCAGCACGGTGGAGCCGATCAACTCAGGCTCGATGATGTGCCCATTGGTGAGCCGGGTCCTGGAGAGATCCGCATCAAGCACCGAGCCATTGGTCTGAATTACATTGACGTTTATCAGCGCATGGGCTTGTACCCCATGCCCATGCCGCTTAGCATGGGCATGGAGGCCTCCGGTGTCATTGAGGCAGTGGGCGAGGGCGTGACGCATTTGAGCGTGGGCGACCGGGCCGCTTACGCCAGCCAACCACCTGGCAGCTATTGCGAGGAGCGTGTGATGCCTGCCAAATGTGTTTGCAAGTTGCCCGATGCCATTGACTTTGAGACGGGTGCAGCCATGATGCTCAAGGGTTTGACGGCCCAGTATTTGCTCAACAGAACATTGCCCCAGGGCGGATTGAACAAAGGGGACTTTATTTTGTTTCATGCTGCAGCAGGCGGTGTGGGTCTCATCGTGTGCCAGTGGGCCAAAGCCTTGGGGCTGCAGATGATTGGAACAGCGGGCACAGACCAAAAATGTCAGTTGGCCAAAGACTTGGGCGCGTCCTACATGATCAATTACTCCAAAGAAGATTTTGCCGCTCGCGTCAAAGACATCACCCATGGCAAAGGGGTGAAGGCCGTTTATGACTCTGTGGGCAAAGACACTTGGGACAAGTCCTTGGACTGCTTGGCGCCGTTTGGCTTGATGGCCAGTTTTGGCAACTCGTCAGGACCTGTGCCAGATTTTTCACCCGGCATTTTGGCTGGCAAGGGATCCCTTTATGTGACGCGCCAGACACTTTTCACACACATCAGCACACGCGAGAGCACCCAAGCCATGGCCGACGATTTGTTTGACAAAGTGGTGAGTGGTGTCGTCAAGATCCGGATCGATCAGCGCTACCCATTGGCCGACATCCAAGCCGCACACAAAGACTTGGAGGCACGCAAAACCACGGGTTGTACGATTTTGACGCTTTGAGTTGCCAAGGGCTTGCTTGAGTTTATAAAAAAATCAACAAGCTCTCAAAAAAATCCAACGGCCCACCCCAGTCCACAGCATTAACGGCTGTGGACTTAAGCGGCCTCTTGCGTGGACTTTGCAAGTTCTCTGCTTCTTAAGAACTCGTAGACGATCAGAAGTGCCGCGCCAAGGGTGATGGCACTGTCGGCCAAATTAAAGGCTGCAAAGTGCCAGTTCAGCCAATGAAAATCCAAAAAATCAACGACGTAGCCGAAGTTCAATCGGTCGATCACATTGCCAATGGCGCCGCCTGAAATCAAGGCCAAGGCCCAGCAAAACAAAGGCTGATTTTTGTTGAGGTAAATCAACCGGTACATCAAAGCACTGGCCCCCAAGCCCAGGGTCGTAAAGAACCACCTCTGCCAGCCGCCGTCGGACGCCAAGAAAGAGAATGCAACGCCTGTGTTGTGTACACGAACCAAATTGAAAATAGACAGAAGCTCTTGGCTTTGAGCATACACAAAATGCTCAACAATCAGGTATTTGCTCCATTGATCCAAAGCGATCACCAAACCTGTCAGGGCGAGGCAACGCAGCACAGTGGGCTTGGCAAAGAGGGACCTCTTGCCCGTGTTGTTGGCTTGTGTCATGCGAACTGTCTGCTCTCACCAAGATCAAACAAATTGCTAAAGCAACGCTTGCAAAGGCCTGGATGGTCGGCGTGTGAGCCCACATCACTTTGATAATGCCAGCACCGTTCGCACTTGGCTTTGTCGCTTGTTCGTGGTGTGACTTTGAGTTCCGTGCCCAAATGCAGTTGAATGCTGGAGGTGATCATCACAAACTTCAAGTCTTCTTTCAAAGAGCTTAAAAGTGCGTGATCCTCCGCGTTCAAGGTCAAGTCCACCTCGGCTTGCAAGGAGGCCCCCACTTGGCCATTGGCTCGCAAGGTCTCAATCTCTTTGTTGACCACATCCCTGATGTCGCGAATTCGGCTCCATTTCACCAAGAGCGAGTCTCGCGCCTGCATGGGAATGAAGCGCTCGGTGAAGATGCTTTCTGAGTGACCCAAAAGTCCCCAGGCCTCTTCGGCCGTGAAACTCAAGAAGGGGGCCATCAAACGCAACAAGGTTTGTGTGATGTGCCAAAGTGTCGTTTGCGCACTGCGTCTTGCGTGAGACTTTTGTGCGGTGGTGTAGAGCCTGTCCTTTAAGATGTCTAAATAAAAAGCCCCCAATTCTTCGGAGCAATACACCTGCAATTTGCTCACAACTGGATGGAATTCGTATTGCCCAAAAAGGCCACCTTCAAAGACACCTTTGCCTTCATCAAAGGCGCCAGTGATTTCGCGTTGCAATTGAGAGAGTCGCTGCAAGGCGTATTGATCAATCTCAAGCATTTGATCCAATTCAACGCTTTCATGCGCGGCATCAAAGTCACTGATGTTGGCCATTAAAAAGCGCAACGTGTTGCGAATGCGTCGGTACGCATCCACCACGCGCGCCAAAATTTTGTCATCAATGTTCAAGTCACCCGAGTAATCGGTGGAGGCCACCCAAAGGCGAACTATTTCCGCTCCCAGTTTGTCCGTCACTTCTTGCGGAATCACCACGTTGCCAAGGGACTTGCTCATCTTGCGGCCCTGACCATCGGTGGCAAAGCCATGGGTCAGCAAGCCCTTGTAAGGTGCTCGTCCATACAAAGCACAACCGAGCAGCAAAGAGCTGTGAAACCAACCTCGGTGTTGATCGTGGCCTTCAAGATAGAGGTCCGCCTCAGGTCCTACATCGTGAAAGGGTGCGCGGTCATAGGCCTTGGCGTGAGAGCCTCTCAAGACGTGTTCAAAGGTGGAGCCTGAGTCAAACCAAACTTCCAAGATGTCGGTGCTCTTCGTGTACAGCGCACCTTCAGCATCGCCCAAAATATCTGTCGTGCTCAATCGACTCCAAGCCTCAATGCCACCCTTTTCAATCACATCGGCAGCTTGGTCCAAGATGTCCAGCGTTTTGGGGTGCAATTCATTGGTTTCTTTGTGAATGAAAAAGGGCAGGGGTACCCCCCAACTGCGCTGCCTAGAAATACACCAATCGGGCCTGTTGGCAATCATGTCCCTCAAACGAGTTTTCCCGTTGGCGGGATAAAAGTGGGTGTGCTCAATGGCTTGTAGCGCCAAGGCCCGGAGTGTTTGTGGAGACTTCTCTTTTGTGAAAATGCCCTCGCCCTCATCCATTCGGATGAACCACTGAGACGCTGCACGGTAAATCACGGGCGTCTTGTGACGCCAGCAATGAGGGTAACTGTGGGTGATGGGCTGAGTGGCAAGAAGACGGCCTGCCTCTTTTAAGGTGCTCAAAATGGAAGGGATGGCTTTCCAAATGTGTTGTCCACCAAAGAGCGCAAAATCTTGGGCATAGACGCCATTGGCTTGAACGGGGTTCAAGATGTCGTCATAAGCCATGCCGTGGGCTTTGCAGCTGTTGAAG
>CAIOTD010000194.1 GCA_903861115.1 uncultured Burkholderiales bacterium
TTCAGGAAAGAGGGCTTGGGCAAAGACGTGACCGACAAGTTCTTGAGTGGCTTGCCTGGTGTACAAAAAGAGGGGTGCGATGGCCTGATCACGAGTGCGCGCTTTGTGCTGCACAAGATGCCCGCACACATGCGCACCGTTTGTATGGAGTTCTTTGGCAACGCCAAGGATGCGGTGCCAAGCATTGTGGAGATCAAGGATTTCATGTTTGCTGAGCAAAAGCGCTCAGGTGTGTTGCTCGCTGGTTTGGAGCACTTGGATGACCGCTATTTAAGAGCCGTTGGCTATGCCACCAAGAGCAAGCGTGGGGGCTTGCCCAAAATGGTTTTGCTCGGAGACATTGCGGGCAACGATCCCGATCAAGTCGCCCGCGTGACCTCAGAAGTGGTGCGCATCGCCAACTCCAGAAGTGGAGAGGGGTTTGTGGCCATCAGTGCGGACGCGAGGAAGAAGTTTTGGCTCGATCGCAAGAAGACCGCCGCCATCTCCAAGCACACCAATGCGTTCAAAATCAACGAAGACGTGGTGATCCCGTTGCCTCGCATGGCCGAATACACCGATGGGGTTGAGAAGATCAACATTGAGATGTCCTTGGCCAACAAAATCGCCTTGTGTGACGAGCTCGACGCGTTTTTGCAGCAAGGTCATTTGCCCTTGGCGCAGGATGTGGGCACGGCAGAGGAGGTCTCAGCGGAGATGATTCAAGAGCGGGTGGCAGAGGCGCGAGCGATCGTTCTTCAAGTTCGTTCCTTGTGGCAGGGATGGTTGCACGGTTTGGAGACCTTGTTTGATCAATTGCAAGACCATTCATTGCGCGCCAGTTGGAAGACGCAAATCCGTGAGCCCTTGCAAAATATTTTTACGGGCGACGTCTACAAGCCCGTCATCGCCGAGCTCAACGCCATTCATCAGCGGGTTTTAAAGGGCCGTGTCTGGGTGGCGCTTCACATGCACGCCGGTGACGGCAATGTGCACACGAACATTCCAGTCAACAGCGATGACTACGAGATGCTGCAAACGGCGCACCGTGCGGTTGCCAAGATCATGGACTTGGCGCGCTCCTTGGATGGGGTCATTTCGGGTGAGCACGGCATTGGGATCACCAAGCTTGAGTTTTTAAGCGATGAGGAGATGCTCCCCTTTGCGCTTTACAAAGCCAAGGTCGATCCTCATGGGCATTTCAACAAAGGCAAACTTTTAAAGCTCGATCCAAGCGACCCTGATTTGAGGCGCTCAGATCTCACCCAAGCCTACACCCCAAGCTTTGGCTTGATGGGACACGAGTCCTTGATCATGCAGCAGTCTGACATTGGCGCCATTGCTGACAGCATGAAGGACTGTTTGCGCTGCGGCAAATGCAAGCCCGTGTGTGCAACCCATGTGCCCAGAGCCAATTTGCTCTACAGCCCAAGAAACAAAATATTGGCGACCTCCTTGTTGGTGGAGGCCTTTTTGTACGAAGAGCAAACGCGCCGAGGCATCTCGATCAAGCATTGGCAAGAGTTTGAAGATGTGGCCGATCATTGCACCGTTTGCCACAAATGTCTCTCACCGTGTCCCGTCAAAATTGATTTCGGCGAAGTGTCGATGAACATGCGCAATTTGTTGCGAAAGATGGGTCAAAAAAGCTTCAGGCCGGGCAACGCGGCGGCCATGTTCATGTTGAACGCCACCAACCCCGAGACCATCAAATTGGCGCGAGGCTTGATGGTCGATGTGGGCATGAAAGCGCAGCGCTTTGCCCACGATCTCTTTGAAAATTTGGCGAGAAAGCAAACCAAAGCACCCCCGGCCAGCGTGGGTCTGGGTGGCATCAAGGAGCAAGTGATTCACTTTGTGAACAAGAAAATGCCGGGCAATTTGCCCAAGAAAACCGCGCGTGCCCTTTTAGACATTGAGGACTCCAACTACGTCCCCATCATCAGAGACCACGCCACCACCACGGCCGATACGGAAGCGGTTTTTTATTTTCCCGGTTGTGGCTCCGAGCGGCTTTTCTCGCAAGTTGGTTTGGCAACACAAGCCATGCTGTGGCACGCAGGCGTGCAAACGGTGTTGCCCCCAGGCTATCTGTGCTGCGGTTATCCGCAAAGAGGCAGTGGTCAGTTTGACACGGCGGAGAAAATCATCACCGACAACCGAGTGCTGTTTCACCGTGTGGCCAACACGCTCAATTATTTGGACATCAAGACGGTGGTGGTCAGTTGTGGAACCTGCTACGACCAATTGCAAGGGTATCAATTCAACGAAATATTCCCGGGGTGTCGAATCATTGATATCCACGAGTATTTGCTTGAAAAAGGGATCACCTTGAGCGAGTCTCAGCAAGGTCAATACCTCTACCACGATCCTTGCCACAGTCCGATGAAGCTGCAAGATCCCATGAAGACGGTTCAGTCCTTGGTGGGCCCGCAAGTGCTTAAATCGGATCGCTGTTGTGGCGAGTCGGGCACGCTTGGCGTGACCCGGCCAGACATCTCCACGCAAATTCGCTTTCGCAAAGAAGAGGAACTCCTCAAGGGCGAGGCCGACTTGAAGGCCATGGCCCCCAAGGCTTCAGCGGACGTCACCATCTTGACCAGTTGTCCCAGTTGCTTGCAAGGACTGAGTCGCTTTGAGGGTGACTTGAAAAGTGGTTTGTTGAAGGCCGATTACATCGTTGTCGAAATGGCCAAACAAATTCTGGGTGAACACTGGATGGAAGAATTTGTAGAACAAGCCAACACAGGGGGCATCGAGCGAGTGCTCCTCTAAGTCGTTCAGGCGCTTTGAGCATGGCATGGGCCCACAGTGGCCCATGCGGCTCTTGGCGCTCCCCCCCCACCAACAGCCCCCTAGCGCATACACAACGCCCATTCACAACGCCCATTCACAACGCCCATTCACTTCACAGAGCACACCCCCCCATGGCTGGTTTGCAAAAAGACACCCCGACGCCGACTGAGCTGACCGTGCATCAGGCGTCCAGGCAACTCGAGGTCGCCTACAGCGACGCGAAGCGCTTTCTCATTCCTTTTGAGCTGATGCGAATTTACAGTCCATCCGCAGAGGTTCAAGGTCATGGCCCCGGTCAAGAGGTCCTTCAAACGGGCAAGCGCCACGTTGGGATGGTGGCTTTGGAGCCCGTTGGCAACTACGCTGTTCAGCCGCGCTTTGACGATGGGCATGACAGCGGTATTTTTACTTGGGAATACCTCTACCAGTTGGGCGCTGAGCAAGAGGCGTTGTGGGCCCAATACGAGGCGCGCTTGCGTGCGGCGCAAGTGGACCGAGATGCGCCCATGCGCTCAAACGGGCCAGCCAATGATCTTGGCGGCTCTTGTGGGCACGATCATTAAGCACCCGAGATGGGGGTTTCGGGGCTGGGCTTGGGTTTTTACCAACGCTATTGCCTTTTCTTTTGAGTCTGTGGGCACAAGTGCCCGCAAAGCAAATTAATATCGAAGAATGAGTAAAACACATTTTGGCTTTCAAAGCGTTGACGAGTCCGAGAAGTCTTCTCGCGTGCGCTCGGTTTTTGATTCCGTTGCATCCAATTACGACTTGATGAACGATTTGATGTCTGTGGGATTGCACCGACTTTGGAAAAAGTACACCGTCACCGTCGCCGATCTTCGGTTGGGGATGAGCGTGCTCGACATTGCAGGGGGCACGGGCGACTTGGCCCTGGCCTTTTCTAAAGAGGTTGGCGAAAGTGGCACGGTGGTGCACACCGACATCAACTTTGCCATGCTGAGCACGGGTCGTGACCGGTTGATCAATGAGGGGGTCTTTTTGCCCACGTTGGTGTGTGACGCGGAAGGCTTGCCCTTTGCGGACGCTTATTTTGACCGTGTGAGCGTGGCCTTTGGACTCAGAAACATGACCCAAAAGGATCAAGCTTTGAAAGAAATGTGTCGGGTCTTAAAGCCTGGGGGCAAGTTGTTGGTGTTGGAGTTCTCCAAAGTGGCCAAGCCCTTGGAGAAGCTCTACGACTGGTACTCCTTTAATATTTTGCCCAAGCTGGGCGCCTGGGTGGCCAAGGACGAAGGCAGTTACAGGTATTTGGCCGAGTCCATCCGCATGCATCCTGATCAAGAAAGTTTGCGCTCATTGATGAAGTCCTGTGGTTTTGATCATGTGGATGTGCACAATTTGTCGGCTGGCGTTGTCGCCTTGCATGTGGGCATCAAATGTTGAACGTCACGGCCATGCATTCAAGTGTTTTTTTCCGCTCGAACAGGGGGCTCGTGAGCTTGGCCTTGGTGTTGGCCTGCTTTGTTGCGCAGTCGTGCATGGCTGGCAGTCGTCTTGGCGGGGGTCGAGCCATGGGACATCAACGCTCTTCGGTGAATGCAGGTGAGCGCTCAGGAGCGCATGGCACGCCCAATGCTGCACCCAACGCCGCCCCCAATGCTGCACCAAGCGGGGCTTCAAGTGCTGCGCCCAATGCGCCTGTACAAAATGCATCCCCCAGCGCCACCCCTTCAGCCCATCCCGCGCAAACGCCAAACGCGCCGGTCTCGACTTCAGCGGCCCCAAGCAGGCCCGCCACGCCTGGCCCCACTGTGGCCCCCGCTGCGCCTTCTCTCTTTGGGGGGGGATGGGCCTCTCGCATGCTCATGGGCGCAGCCCTTGGCGTTGGCCTCATGAGCTTGGCGCACGCGTTTGGCGGCGGGCCAGAGCACGCACAGAGCTTGATGCTGGTGGTGTTGGTGGTTTTGATGGGCACATGCGCTTACATGGTCTGGCGCTTTTGGCTCCAACCCCGCGCGAGCCTGGGTGAGAATGGCCTCGTCTCACAAAGGGGGCCCTCCTTTGCGTCGGCCGAGGGGTCCAGGAGTTCAGTGAGCCCTCTGTACAACCCCAAAAACGTCGGCAACGATGCCTCTGCCAGGCCGTGGGAGACGCAAAGCATACTTTTCTCAGACGCGTCCAAGACGCCGCAGGCCGCCAGCAGAGCGGTTCTCAAACCCTTTGAGCCCAAGCAGTTGGGGCTCTGGGATGCTGCGCCTGAGGGACCGTCAGCCCAAGCGGGCGCATTGCCCGATGTTGAGGTGTTCAAAGAGATGGCCAAAACACAATTCATGGCGCTCCAA
>CAIOTD010000195.1 GCA_903861115.1 uncultured Burkholderiales bacterium
CATTCCGCCAGCGTTCAATCTGAGCCAGGATCAATCTCTACAGTTCGATCTTTTATGTTTTTTGTCTCTTTCGAGACCACTCAAAAAATTGGAATTGAAGTGAACTTCACTTCTATCTTATGAGCGTTTTAAGTCTTGCGACTTGGTTACTAGAACCATGGCAATCTCCTTAAAACGCCCACGCTTATCGGCTGTAAGTTTTTAATGAACCTTTTTTGAAAACCCCGTCGATGCGGTTTGTTTTCGTTTTTCTCAACTCCTTGGAGTCGAGCCCTCGATTATGACACCTTAATTAATAACCTGTCAACCTCTGGGGTCTTTGGCTTCCGTTCGGTTTAAATAACCTCTCTGAAGCCGAGCCCTCGATTATGACACCAATCCATTTCAGATGTCAACACCCTTTCGATAATTTTCTATTAATTCTCTTTGACGGCCTTTCTTTCCTTTACACATCCCCTTGTCATTGCATGCCGGCCCTCACTGTCTCAAGGACACACTCATCTTTCTCAACGCGCAGATAAACATCGATAATGCGAAGATGTCATTAATACAACTTCAACGCGCACAGCTCGCCTTCGGTCACGTCCCCCTTTTGGATCACGTGGATTTCGCCATCGAACCTCAGGAACGTGTTGGCCTCATCGGCCGCAATGGCACCGGAAAATCTTCCATGCTCAAGATCCTCGCAGGCATTGAACGCCCTGATGACGGCACCATTCAAATGCAGCAAGGCCTCAAATTGGCCTACGTGGCTCAAGAACCCATTTTGGTACCCACTCAAACCGTGTTTGAATCTGTCAGTGAGGGCTTGCGAGATATCCGCGATTTGATAGACCAGTATTCATTGGGTCAAGGCGATCTTGACGATCTACAAAACAAAATTGAACACCGTGATGGCTGGAATTGGTCTCAACGGGTTGACGAAACCATTGCAAGGCTCAAGCTCGATCCCAACAAGATCGTTGGCACGCTGAGTGGCGGACAATCCAAGCGGGTCGCGTTGGCGCAGGCACTGGTGACCGCGCCCGATGTGCTTCTTTTGGACGAACCCACCAACCACCTGGACATTGATTCGATCGTTTGGCTTGAAGACTTGCTGATAGATTTCAAAGGCAGCATCCTGGCCATCACCCATGATCGATTTTTTTTGGACCGTGTTGCCACAAGAATTGTTGAGCTAGACAGAGGAAAACTCCTTTCTTACGAAGGTAATTTCGAAAAATATCAACTCCTGAAACAAGAACAACTGACTCAGGAAGCCGTCATTCAAGCCAAATCGGACAAACTGCTTGCTCAAGAAGAGGTCTGGATCCGCAAGGGTGTTGAAGCGCGGCGCACACGCAGCCAAAGCAGAATTGCACGGCTTGAAGATCTTCGGGCCACTCGACAAGCTCGACGCGAAGTGGTGGGTCAAGTCAAACTTGAAATAGACAAGGGCGCGCCAAGCGGCAAACTCGTTGCGGTCTTGGACCGCGTCTTTAAGGCCTACCCGGACTCTTCTTCATCGGTGGAAGGGGCCAAAAAAGACATTGTGGTTGATTTCAGCGCCACCCTTTTGCGTGGCGACAAAATCGGCATCATTGGGCCCAATGGCGCTGGGAAAACCACTCTTCTTAAACTCATCCTTGGCGAACTTCAGCCTGACAGCGGGGACATCAAATTGGGCACCAAATTATCGGTGGCCTATTTTGATCAACACCGCGAAAAGCTCGATCTCAACGCCAGCTTGGTGGACTTTATCAGTCCCGGCAGTGAGTGGATAGAAATTGGTTCTCAAAAAAAGCATGTCAAAAGTTATTTGACTGATTTTTTGTTTTCCCCTGCACGAGCCAACTCACCCGTCAAGAGCCTCTCAGGTGGCGAGAGAAACCGATTGCTTTTGGCCAGGCTATTTGCCCGGCCTGCCAATGTTTTGGTGCTTGATGAACCGACAAACGACTTGGACATCGACACCTTGGAGTTGCTCGAGGAGCTCATCCAAAGTTACGACGGCACCGTGTTCATCGTCAGCCACGACCGTGCCTTCATCGATCAAGTGGTGACCAGCACTTTGGTCTATGAGAACTCAGGTCGCTGGAGAGAATACGAAGGTGGCGTTCAAGACTGGCTCATTCAGGCTCAACGTGCCAAAGAGTTTGCCGCGTCCAGCACCACGACAAAAACATCTGACAAAAATTCCTCCCCCCCCAAAAACACGGCCAACACAAGCCCAGCCGAAGGTCAAGCCTCCTCAAAAGACAAAAAACAAGGCAGCGTCAAACTGTCGTTCAAAGAGCAAAAGGAATTAGACGATTTACCTGAGATGATGGCGAAGAAGGAAGATCGACAAAAAGAAATACACCACCTTCTGAGTGATGCGAAAATATTTCAAAATGACCCCTTACAGTCCAAGGCGTTGGCCCAGGAATTGACACAGTTGGAAGCGGCTCTTGCTCAAATGCTTGAACGCTGGGAGGCGTTGACGCTCAAACAAGAAGGCTTGGCAGGATAAGAATCATGCCTTAAGGGTGTCCAAGGGCAAGCTCAATATTTCAAGAATCAAGCGGCTCAAGGACAAGCTTGCATTGTCAAGCAGGGCTTGCCCTTTTGCTGCGCTGGCTTGGCTTAGATCGCCAACAGCACCGCTTTCGTTGTAATCCTCAATCATCCAGCCAAACTTTGCACTTTTTGAGTTGCCCAATATGGGGTATTTTTTTGAACGCTCTTTCGCCGTGGACCCAAAATTTTGAAAAGCAGCCCTGTTGACCAACTCAGGATGCATCGCCATCACCATTGAAGTTTCGATGGCCCCGGCATGAATCCCAAAGCGGTGCTCCTCAAGGTCGAAAAGCTCTTCAACCCCTTTTTCGATGGGCAACTGATACCAACTCGAACTGTAGACCAAGATATTGTGCTTGGCTCTTAATTCCCTGGCCACAATATCGATCAATCCCTGGTGTCCGCCGTGAGCGTTGAAGAGCAACAATTTTTTTACGCCTGTTCGCGCCAAACAATCTCCCAACTCCATCCAAGTTTTGATCACCAACTCCGGAGAATGGGTTAAAGTGCCCTTGAATGATTGATGCTCAGTGCTTAATCCGACCTTTTGCGTTGGCAACACCAAGACAGGCGTGTCTTTTTGTAACAAATTCAACGCAAGTCGAACGATTTCTTGGACAATCAAACAGTCCACCGACAAAGGCAAATGAGGGCCATGCTGTTCCGTGGCCCCAATGGGCATCACAATCAAATAATCTTCTATTGCACATTGCTCGAAATCTCTTGTGCTTAAATCTGACCAATATTTTGAACCGTTGTTCATCGTTGCTCCTAAAAGACCCCAACACATTCACATGAAAAGCTTTATTTTTTTCCTGATGCAACTGAAAAGCTTGACCCTTAAACACCTTAGAGGGTGCTTATTGAGTGTGGGACTTCTCTTCGTTGCACCTTTTTTAACACCCTCTTGGGCCCAATTGTCCAACATCACAGGCACAAAAAGTGGGGTTGCTTCAAACACGGTCAAAACGGAACAAGTCACTGCCGTTTTGCGTCTGTATGCGCCCTCAGGTTTAAAGGCCGGCACGAACACATCCCAACAATGGCTTGTTCTTGAAATGAAGCATGCGCCTGAATGGCACACCTACTGGAAAAACCCAGGCGATGCAGGCCTTGCGACTCAATTATCGTGGACAACGCCACCAGGACTCTCCATGGGTGCCACTCTTTGGCCTCGACCCGAGCGCATTGCGCTGGGTGACTTGATCAATTTCGGCTACCAAAATCAAACAGCCTTATTGGCCCCTTTGGTTTTAGACAAGCCGCTCAAAGACTTTTCTAATCCCCTGGTGGTTAAACTGCATGCCAATTGGTTGGTGTGTCGCCAAGAATGCATCCCACAAGAAGGCGACTTTCAAATTGTCTTGTCAGACAACAACACCGACATTGCTGGCAATCTTTTGGCGCAACGGGTCTTAGACGAACAACCCAAACTCCTGCCGTCTGCCCGGGCCACCGCCAACGCAAACTCGCTATCCCCCGCGCTCTTAAGCCTTCAAATTCAAGGGCTACCCGATGCGCTTGAAGGGCATCAATTTGATCTGTTTCCCGAGCAAGCTGAGCTGTTAAAAACGCTGCCCTTGCAAACGATCAAAGGCGCACAAAGGTGGACCCATGCAGCGTGGCTGATCGACTGGCCCGTCTCAGAGTTGAGAGCAGAAAGTCCCAAGCAATGGTCGCTCATGATGGTGGACCTCAATGCGAGCCCCGACGCTCCAAAAAGCTACAAGCTTGTGGTCGATGTGCAGACGCCTTGGCCGACCGCAATGACTGCCGCGCCAAATCCAGACACCGCTCAAGCTTTCGGCAACGGTGCGCCAGTTGACGCACTCAACTCGCCCTCATCGCTCTCTTTCCTCGCTCTCTTGATTGCACTTTTAAGTGCTTTTTTGGGTGGACTTGTCTTGAATTTGATGCCCTGCGTGCTACCCGTGTTGGCCATCAAAGCGCTTTCCTTTCTTCCAAAAGAACACGACGCCCATCCCAAACAGCGGTTTTTAGCTGAGTTTTATGCGCTCGGCATTTGGGTCACCCTATTGACTTTGGGGGGCTTGATTTTGCTACTGAGAGCAGGTGGCGCTCAATTGGGGTGGGGCTTTCAATTGCAATCGCCCGAGTTCGTTGTCTTTTTGTGCGTTTTATTCACCCTCATTGCATTGAATCTCTGGGGTATTTTTGAAATTCGACAAGCCATTCCAACCTTTCTCAGCTCTGTGGGCTCCAAACATCAGTGGCTGGAGTCGTTTTTAAGTGGCGCCTTGTCTGTCTTGATCGCGACTCCCTGCACCGCACCCTTCATGGGCGCCTCGATAGGGCTGGCTTTTAGTATTCCCACTTGGCAAGGCATGCTTTTATTTTCAATGCTGGGGCTTGGCCTGTCCTTTCCCATATTGATCATTGGCTGGTTTCCAAAAGCGGTCAACTTTATACCTAAACCAGGCGCCTGGATGGTGACTTTTAGAGCCTGCTTGGGATTCCCCATGGCCTTGACTGTTTTGTGGTTGTCTTGGGTCTTGGCACAACAAGCGGGCATCACGGCCATGGTTGTTGAATTGATGCTTTTGATCAATTTAAGTGCCTGCGCTTGGGCGTTCAGTCTTAAAAACAAAGCCGTTGGCCCAAGTGTTTGGTCGACAAGAGTCGCATGGGCATTGCTCATCGTGTTCATTGGGTTTCAAGGTTTATGGGTGCTGTGGGTGAAATCCTCCTCTGACCTCGCCTCCATTGCACCCAGTGGCGAGCGCTTCATGAGCCAAGGTGATCTAAAGAGTGGGCCTGTGGGATCTGCATCCCAACTGAAGTGGCACGCTTGGTCAAAGGAGGCGGTGAGCGCTGAACTTGCTCAAGGCCATCTGGTCTTTGTTGACTACACGGCAGCATGGTGCCTGAGTTGTCAATTCAACAAACTGACATTTCAAAAGGACCGTGTTCAAGCCGCTTTTAAGTCCCACAACGTGACGCTCTTTCAAGCCGACTGGACCCGCCAAGATCCTGCGATCACCCAGTCATTGAATGACTTGGGGCGAAATGGTGTGCCTGTCTACATTTTGCTCAAAGACGGTCAATCTCCTCATTTTTTGTCTGAATTCGTGACTGAACAAGAGATCTTGACAGCCTTGGATGCTTTATGAATGGATCGACAGGATTGATGCATCAAGATAGAGCGCCATTGACAAAAGTGACAGGGCGCCAATGGCAACTCTATTTTTCTAGCGCCTCATGTGCTTTAATTGCTCAATTGTCGAAAGATTAAAATACCCCTCTTAACCTGATTTGCTCTATGTATCCAGCTCTCAAAAATGACACTTTTTTAAAAGCTTGCTGGCGCCAAGCCACTGACCACACACCGATTTGGCTCATGCGTCAAGCGGGTCGATATTTGCCAGAATACAAAGCCACCCGCTCAAAAGCGGGTAGCTTTATGGGGCTTGCAACAAACGTTGATTACGCCACAGAGGTCACCCTTCAACCTCTAGAGCGATTTCCCTTGGATGCGGCCATTCTCTTCAGTGATATTTTGACCGTCCCTGATGCCATGGGTCTGGGATTAAGTTTTGCGCAAGGAGAGGGACCCAAATTTGAAAGGGTCGTGCGTGACGAAACGGCCGTTAAAGCGCTTGAAGTGCCAGATATGGGCAAATTGCAGTATGTCTTTGACGCGGTCACATCTATTCGCAAAGCCCTTGATGGGCGCGTCCCACTGATTGGTTTTTCTGGCAGCCCATGGACCTTGGCTTGCTATATGGTCGAAGGGGGAGGGTCTGACGACTATCGCTTTGTCAAACAACTGATGTACAGCCGTCCCGACTTGATGCATCAAGTCTTGAGCATCAATGCCGACGCTGTCGCCTTGTATTTAAACACGCAAATTCAAGCTGGTGCACAAGCCGTGATGGTCTTTGACAGTTGGGGAGGCGTTTTGGCAGACGGCGCATTTCAAAATTTTAGCTTGGCCTATACCAAACGGGTGCTCTCCCAATTGATCAAAGAGCACGAGGGCGTCAAAATTCCAAGCATCGTGTTCACCAAAGGAGGCGGTATTTGGCTCGATGAGATGAAAGACCTCGACTGTCAGGCCCTGGGCCTGGATTGGACGGTGAATCTCAAAAAAGCCAGGCAGATCGTGGGCGGCGAAGTAGGGGGGCCAGGCAAGGCGATACAAGGCAACTTGGATCCCAATGTCTTGTTTGCGCCACCCAAACAGATCGAAACAGAAGTCAAGTCACTGCTGGATCAATTTGGCTCGCCCCACATGGACACAAAGACATCCGGACCCACCCACATCTTTAACTTGGGACATGGCATCAGCCAATTCACCCCTGTTGAGCATGTTTCTGCCCTTGTCGAAACCGTGCATGCCTACTCAAAATATCAAAGAAAGCCCATTTAAAGGACTTGATACGCCTTGATGGGAGCCATTTCCCGGATACGTTTTGGCGTCTCTTCGTCTCGAGGCCGTGGCCTTGCCCCCAAGCTCAATAATGGCCTGTCCCTTTACAAAAAAGTCAAGAACAACGGGCTACTTTTTTAGACTTATGCACATTTAATGACGCCATTTTTAAAAACGAAGTATTAAGTTCTCGACGACCCAAAAGCCACAACATGCATGCTAAGTATTTGTTTTATATAGATTTTTTATTCATACTGTGAAAGACACTCCGTTACAACCCTGACTCAAAGGAGTTCCTTTCGCTCAATTTTCTCTTCTCTATCAACAAAGTTATCCACAGAATTTCTCAAGCCCATCAAAACCTCTAAAAATCAATGACTTATGTATTGTTCTCAATAAATTATTGAGAATTCAAGCGTAATATCACCTTTCTCATGACTTACATCCTTCAGGTTTTGATCCCTACACCTGCGCATAGCAAATTGAGCGGGCCTTTAAGTTACACGTCGGCGTTGCCACTGGTAAGGGGAAGCATCGTTAAGGTCCCTCTTGGAAAGAGGGAGGTTCTTGGTGTGGTGTATGGACAAGAAGCGCCCGGCCCCCAAGGAACGCAAGACACGCCTGACTTTGCATACAAAGAAATTATTTCACACACCACGGGTTTGGGACCCTTGCAAGAGGATTGGCTGCAGCTTGTTGAGTTCACTGCCGCTTATTACCAGCGCTCACTGGGTGAAGTTGCCATTGCCGCATTGCCCGCGCAACTCAAGTCCTTAACGGGTGAGCAAATTCAAAAAAGAGTTGATAAGTGGCAATCCAAGCATTTATCTTCAAAAAGCCCCCCGCACCCGGAAGAAACGATCCGCTCAGATCCATCGCCAAGATTGAGTGTGGAGCAAAAAAGTGCCTTTGAAAGCATTGAGCTCAAGCCAGGACCTTTTTTGCTGTTTGGGTCAACCGGGAGTGGCAAAACCGAGGTCTACTTAAAGTGCATTGAAGCGTTGATGGCAAAAGACCCCATGGCGCAAGCATTGATCATGGTCCCTGAGATCAACTTAACGCCACAGTTAGAAAATAGAATTCGTGACCGATTCAAGGCGCAATTGGGTTTGGATGCAATCGTCACCCTGCACAGCGAGATGACACCGGCACAAAGACTCAACGCATGGATGGCGGCACACCTGGGTCACGCCAAGATTGTTTTGGGCACCAGAATGTCTATCTTTGCATCCATGCCCCACTTAAAACTGATCGTGGTCGATGAGGAGCATGATCCAAGCTACAAACAACAAGAGGGCGCCAGGTACTCAGCAAGAGATTTGGCCGTCTATCGAGCCTTGATCACGCAAGGAAAAGTGATCCTCGGCTCAGCCACCCCCTCACTTGAGAGTTGGTACCACAGCCTTAGCCAACTGCCCACATCGCCATCAGCAATGACGCAGGTCAACAAAAGGGCTCGCTACACACGCATAGACATGCCAACGAGAATTGGAGAGGCACTTCTACCAGAACTCAATCGAGTGGATATGAATTTTCAGCCAAAATTCACGCTGCTCTCCAGCCCACTGCTCAGTGCAATCAGAGAAAAAATAATCAACTCTGAGCAAGTTCTCATCCTTCTCAACCGAAGAGGTTACTCGCCCGTGCTTTATTGCGCCGCTTGTGGATGGAAAAGCCAGTGTGGCCAATGCAGCGCCTTTAAGGTGTTTCACAAGGCCGATCGAACACTGCGCTGCCATCACTGTGGAGACACTCAAAAAGTGCCTCGGCAATGCCCAACATGCTCCAACCAAGACATCAATATGCTAGGGATTGGCACAGAGCGGATCGAAGAAACGCTGCTGGAATCCTTGTCTGACTTAAAAAGGAAGGATGGCTCGGCAATACAAATTCTCAGAATCGATGCGGACTCGACCAAAACAAAAGACAGCTTAAAAAACCAACTGGAATTGGTTCATAGCGGTGCTGTTGATATTTTAATTGGGACGCAAATGATTGCCAAAGGTCACGACTTTAGGCGCGTCTCCATGGTTGCAGCCCTTGAAGTCGATTCAGCCCTGTTTTCAAACGACTTTCGAGCACCTGAGCGTCTATTTGCTTTATTGATGCAAGCGGCTGGCCGAGCCGGGCGAGATGCAAGTTTCAAGGCCAACAAACCGCCTGAATTGTGGGTTCAAACCTTTACACCACAGCATTCTATATTTCAACACTTAAAAGCGCATGACTACCCAGGATTTGCAAACGCTCAGTTGAGTGAACGACAAGAGGCCAACATGCCGCCCTTTTGTTCACAAGCCCTGATCAAATCTGAGTCTAGAACACAAGAAAATGCGCAAAAGTTCCTCAGTGAAATCAAAGAATTGGCTTTAGAAACCATTCACTCGATGACACAACGGCAATTGCTACCAACGGCTGAGCATATTTTGATCTACTCACCCATCCCAATGAGCATGAGAAAAATTGCCAATGTCGAGCGCGCGCAGCTCCTCATAGAGAGCAAAAGCAGAAAATATCTTCAAAGCTTTTTACTGGAATTGAAAGAAAGAATGAGCTTGAGCCATCAACGCCTCACCACTGTACAAAAGTGGGTGATTGATATTGATCCTCACACCCTATAGCACCACGAGTGTAAGCCATTGATTTTCAAAAAAATAATTAGAAACTGGGGCGCTCAGGATCATAAGAGAAAAAATAAGTGCTTTGATTAAAACGTCAAGAGCGGTTTTTGTGGCAAATCACGATAACATACACGCTAGAGCAAAATGCAAGACAACACCTTTCTTACGCAGAAACGAAGCATCAAATATCCTTTTTGATCGACAGCTTTTATATCCCCGACAGATCTAAAAAACAGCCGCTCAGCGATCAAGGAATTCATTGCTTTGGCTTTCGTCTAAAAACCTGCTCCCTCTTCTCTTCGTTATCTAACTTTATCGTCCATACATGTCTTCTGGTTTAAATCCTTCTCAACAAGAAGCGGTCGTTTACTCTAATGGACCATTGCTGGTTCTCGCTGGTGCAGGATCTGGAAAAACCAGGGTCATCACCTTCAAAATTGTTCACTTGATCCAATCTGGCTACAAACCAGAAAGCATTGCGGCCATCACCTTTACCAATAAGGCCGCCGCTGAAATGACGGCAAGAACCAAAAGTTTATTGGGATCCAAAGGGCAAAAAGTTCTGATCTGCACGTTTCACTCCCTGGGTGTTCGAATTCTTCGACAAGATGGGCATCGATTGGGATTTAATCAACAATTTAGTATTTTGGACTCGGACGACGTTCTTAGTTTATTGAAGGATGCAGGATCTACAACTGATCTTGCGACAGCCAGACGATGGCAATGGGCAATTTCAGCACACAAAAATAACGGCCTGAGTGCCGATGAAGCACTGAACTTGGCCTCTAACGAAGCAGAAAGACAAGTCGCGGTCGTCATGCAAAAATATGAGGAGCGCTTGAGTGCTTACCAAAGTGTTGATTTTGATGATTTACTGAAATTGCCATTGGTGCTGCTGCAAAAATTCCCAGAAGTGCGTGAATATTGGCAAACACAACTCAAGCACCTCTTGGTTGATGAATACCAAGATACCAATGTCACACAATACGAGCTCTTGAAACTTTTGGTGGGCTTTCCTAACCACGATCAAGCGCGATTTACGGCGGTGGGCGATGACGATCAATCCATCTACGGTTGGAGGGGGGCGACATTGGATAATTTAAGAAGTCTACCCGTCGACTTTCCTAATTTAAAGGTCATTAAATTAGAGCAAAACTATCGATCCACGGGCGCCATCTTAAGAGCAGCCAATCAAGTCATTCAACTGAACCCCAAAATCTATCCTAAAACCTTGTTTTCTGAACTGGGCGAGGGTGCTCCCGTCCTTGTCTCAGAAGCAGACCATGAAGAACACGAAGCAGAGCGCTTGGTCTCAAAAATTTTAGCGATCAAATCAAATTCAGGAAACCTCGCCATCACCAAGCCCATTGAATGGCGTGACTTTGCTGTGTTGTACCGAGCCAATCATCAAGCTCGAATCCTTGAGCAATCTCTTAGAAAAGCACAAATACCTTACAAAGTTTCTGGCGGACAAAGCTTTTTTGATCGCGCTGAGATCAAAGATCTTTGCTCATGGATGAGACTCATTTCTAACAACAAGGATGATCCAGCTTTTTTGCGTGCGGTCACCACACCCAAGCGAGGCATTGGACACCAAACGCTCAAACAATTGGGTCAATTTGCAAGTCAATTCAAACTGTCACTTTTCGAAGCCTTGTTTACCAACAGCTTATCGACAAGTCTATCGACCAAGGCCATTGCTGGCCTTCATGAGTTTGGACGAATGGTCAATGACCTTGAATACAAAGCCAAGCACATTCGCGGATACGCTGAAGCCATTCAGTTTTTAAACGAATGGCTCAAAGAGTTGGAGTTTGAAAAACATCTCTACGACTTAGAGGACAATGAAAAAGCAGCGGCATCGAGATGGACGAATGTCCTCGAATTTTGTGAATGGGTGGCAAAGAGGTGTGGCGGCGTTAAAGAGGACTTTGACAGCAGCTCAATGATCACGGAGACCAAAAGTCTTTTAGAAGTGATACAAACCATTGCCATTCTTTCAACGCTCACTGAAAAAGAAAAGGACAACGATGTGGTGACACTTTCAACACTGCATGCTGCGAAAGGTCTAGAGTGGCCACATGTGGTCATGATTGGTGTTTCAGAGGGTCTATTGCCCTTTCAAAATGATGCAGACTTGGAGTCGGACGCCATCACCCTGGCTTCAAAAATTGAAGAAGAGCGCCGCCTCATGTACGTTGGCATCACAAGGGCCCAGAGAACTTTGACGGTCAGCTGGAGCAAGCGCAGAAAAAAAGGCAAGGAATACGTTCAAGTTAAACCCAGCCGCTTTATTGCTGAGATGTCGCTTGAACTTAATAAAGTTCAAGAAGATCCCAGAGAAAAATTACGAGCACTTCGAGCCGAATTTGCCCAACGTGTGTCTGAGACCAATCAATCGCCATAAATGATCCAATTGATTGATAAATTGTGCATTTTTTCCATTTTTTTCCTCCCACCACATCAGAGGCCATGCCCTATTCCTCTGAAACTTAGTGTTTGCAGTTTTTATCTATTTAATTGTGATTTGACGCACCAACGTCATTTTTATTTAAAAGGATAAATTCGATGTCCGCCATCTATTCATGGTGATTTTTTAATCGCTTTTCACTTTCATTTAAAATGAACCTGAGAGCTTAAACTGACATCAAACGGCTCAGTTTAAGACTTTATCGCTCCCTCCTGATACTATTTAATCAATTTATGTTGCCAACGATCGAACAACGACTTGCCGTCGAAATTTCTGCTAAACCCGCCCAAGTCATCGCGGCCATCACATTAATGGATGAAGGTGCGACGGTCCCTTTTATTGCACGGTACCGCAAGGAGGTCACGGGGGGGTTAGATGACACTCAACTGCGGTTATTGGAAGTACGTCTTGGGTATTTGAGAGAGCTTGAAGATCGGCGGAAAACGGTCATCAGTTCAATTGAAGATCAAGGGAAAATGTCGCCCGATCTTCTTAAGTTGATATTGCTTGCTGAGGATAAAAATCGCCTTGAAGATCTTTACTTGCCCTATAAGTTAAAACGACGTACAAAAGCCCAAATCGCCATTGAGGCCGGATTAGAGACCCTGTCCAGTGATCTTTTATCGAATCCCTTGCTTGACCCTAAAGTTGAAGCCCTTAAATACATTCGACTGCCTTTCACTTCCGAGCAAGGTGAAAATCCTGGAGTACCAGACGAAAAGAGTGCACTAGATGGCGCGCGTCAAATTTTGATGGAGCGATTTGCCGAAGATGCTGAGTTGTTACAACATTTACGTTCTTATTTATTTGATCACGGCGTTGTTGAGTCCAAAGTTTCTGAAGGCAAAGAACAAGAGGGTGAAAAATTTTCAGACTACTTTAATTACTCTGAACCCATTATGCAAATACCTTCTCACCGTGCCTTGGCATTGTTTAGAGGACGCCGTGAACAAATCTTATCCGTTAACCTTCGCCTAGACACCGAAGAAGAAAAACCAGCTTGGAATGCTGAGCACAATCCTTGTGAAAAACGGATTGCTATGCATTTCAAGATCAGAAATGAAAATCGACCTGCTGACCCATGGCTTTTAGACACTGTTCGGTGGACATGGCGTGTCAAATTTGCCCTGCACCTTGAATCGGAACTCATGGGTTCGCTCAGAGAACGCTCTGAAACAGAAGCCATCAATGTATTTTCTCGTAATTTAAAAGCTCTTTTACTGGCTGCGCCAGCTGGCCCCAAAGTAACGATTGGACTCGATCCAGGTATGCGAACAGGCGTTAAAGTCGCTGTAGTAGATGCCACCGGTAAAGTTGTTGACACGGGGGTTATTTACCCTCATCAGCCAAGGAATGATTGGATGGGCTCTCTGCACACACTTGCACAATTGTCTGTAAAGCACCGCGCAAACCTCATCTCTATTGGGAACGGAACAGCATCTCGTGAGACAGACAAATTGGCTCAAGACTTAATCAAAGCGCACCCAGAGTTGAATTTAAAAAAGATTGTTGTTTCAGAGGCAGGCGCATCCGTTTACTCAGCATCTGAATACGCCTCCAAAGAACTGCCCGAATTGGATGTTTCCTTGCGTGGCGCAGTCTCCATTGCTCGACGATTACAAGACCCATTGGCAGAATTGGTAAAGATTGACCCCAAGTCTATAGGCGTTGGCCAATATCAGCATGACGTGATGCAAAATCAACTTGCAAAATCCCTCGTGGCCGTTGTCGAAGATTGTGTGAATGCGGTGGGCGTTGACGTGAACACCGCCTCGGCTCCTTTGCTATCAAGAGTATCGGGTCTGTCTCTTTCCGTGGCGGAAAATATTGTTTCTTTTAGAGACAAACATGGTGCTTTTCAAAATCGAAAAGATTTACTCAATGTTCCACGCTTGGGAGATAAAGCGTTTGAGCAATCTGCAGGTTTTCTGCGTGTCATGAATGGGCTTAACCCATTAGATGCTTCTGCTGTTCATCCTGAATCCTATCCATTGGTTGAAAAGATTTTAAAAGATATCAAAAAGAATGTGTCTGATGTTATTGGAGATAGCTCCTTGCTTCAATCAATAACTCCAGAGAAATACACGGATGACAGATACGGCACGCCAACCATCATTGATATTTTGAAAGAACTAGAAAAGCCTGGCCGCGATCCTCGCCCTGAATTCAATACAGCCACATTCAAAGATGGGATCGAAGCAATCAGTGACTTAAGGCCTGAAATGATTTTAGAGGGTGTCATTACCAACGTTGCAGCATTTGGCGCGTTTGTAGACATTGGGGTTCATCAAGATGGACTGGTACATATTTCAGCATTGTCCAACACGTTTGTCAAAGATCCACATACGGTCG
>CAIOTD010000196.1 GCA_903861115.1 uncultured Burkholderiales bacterium
AAAACGAATAGGATTTTGCTTTTTTAAAAACAGTCCCAACTCAGTCAAGTTGCACAAAAGTTACACGCACTTGTTTTGGTGACTGTAACTATATGATTTATATATGTTTTTAAATCGAGTAACTATTGAGTGGGAATAATAATTATTCAGGTCGTAAAAGTATTTCCAATTCATTTCCTCTGAAGATTTAACGGTGTAAGTTTTCACGAATAACTCTGCGCATAGTTTCCTCTATTGTATGAATCGTCATAGCCTCTCCCACCAGCCTGCGCGTGGTACCAGCCAAGTACGTCTGGGTCAAGCATAACGTTGATTTTTTTTTAAGTTCTTAACGAAAAGCCACCTTACCTTCAAGGTGGGTAACCTCCTTGCCGGCAATCTTCCATACGCCCCAATAAGCAGGCGCTTGTCTTAGATTTCTCGATTCCTCATACCCCAAAAGTCCCAAAGCGAAGAAGAGATGTCTGTGGTCAATGTGCCCCTAGGTAACACCCCTCAACCCGCTCCCCATCCACTTCATCACCTTCTTCACTGCACAGGGCGGCAATCAAGGCTTGGTCCACCACTTGGCCGGGTAGGAGCAGTTCTTCATTCGTCCAGCGCTTGACCAAGTGGCCGTTGGCCACGCCGCCCGTGTGTGGGGCTTGATAGGCGCGTCGATGTTGCATGGTGATGCCGCTGTTGGCGTTCGCTATGAAGCGGCTCTCGCCCAGGGCCCAAGGTTCAAAGTAGGCGTTCGCAGCAACATCGACTTGGCGGAAGTAGCTGCGTGCGCCTTCGGCCTTGAGTTTTTTGCGCACAGTGCGGGTGATCAGACCTTGCAAATGGTCGAGTGCGGCATCCTCCATTTTGTTCAGGTTTTCGGTCCTCATGTCTTGCCCAGCCAAGGCTGCGTTGGTGGCCAACTCGACAGGCAACACTTGCACCATGGCTTTGACCACGTCGCGGTGGGGCGCTACAGCGGTGGCCACGCCGCGTGTTTGTGGCTGGATGGGGCAGCGAATTTCCACAAAGCGCGGCTTCACAGGTCCGGTGCAGCCATCGTGGTGGTAGTACTCGCCTTGGCTCAGCCGCCCTTTGCTGGAGCGCCCACGCACGTCGCGATAAGTTGGGTGTTGGGTGTGCGAATTCAGGCAGACGACCAATCCGGTGGTATCGATCAATTGGTAAAAAGCCTCGCGCCACTCGGGCAAGAGCAGCTTGTCGTGCAAGTAGTCACTGGGCTCGGTCTCTTGATGACCCACTTCACCTTCAATCACCAAAACAAAGGGCTTGGGCCGACGCACCCGCCACAAGGCGTTGGCAAACTCCAGCACTGAGCTTTGCGGGAGTGTTTGGGTTGCGTCGTTGGGGAGCGTGTTGTCGGACATGTTACAGTTTCGGGTGTGTCGTGCTGGAACAGCCAGCTTGGAGAAGTGCCAATTTTAGGGCGGTTTAGCGCGCAATGACATATGCCCTGGCAATGGCAGAAACAGAGTTTTCAGGCACATTGGCCTTTCAAATGATTTCCAGCTTTTGCTGGGGGGCGTAAAACGCTTTCGAGCTTGGACAGAGCTCAACACCTTCACTGGGGTGTTTCTTCAATGAGACCTCGGCTTCATTCTAAGAAATACTGGCGGATCTGCAATTGAGGGGGGGTACTTCAAGAACCAGGACATGGCAAATTGGCCATTTATTCAACCAGGTCCGCGCAAATCCACGCCGTTCACTGCACGAAGGGTGTCAATTTCACCTGATTGCGTCCACTTGTCATAGTCACAGCCCATAAGATCATTGATAATTCAGAGATAGACGCGGCTGAAACTGCCGCAATCCATTGCTGCTTTTTGAGGTCTCTCATGTTCAAAGTTAGTCCATTGCTTCAAACGGGGATGAAAAATCATTTTCTCGGGGCCCTTCTTTTGCTCGCTATTGCGTTGGGGGCCTCATCTCAAGCTTTAGGGGGGGCTTCCGTTTTATTGCCCCTCAATCCAAAGCAGCAGGCCATTTTGGGCATACAAGTAAGCCAGTTACAGTCCTCCAGTGGCGCTCAATTGTTGGTCAGTGCTTCGGTCGTTACCCCTCCAGGAAAAGAGTTCACCATCTCCGCACCCTATGCGGGGCAAATCTCTCGCTTGTTCGCAGGCGTTGGGGACTCGTTCAAAGTTGGCGCCCCCTTGGCTCAGTTCACCAGCCCCATGCTGGGGGATGCGAGACGCTTATTGAACGAAGCGAGCATTGATTATAAAAATGCAAAAGCGGCGGCCGAGCGAGACCAAGCCATGTTTGATGAAGGCATTATTCCAGCGGTGCGGCTTCAATTGACCCGGTCCAAACAAGAAGCGGCTTTGGCACAGTTGCATGCCCGAGAGGCCGAGTTGTCGGTGTCGGGCACCTCTTTTGATGTGGGTTCTGGTTATTCAACGGGCACATTGAAAGCACCCGTTTCTGGCACTGTGCTGGAGGCCTTCACGGCCGTGGGCCAAAGAGTGGAGGCGGGCACTGTGCTTTTTAAGTTGGCCGATGCTTCGCAGTTGCAACTGGACTTGCAGCTCTCTTCAGACAAAGCCGCTCAGATCCAAGTGGGTGATGAGGTGAGTTTGGTCGCTCGCAGTGCCAAAGCCAAAATCATCGGTGTGAGCCGTGCGGTTGACAGCAGTCAATTGGCCCGTGCACGCGCTGTGGTCACGACTCGAGGCAGCTTGCAAGCTGGCGAGTTGGTCTCGGTCATGGTTCAAGCCAGAGGACTTTTAAATGCTTCAAAGGGGAGCGATCGCTGGTTGGTGCCTACTCGTGCGGTGACCCAGTGGAAAGGTCAGCCCTTTGTATTTGTCGCAAACGAGCAAGGTTTCGAGGCCAAGCATGTCTTGGTCATTTCATCGACCGATGACATGTCAATTGTTGAGGTGTCTATGCCTTTAGGTGCCAAGGTCGCTATAACAGGCATTGCTTCATTGCGCGCCATGTTACAAAAGGATGAGTGATGTTTGAGTTTCTCGTGCGATGGAGTCTTCGCTTTCGAGGTTTGACCCTCCTTGGGGCATCGTTTTTGTGTGTGGCTGGCGTTTACGCCTGGCTCAATTTGCCCATTGACGCTTTTCCCGACATCTCGCCTGTTCAAGCCAAAGTGATCCTTAAGATCCCTGGGATGACCCCCGAAGAGGTGGAGCAACGAATTGTCAAACCCATTGAGCAAGAGTTGCTCAGCATTCCAAAAAAACGCATCGTTCGCTCCACGTCCAAGTACGGTATCGCAGACATCACGATTGATTTTGAGGAAGGCGTGGACTTGTACTGGGCACGTCAGCAAGTTGCTGAGCGCTTGGCCTCCATGGTGCGGGACTTGCCAAGCAGTGTGAGTGGTGGCTTGGCACCCATTGCCACGCCTTTGAGCGAGGTGTACATGTTCACCCTTGAGGGCGACGCGTTCAGTTTGGCTGAAAAGCGTCGCGTGTTGGATTGGGTCATCCGCCCAGAGTTGCGCACCATCCCAGGTGTGGCTGAGGTGAACTCTCTAGGCGGAGAGGTCCAAACCTTTGAAGTCATCCCCAACACAGCAAAAATGGCCGCAATGGGGGTCAGCATGTCCGAGCTTCGCCAAGCGCTATTGGCCAACAACAGCAATGACGGTGCTGGTCGCTTAACGGCCGGTGAAGAGGTTTTGGTGGTGCGAGTCCAAGGGGCTGTCAAAACACTTGATGACTTGCGCGCCGTGAGATTAAACAGCGCCCACAAAACCATTGTTCAACTCGATGACGTTGCCAAAGTGACTTTGGGGGCTTTAACGCGCTATGGTGCCGTAACGCACGATGGTCAAGGCGAGGCGGTTGAAGGCTTGGTGCTTGGCATGCGAGGCGTGAATGCCCGGCAGTTGGTCAGTGCTGTGGATGCCAAATTGGTGGAGTTGGATGCGCGATTGCCCAAAGGCATGACGGTGAAAACCTTTTACAACCGCGGTGAACTGGTCACCCGTGCAGCCGACACAGTGATCCACGCCTTGATAGAAGCCGCTGTCTTGGTGTGTATCACGTTGTATCTATTTTTAGGCGGTCTCAGAGCCTCCTTGGTGGTGGCCATTGCCTTGCCATTGTCGCTCTTGAGCACCTTTGTGCTCATGCGCGTATTTGGTTTGACGGCCAATCTAATGAGTTTGGGTGGCTTGGCCATCGCCCTTGGAATGCTGGTGGATGCGGCTGTCGTGGTGGTTGAAAACATTGAGACAGCCTTTGCCTCGCACCCCAAAGGGCATGGCTTGTCAAAAGCAGAAATTTTACTCAAAGCCGTGCGTCAAGTGATCAAACCAGTGGTCTCAGGGGTGTTGATCATTTGCGTGGTCTTTCTGCCCTTGCTAAGTCTAGAGGGTTTGGAGGGCAAGTTGTTCGCCCCAGTTGCTGCAACCATTGTCATGGCTTTGGTCTCGTCTTTGCTACTGGCCTTCACGCTGATCCCCGCATTGGCCTCCATGACTTTGAAAGAAGAAGGTGCACATGCCTCTTTTTTGATGGAAAAAATTCATGTTGTGTATGTCAAAGCACGTGAAC
>CAIOTD010000197.1 GCA_903861115.1 uncultured Burkholderiales bacterium
GCGATGTGGAGTTGAAACTGTTTGTGAGTTTGTTGCCATTCAATTATTACTGGACGTCAAACGACTTAGGTCAGACCAACGCGCTGGCGGTGTTTTCATTGAACCAAGCATCTTTTGGTTTTCAAAAGGATTCATCCTTGGGGGTGGCTTGCGTGCGGGTCTACGCCCTGTGAATTGATCAAAAGAAAGGTGAGCCACGATGCCCGTGCTTTGGGTCTTTGCGATGTGTGCGTTCCTCTTGCAAATCGGACTTTTGAGCACCGAGGTCAGCGACCATTTGGCACCCGACGTGGTCGCAAGAGCCAGCGACGAGGTGGACCATTACCGTGCATTTTTGTACCTGGCGGATCTGTACATGAAAACCCAATCGGCGCCCAGCGCCACCTCCCGCACGGCGTTGACGGCCAAAGATCTCTTGTCGAGCTTGGGCGTGGATCACGGTCTGAGCCTTGAGGCGTTTCCGAGCAATTGGCGAGTCGTGCTGGGCACAAACGCCACTTGGGCGACGTGCACGCCCATGAGCGAGGAGGCCATGGGGATGGTGGCGCAATTGGTGCGGGCCAGTTCAACAGGCCCGAAGATGCACGCCCAGTCCATTCAAGGCAAGAACGCGTGGGTGATTTCTGAAGCGACCAGTGAAGCGTCTCTATGCCAGTGACCCTTCAAACGCAGCGCAGTGGGATGCGGCACTTAACAGCGCCCATGCAAACTCAAAGAGGCAACGGTCTCTTGGAGCTGCTCTTGAGCTTGGCGGTGATGGCCACGGTCTCCCTGTCCGTGATCAACATGAGCCAAAAGGCTCAAAGCAAAGAGCGCGGGCGCTGGATGGCGGACGCCCTTCAGTCGTTCACGCAAGTGGCCGCGCAGTACTTCATCGCCAACCGCACAGCCATCGAGACCATCCTCTCAGGCGACCTCAAGGAGGCGGCGCAGTTTTGTGCCATCAATGTGACAAGCAACTCCCCTGGCGGCGTGCCCAGTGCGAATGCCCTCAAGCGCACCTGTGCGGTGGATGCGAGTTTTTTAAGAGCCAGAGGACTTTGGCCTGAAAGCATGCCCCTTGATGTAGGACGCAGTCGCTGGGCCGCTGTCTTTCGACAATTGCCGAGTCCTCAAGCTGGGAGTGCCTCTCAGGAGGTGTTTGTGTTTTTGGCTGCCCTGGATCAAGGGGGCATCAAAACGCAAGGGGAGATGGCTTACACAGAAAGCTTGCCTGAGTTTGTCGATCAAACCCAAGCCAGTCTGGCAAGCCTAGGTGCCATGGGCGGCTTCATTCCCCCAGGAAAAGATTTCGGTGCATGTCAATACAACGCGTTGCTCCGACAAGCTTGTGGGCAAGGTTGGAGAGTCAATTTAGAGGACTTTTTATAAGTCGCTTGAGTGGGCAAGCCGCCAAATAGGGTTGGCCCCCCCATTGAATTTCTCCCATTCACTGCGGCGTGATGCCCGCTTCTTTGACCACCTTGGACCACTTGCTGGTTTCTGTCAGCAGATATTGACCAAATTCGGCTTGGCTCATTTGAACCGTGTCGACGGCTTCGGCTTGAAATTTCTTGATGACGTCTGGCGAGTTTTGTATCAAGGTGAGTTCTTTGTAGAGTCGCTCCAAAGCGACTTTGGGCGTACCAGCAGGTGCCACCATGCCCCACCAATTCACCGCCTCGTAGCCAGGCACACCCGCTTCAGCAATGGTCGGTACATCGGGCAAGGTGGAGCTTCGTTTGCTGCCCCCAACGCCCAAGGCCTTTAATTTGCCCGCCTTGATTTGTGGCAATGTTTGTACCAGTGCTCCCAAGATCAATTGCGTGTTGCCTGCCATCACATCCATCATGGCCGGACCACCCCCCTTGAAGGGCACATGCACAATGTTCAAGTGCGCCATGTTGACAAAGAGTGCGCTGCTCAAGTGCTGAAAACTGCCCACACCAGCCGATGCGTAGTTCAAATGGCCGGGCTTGCTCTTGGCCGCTTCAATGACTTCTTTGACCGAGTTGTAGGGGGAGTTGGGCGGCACGGCCAACACATTGGGGCCAGCGGCCAAGATGGCCACAGGACTGAAGGCCTTGAGTTGATCATAGTTGAGCTTGTACAGGGAGGGGTTCGCCGTGAAGGCCGAGGAGATGAACAAAAGCGTGTAGCCATCGGGCTCTGCTTTGGCCGCAATCTCTGCGCCGATCACACCACCCGCACCGCCTCGGTTTTCCACCACCACCGCTTGGGCCAGGCGCTGCGAGAGTTGATCAGCAATCAAACGCCCGACCACATCGTTGCTGCCACCCGTTGGAAAAGGAATGATCAACTTGATGGGGCGATTGGGATAAGGATCCGCCGCACAGGCCAGGTTGGAGAGCAGAAGAGGACAACAAAAAGCAAGGATCACAATCCAAATTTTGTGCATGGCATGTCTCTTTCTTTCTTGTCGAAAGGATTTTATTTTTTGTGTGATTCACCCAGGTGTTGGATGCGCACAGCCAACACCCCCGAAGCACCCATCTTAATTGAAATGATGCCCAAAACCCAAAATGAGATTCAAGGTCGATCCATTGAGTGAGTAGGTGACCGGGGTGTTCACGGTGGTGAGTCGTGCTGTGGACAATTGATTTTTATTGCCCTCAATGTAAAAGTAATTGCGCCCACCCGCCAAAACTTGTTTGACACCCAAACCCAAATTTTGTCCCGATAAATGGTTCGACGTACAAGGCTGACCATTGTCGTTCGTGCACATGGTCGTGACCTTAAGGGCGCCAAACTTTGCATAAATAAGGGTTTCGGGTGCGAGTAAATAGCCTGGTGACAGACTCAAGGTGTACTGATTGGTGTTCCAAAGCATGGAGCTCAGCGCGTAAGGTCCAACATAATTTACCGAATGAATGTGCTTGGAGTCTCTAGCGCTTAAATTGAACTCAAGCCCCAAAGTGAATTGATCGGACACGGCCTTGCTGTAGCCAGCCCCCACGTTCAAGATCGGTGCAGAAGAAAGGATGTCGGGTGAGGAGACAGGCATCTGTGGGTTGGAGAGCAGCACCATGTCTGATTTGAATGTCGTTTGACTGATGCCCCCAAGTCCAGTGTGCAGATTAAAGCCTTCAAATTTTGAGGTTTGAGCACTCGCTACTTGACCCATTAAGGTGGCCAAACAAAGAAATAGAGACAGGAAAGTGGATGATCGTGTAAACATAGGGTGCCTCAATGGATGCCATTGTTTCAGAAAATTCACTGATTAGCGATGAAATTTTGGGATCAACTATAAATTTTAAATACTTTAGATTTAATTTTAACTGCAAAAAATAGACTCGAAGTGCTTGAACTGGACGTCAACGGGTCAAGATGCTTCAAAGTTCTTCGACAAGCGAGCCCTAAAAAGACGACAAGGTCAGATCAATGGACGCCCCAAACATCAAAAATGCTCAACTATCTCTTGGCAATGATTCGCATTCGTCGATTAATTTCTTCCAAAGAGAGATTGGACAGCACTTCCGCCTCGTGTTGACCGATCCAACCTTGTTGGATCAGGGTCAAGAGAAGTTCGTGTTTTGAGGTCGACATGGTGGGGGAACTTGGATCGATGAAGAAGTTGGTCATGATGGATTTGCCAACGATGTTGATCAACACACCAAAAAGAATCAATCCTAAAAAGTAGGTGATGCAGGCAATGATGCGACCGCCCAAGGTCACAGGAAACATGTCCCCATTGCCGGTGATGGCCAACATGCTCCACCAAATGGTGTTGGGGATGGAGGTGAAGAAGCGTTTGTCTTCGGGAATGTTGTTGCCTGTCAAGGCGTCGACGGGCATGAAAATGGGTTTTTCGATTTCAACCTCCGTGTCGGAGGACCTGAGTCGAGTTTGAAGATCAAGTGCTGCTTGGCCTGCTTCTAAAGCCTCTTTGGTGTAATAGCCCCCTTCAACGTAATACATCAGCGTGCTGCTGATCATGGTGACCATGAAAAAACCGGTGAAATAAATCTTTAAATTCGTTTTGATGGGGTTGGCGCTCGAGCGTGAAGATTGGGCATCTTCAATCGTAGCGTGAAGCATCTTTAAAATTCGGATCATTCGAGCAACTTGAAAGGTGCGAATGAGTTTGATGCTTTGAAAGCCAAGCAAATTGAACGACTGCAGCAGCGTTGGTAGGATGGACAGCAGATCAATCAGACCCCAGAAACTAAAAATGTATTTCAGTCGCTTTGAGGCATAAGCAACGTTGCCCAGATAATCAATGATGAAAATGCAAACGGTGAAGTATTCCAAGCCTTTGAAGTAGTGCTCGTATTTGATGGCGATCGACTCGACCGTTTCGATTGAAATGGCAATGCAAGAGACAATGATCAAGAAATTGGTGAATACTTTCCAGTTTCTGTAAGCCAGGGTGCTTGAATCAGAGAAAAGATGTCTGAGCAGTTGCATTGAAAAGCTTAAACCTGCGTGTTCAGTTTCTTGGTGATGGCCACTTTCAGCCGGCGCAGAGAGTGTGTGGGGAACACCTCAGGTTCTAGGTCAAGCCTCACGGGAGAGCCCAGCTGCTGCCATGAACACGAGACCATGTCGCAACCCGCTTCATTGAAGAGGTGCAAGGAGAAAAAGACTGCAAAGAGAAGAGAGAACTTGATCGACTTATAAACAAAGTTGGAAGACAAAGGTTTTTGAGGCTGTCCAACCATACCGATGGACGACCCTTTGGCGTTTTTGATCTGGAGCAGCAAGAGGGAGCTATCTAGCTGGCTTAAAGATTTTGGATCCAGGGCGTTGCTGATCCTAGACCTTGTTTGATCCAGCTCTTTAGGGCCAGTGCTCATGCTTTGATCAAAAAGCCCTAACTCCAAATGAGTTTGATCAAGTGAGCTTGAATTTTTGATGAGCGCGTTTCTGAGTTGATGGGTGACATTGGTTTTTGAGTGATCCTCGGACTCGCCCCTGAGTTCAGCGGCGAACTCGTTCATCGTGTCGCTCAGGAAGTCATCTCTGAAGTCATCGCTCAAGTCCTCTTCGAATTCAGCCGCGAATGCATCCAAGGATTGGGCCTCGGTGTCGCTCTTGAAATCGTCCGCCACTTCGTTCGTGGGTTCAAGCGCGAATGCATCTTGAGAAGAAGGGCTGCCCTCAAAAAAAACATCCTCCTCAAAATCAGTTGGACGGATCTTGACGTCTCGGTCAGCAAGTTGGACGGCGTCTTCTAGAAAAGCGTCATCTGTGATCGGCGCTTTGGATAAAGCGGAGGCTGAGGTGTCAATGGGTGAACTGTTCAGCTTTGCATTGTTTTGTTCGTCTTTTTGCTTCAATTGATCGTTAAGTCGATCGACGATTGGCGCCATGGGAAACGGAAGCGCTCTATCGGTATTTTCTACCTGGTTCAGTTTGCTGTTGACACTCTCTAATTGAGCGCCTAAATGCTTGAGTCGTTCAAGCGGCGAAGAATTTTCAGTCTCCTTGACCAAATTGGACAAGACATGATTTTGTTCAGCAAAGCCGTTGTCTTTGAATTGGTCTTTGAGTTGATTGCTTTTGTTGTCGAGATTCAAACGGCCAGAAAGTTTGACCTTGTTGTTGGCGTCCTTGCTAGGATCCAGGGTCAGTGTGTTCTGTGCGCTTTGTTTTTTATCGCCAGGCTGTATGTTGATGTCAATGGTTGAGGCTTGAATTTTTGCCTTGTTCGAACCTGCAGCGTCGGCATCTATGCTTTGCTTGTTTTGATCGGTTGCATTGGATGCCAGGGATTGAGCATTGTCAACGGTTGCAGCGGAATTGATTTTTTGCGTATTGAGGGCAGCGTTGCTCTCATCAAGAGACTGGAGATTGCTTGTGCTTTGATCTGAAGAGATCTCAACTTTGTTGTCAGCGTTGGCGGAGACGTTTA
>CAIOTD010000198.1 GCA_903861115.1 uncultured Burkholderiales bacterium
CTCCTTTGTGATGCAATAAACCCTTGAAGCCCTTTTCATTTAAACACTGAAGCCCCACGCGATGACTGACCGATCCAATCTCCTGTCTCCCGAAGAACTCTCGGCCCTCACTGAAGGGGTTGAGGATGGTTCGATCGAGGTCGATACGGGCTTTAACACCGAAGTGCGGGTGCACAAACACGACTTGGCGAGTGAAGACAGCAGCCTAGGCGTCAATGTCTCCTCCGTTGACATGATCAACGAGCGCTTCATTCGAATGTTTCGACTCGGCCTCCTCGAGGTCCTTCGAACCACCCCGAGGGTGAACCCCTCAAAGGTTCAAATCTTAAAGTTCGGCGACTATTTAAAAACCATCAAGCCGCCTTTGGCAGTGAACACCATTCGCATCAACCCCTTAAGAGGGTTCTCGGTGGTGATCATTGACCCGACCGTGATTTTTAGCTCGCTTGACAGCTTTTTTGGCGGCTTTGGCAAAGGGGTTGGCGACTTGCCGCCTGGGCGTTTGTTCACAGCGACAGAGACCCGCATCATCAACATCATCTTGGAGGTGTTCTTCAAGTCCTTGAAGGACGCCTGGGCGCCGGTCATGGAGATCGATTGCGAGCGCGTGGCCTCCGAGATCAACCCCCAATTTGCACAAATAGCCGATGAGAACGATCTGATTGTGCTCAGCCGCTTCGAGTCGGATGCGACCAGCAACAGCGCCCGCGGCTTCATGGACTTGGTCTACCCCTACGCCACGTTGAAGCCGCTTAGAGAGTTGCTCAGAAACCGCGTACAAACGGGTGACGGCAACGAGGACTCTGACCGCGAGTGGCGAGAGGAGATGGCCATCGCCGTGGGAGATGCTCACTTGGATGTGCGCGTGGTCATGGGTCAACTCAAGACCACCTTGCACCATCTACAAAACATGAAAGAAGGCGATATGCTTTATTTCAAAAAACCAGAATTGGCTCAATTCATTGCGCAAGGGGTTCCCTCCTTTGGCGTCAATGTGGGGACCCAAGGCTCTCAGGTTGCGGTTCGCATCGAGAGACAGATCATTCCAGGCCAACTTTGATCAACAGGAAGACTCATCATGTCAGATACAGATAACACAGAAAATACAGAAGCCAAAATGCCTGAGGGCGAATTGAAAGCCAGCGATGAGGCGAACCATGATTTTGATCATGCCGATCCTTTGCCCAATGCCAAAGACTTTCAACTCTCCAACCCCAACAACATCAACCCCGATGTGCTGCAAAACATTTCGGTGACCTTGGCCATTGAGGTCGGTCGTGCTCACATCAAGATCAAAGACTTGATGCGCTTGACCCAAGGCAGCGTGGTGGAACTTGACCGCATCGCGGGTGAGCCGCTTGACCTCTTGGTCAACGACACCGTGGTCGCTCAAGGGGAGGTGGTTTTGGTCAATGACCGTTACGGCATTCGCTTGACGCGCGTGGTGCCTTCAACGGATCGCCTCAAAACCCTTTAAGAAGCGTTTTAAACACAAGGCGCCTGATAAATCAGTGGCTCAAAGCCACGTGGATCAAAGAATTTGATCTCCACGCGTGATTTGTAAGGCGGTCAATGTGCAAACTTGGGGTTAATTTGTCATAATCGCCCTTTGATTTGTTCGAATCAATCCTATAACTTTTGTGAGTTTGGCAATGAAAAAGTATCTACGAATCGCACTTGAGGTGTTGCTGGTCATCTTGTTGGTGGCGTCCAGCACCTTCGCGTACATGAATTTCTCCGGCAAAAAACACCTGTCGCAAGACATGGAAGAGGTGTCGGCAGAACTGGACGAAACCAAAGACACCCTGGACAAGACCAAAGAGCAGCTCGAAGAGGCTCAAAAGAAGAGCGAAGAGCTAGAAGAGACGGCCAAACAGTTTGACGTGGTCAAACAAGCCTTTGCCAATGGCGTGCTGCTCCAAGACGTTGAAGCCTTGTACAAAGCGCAAAAGGTCTTGAGTGCTGAGCGTTTGGTGGGTTTAGGGACCGTGAGACAGTTGAGCAAAGGCTTTGAAGATCCTTCAGCGGTTGAGGCCTTCCAAAAATCATTGGACATTGCCGAATTGGGTGCTCGCATGCAAGCGGTTTGTGCGGCTCAAAGCGCACTCGTGTCTGCAGGCAAAAAAGTCAAAGTCTTGGCCGAATGCAGTGGCAAACTTGAAAAACCCGATGAGCACGCCAAAACGGCCGCGCACAACGTGCATTGGGGCTATGAGGGCGACAACGGTCCAGAGCATTGGGGGGAGAATTTCGCCACCTGTGCAGCGGGCAAGAAGCAGTCGCCTTTGAACATCGTTGGACCCTTTGAGAAGTCCAAAGAAGTGGTCAAGGCCGACTACAAGGAAGGCCCCATGAAGATCATCAACAATGGCCACACCATTCAAGTCAACATTGAACCCGGCACAGGCTCTTTGACGGTCAACAAAGAGCAGTACGAACTCTTGCAATTTCACTTCCACCGCCCTTCTGAAGAACAAATCGATGGCAAGAATTTGGCCATGACCGTTCACTTTGTTCACAAGAGCAAAGAAGGCAAGTTGGCGGTGCTGGGTGTGCTCTTGAACGAAGGCAAAGAAAACGCCACCATCAAATCCTTGTGGGCCAATTTACCCCCCAAGGAAGGCGAAGAGTATGTCCCCGCCAAGATGATCATCAATCCAGCCAGCTTGCTGCCCAGCGACATGTCTTTCTTCTCTTACGAAGGCTCTTTGACCACACCGCCTTGTACAGAAGGTGTGAGCTTCTTCATCTTGAAAAACAATGTCGACATCTCCAAAGCTCAAGTGGCCAAATTCCCCTTCAAATTGAACGCCAGACCCGTTCAAGCTTTGAACGAGCGTAAGATCTACGCCAATTGATCACGTGAAGAGCTGCAAATGAACCGGCTGCAATAAGCATCCCTTTCAAACTATTTGCACCCAACCCCTCGAAGCCTTGCGCTTGGAGGGGTTTTTTGATGAGGTCTGCACTGTGTGTCTCCCCCATGACACCCGTTCAAGCCCACAAAGATGCGTTAAAATCTGGCTTCGCGCTCAGCCTCTGGCTCTACACCATGAATCGCTGGACCTTGAAATGCAAGTGGCTTTTCTTTGGCGTTTTTTAACAAAAACACCGCCATGAAACACCCGCTTGTCTCATTGCCCGTCGACGAAGAAAACGCCACGCTGGACTTTGAGTACATTTCAGGATCCCCTAGCACCATGAGCACCACTTCCCCTAAAGTCTTCATCAAAACCTTTGGTTGCCAAATGAACGAGTACGACTCGGACAAAATGGTGGATGTGCTGAACAACACACAGGGCTACGAACAAACGCAAAACATGGACGAGGCCGACTTGATCGTCTTCAACACCTGCTCTGTCAGGGAAAAAGCGCAGGAGAAAGTCTTCTCCGATTTGGGGCGCGTGAGGCACCTGAAAGCCAAAGGGGTCAAGATTGCAGTGGGTGGCTGCGTGGCCTCCCAAGAAGGCGCGTCGATCATTGAGCGCGCACCTTATGTGGACGTGGTCTTTGGACCCCAAACCTTGCACCGCTTGCCTGAACTCTTGAACCAACGCTCGAGCCTGAAGAAACCCCAAGTCGACATCACGTTTCCTGAAATTGAAAAGTTCGACCATTTGCCGCCTGCCAAACGACAAGGTGCGAGCGCCTTTGTGAGCATCATGGAAGGCTGCTCCAAATACTGCAGCTATTGTGTGGTGCCCTACACGCGGGGCGAAGAAATCTCCAGACCCTTGGACGATGTGTTGGCCGAAGTGGCCAACTTGAGCACCCAAGGGGTGAAAGAAATCACCCTGCTCGGACAAAACGTGAACGCTTACCGAGGGGCCATGGGCGGCACATCGCAGGTGTGTGATTTGGCGCTGCTGTTGGAGCTCATCTCTGAGCTGCCCAACATTGAGCGCCTTCGCTTCACCACCTCTCACCCCAATGAATTCACCCCTCGCCTCATTGAAGCCTATGCCAAAGTGCCTCAGTTGGTGAGCCACTTGCATTTGCCCGTTCAACACGGCAGCGACAAAATCTTGATGGCCATGAAGCGTGGCTACACCGCCCTTGAATACAAGAGCACCATCAAAAAGCTGCGCGCCATTCGCCCCGATTTGTCTTTGAGTTCTGACTTCATTGTGGGCTTTCCTGGTGAGAGTGAACAAGACTTTGAGAAGATGATGACCCTCATCAAGGAGCTTTATTTTGACGCCTCTTTCAGTTTCATCTTCAGTCCAAGACCGGGCACCCCAGCGGCCAACTTGACGGACGAGACGGCCCACGACGTGAAGCTTCGCCGCCTTCAAACCCTGCAAGCACAACTGGATGTGCATGTGCGAGAAATTGGTGCCTCAAGGGTGGGGACCGTTCAAAAGGTGTTGGTGGAAGGGCCCTCTAAAAAAGATGCCCAAGAGTTGATGGCCCGCACAGCGTGCAACCGGGTGGTGAACTTTGCTGCCGGTGCACAAGGCTCTAGACTCACGGGCGAGATGATCGATCTTAAAATTACGCAAGCCTTCGCTCACTCTTTAAGAGGCGAGTTGATCCTTAAAAGCGAGTAAGCGCATCGCTTGCGAATCGATCAAGGTGTGGGGTGACGTCTGCTGGCTGCTGCGTCATACAACGCAGCAGGCTCAGCTCAGCTCAGCTCACCTCATCATCCCGGGGAAGCCGCCGCCACCCATGCCCTTCATGCCGCCTAAGCGCTTCATCATTTTCATGAGCCCGCCCCCGCGCATTTTTTTCATCATCTCTTGCATTTGAGTGAATTCATTGAGCAGGCGATTGACCTCTTGGACTTGAACACCTGCACCGGCTGCAATTCTTCTCTTGCGTGTGGCTTTGATGATCTCTGGTTTGAGTCGCTCTTTGGCCGTCATGCTGTGCACAATGCCTTGCTTTTTGGCCAAATCTTTTTCCACTTTGTCCAAGTCCAGGTGCTTGGCTTTGTCGGTCATTTGTGTTGGCAACTTCTCCATCAAACTGCCAAGCCCGCCCATTTGTTTCATTTGCTGAATTTGGGCCAAGAAATCATTCAAGTCAAAGCTGTCGCCACTCTTGATCTTGTTGGCCAGTTTTTCAGCCGCCTTGATGTCCACGCCGGCCGTGACTTGCTCGACCAGGGCCACAATATCGCCCATGCCCAGCACGCGACCCGCATGCCGTTGCGCGTCAAAGAGTTCGAGCCCTTCGATTTTTTCACTCGTACCGGCAAACTTGATGGGAGCACCTGTGACCATGCGCACGGAGAGGGCTGCACCGCCTCTGGAGTCCCCGTCGATTTTTGTGAGCACAATGCCCGTCAAGGGCAACGCCTCTTTAAAGGCTTTGGCCGTGTTGATCGCGTCTTGACCCTGCATGGCGTCCACCACAAACAAGGTCTCCACGGGATTTAAAAAAGCATGGAGTCCACGGATCTCTTGCATGAGAAGCTCATCAATGGCCAAACGACCCGCCGTGTCCACGAGCAAGACGTCAAAGAAATGGCGCTTGGCGTAATCCAAGGCAGCGCTCACGATCTCCAGCGGCTTTTGCGCAGCGCTTGACGCAAACCACTCGGCACCGGCTTGGGCGGTCACGGTCTTCAACTGCTCAATCGCTGCGGGTCGGTAGACGTCGGCAGAAACAGTGAGGACTTTTTTCTTTCGCTTGGTGATCAAATACTTGGCCAGTTTGGCGGTGCTCGTGGTTTTACCCGCCCCTTGCAAGCCCGCCATCAAGATCACGGCTGGCGGTTGTGCGGCCAAGTTCAAGTCCTCGACCCCGTCGCCCATGGTTTTGGCCAACTCCTCTTGCACAATGGCCACCAAGGTTTGTCCTGGCTTTAAGGAGCCGAGCACCTCTTGTCCAAGGGCCTTGTCTTTGACACGGGCCAAAAAATCTCTCACCACCGGCAAGGCCACATCGGCCTCAAGCAAGGCCAGTCGAATTTCTCTGAGCATATCGGCCACATTGCTCTCGGTGATGCGAGCTTGACCGCTGATGGTTTTGACAAGAGAGGAGAGTTTTTCTGTGAGGACGGAGGCCATGGCTGCTTTGCCGCTTTCTCGCGGCACCTGTTTTTTAATTCAATGAATGGTCAAAGTGCGTACAAAACGCTAAACTAAGACCATGATTTTAACCAGTGACTTTGCTCTAGTTTCAAGCTTTGGCCTTTACAGCGCTGCTTGCCTGATTCCACTGTACCTCATCTACGCCTTTTGGGGCGGCAAGCTCAAAGATGCGCTCACTCAAAGTTTGATCGTTTTGATTTGGGGCCTGCATGGCCTCAATGTGTTGTCCACTTTGGTCGGCATGGACGAGTTCGGGCCCCGATTTGGATTTGCACCCGCTTTGTCGGCCACGGCTTGGCTGATTTTTACCTGCTACGCACTTGAGCGGCACTGGTTCCCTCAAAGTCGCGTGCGCTTGGGGGTTGCAAGTGTGGGTCTGTTGACCGTATTGTTGACCTTGTACTTTCCTGGACAAGCCTTGAAACTCAATGCCTCCGCTTGGCTGCCTTTGCACTGGGCGCTCGGTATGGCGTCTTATGGCCTCTTTGGCGCAGCCGTGGTGCACGCCTGGATCTTGGCTCACTCAGAACGGCTCATGCGGCAAGCGGCCGAGGCGCACGCAGGCTTGCCGCTCTTGACCTTGGAGCGCCTCACCTACCGATTTGTCATTGCGGGCTTCATTTTGCTCAGCTCCACCTTGCTCGCGGGTTTCCTCTTTGGCGAGTCGCTCTTTGGCGCCGAGCACGCTTGGCGGTGGGACCACAAAAGCGTGCTCTCGGTCTTGGCCTGGTTCACCTTTGCTTGGTTGCTCTTGGCCAGATACCGTTACGGCTTTCGAGGACAAAAGGCGGTGCGCGTGATTTATGTCGGCACAGGCCTGCTCTTTTTGGCCTATGCGGGCTCTCACTTTGTGCGTGAAGTGATTTTGCACCGGTGAACATCCAACCACACGCCCTGCATGTTTGCACTGAAGGGGCAAGGCGCTCATGAAGCTCTTTGTCTTGCTCTTGGTGATCGTGCTCTTTATCCTCTGGAAAAAAAACAAAGCCCGCTCGCACACCTTCAAAGACGGCCTCTTCACCAAGAATCCCTTGGAACGCGGCTCATCGCAGCGGTCTAAAAAGACCCAGGCCGACGCACCGAGCGCGGGGGTGGATGAACTGATTGCTTGCGCCATTTGCGGCCTGCACACACCAAAGAGTCAAATGGTGCTGGGCGCTCAACAACGCTACCAGTGCGCCAAACACCCCTGAGCCCATCCCCCTCAAGAACACGCCCACCCGACATGAGCAAAACATCCAGCCCCACTGACATGGCCGCCCAGCGTTTGTGGTCAAACGGCTGGTACAAATTTGCCAAGCGTGTGGATTCCCCACATTTTGGCGCGAGACCTGAAGGGCTTGCCATTGATTTGGTGGTGGTGCACTCCATCAGCCTGCCCCCAGGGGTCTACACGGGGGATGCCGTTGTCAACTTTCTCACAGGACAGGCCCAAACCATTGAGCACCCCTATTTGGACAGCATCAAAGACCTCAAGGTTTCGGCCCATTTTTTCATCCGCCGACAGGGCGAATTGATCCAAATGGTCAGCTGTGACGACAAGGCCTGGCATGCAGGCGTGTCCCATTACCGCGGTCGGGACCAATGCAACGATGACTCGATTGGCATTGAACTCGAAGGTCTAGAGGGCCAAGATTTTGAGCCCGAACAGTACGAAACCCTGAGTGGTCTTTGCGCCAGTCTCTTGCAGCACTACCCCATTGAGCACCTGGCCGGGCACGAGCACATTGCGCCAGGACGCAAAAAAGACCCCGGCGAGGGGTTTTTGTGGGGGTCTTTTCAGCGCTCCTTGGGCCTGGGGGATGCATTTTTCCCAGATTTGAAGAAATAAAAATTTATTTTTTTAGCGCCTTGTTGAGCCTGTAAAACACCCCTCAAAAGGCTCAAACCCATATAAATCTAATAAATACGCTATTTATAAGGCGAAAAAGCCTTATAAACCGCGTATTTATTGGAGATTTTTCAAAAAACAAAGCATTCATGCGAGTTTCACAGTAATGGGTGTAATGGTCGGTTTTCTTCGACTTTTAAGAATCCAGCCAAAACCCACAAATACCTGTGAAAACACTATGGCTAGTGTGTTGAAAACATTTCAAACACCATATATAGTGTGGGCTTGGAATTCGTTCACGACATTTTTTCATCCCTGCGTGGATGATTTGGCCGCTGCTCAATTCGCCCAAACACCTTTTTTTTATTGTCTTCACAGGAACCGTCCTCTTATGCATACTGTCGCCACGTCGAACCCAACTGCCCCCGCTGGTCAATTGGGTCAAAGTCCACAAGACCGAAGCGCACCCCTTCAACATTCCGCACTGGCCAATTACCAGATCATTCGAAGAAATGGCGCTGTGGTTCCCTTTGAGCCCGCCAAAATCACGGTGGCCACCATGAAAGCCTTTTTGGCGGTTCATGGCACCCAAGGCGCGGCGTCTGCCAGCGTGAGAGAAACCGTTGAAGCCTTGACGCAAAGCGTGGTTCGCGCCTTGGTGCGTTCACGCCCAGGGGGCGGCACCTTTCACATTGAAGACGTGCAAGACCAAGTGGAGTTGAGCCTCATGCGTGGGTTGCACCATGAGGTGGCTCGCTCTTATGTTCTTTACAGAGAGCGCCGCACACAAGAGCGCACCGCCACAGCAGCAGAGCACAAACCCGAAGACAACGCCATCATCATGGTGGTCGACCACGGTGAGAAGATTCCTTTGAATTTGAACCATTTGCGCGCGCTGATCGAGACGTGCTGCGAAGGCTTGAGCGCGGACGTCAAACCCGAGCCCATTTTGAACGAAACCCTTCGCAATCTGTACGACGGCGTTCCTTTGGAAGAGGTGTTCAAGGCCGCCATTTTGGCGACGCGCACCTTGATTGAAAAAGATCCTGATTACACATTTGCCACAGCCAGGCTTTTGATGCACACCATCGCAAAGGAAGTCTTGGGCTTTGAAGCACAACCCAAAGAAATGGGTCAGCACTACATTGACTACTTCCCCAAATTCATCAAAAAGGGCATCGACAACGATTTGCTCGATGAAAGACTGGGACAGTTTGATCTGGAACGCCTGGGCAACGCTTTAAAAGCCGAGCGCGATTTGCAGTTCGATTACCTCGGTCTTCAAACCCTTTATGACCGCTATTTCTTGCACGTCAAAAAGCAGCGCATTGAGTTGCCCCAGGCCTTCTTCATGCGCGTGGCGATGGGTCTGTCCTTGAACGAAATCGACCGCGATGCACGTGCCATTGAGTTCTATGAGGTCTTGTCCTCTTTTGACTTCATGTCAAGCACACCGACACTTTTTAACAGTGGCTCTTTGCGCTCACAGCTCTCGAGCTGCTACCTGACCACCGTGCCAGATGATTTGGACGGCATCTACGAGTCCATCAAAGAAAACGCCTTGCTCTCCAAATTTGCGGGCGGCCTTGGCAATGACTGGACACGCGTGCGCGCTTTGGGCAGTCACATCAAGGGCACCAACGGCGAGTCCCAAGGTGTCGTGCCGTTCCTGAAAGTGGTCAATGACACGGCTGTGGCCGTGAACCAAGGCGGCAAGAGAAAAGGCGCTGTCTGTACTTACCTAGAAACATGGCACTTGGACATTGAAGAGTTCTTGGAACTCAGAAAAAACACGGGAGACGACCGTCGCAGAACACACGACATGAACACCTCCAACTGGATTCCTGACCTCTTCATGAAGCGGGTCATGGAAAAAGGCGAGTGGACCTTGTTCACACCCGACCAAGTGCCCGATTTGCATGAACTCTTTGGTCAAGCCTTTGAAAAGGCCTATGTGGTCTATGAAGAAAAGGCCAAAAGAGGCGAGATCACGCCCAGCAAGACCATTCAAGCGGCGGATCTTTGGAGAAAAATGCTCACCATGCTCTTTGAAACCGGTCACCCCTGGATCACCTTCAAGGATGCTTGCAACGTGAGGTCTCCTCAGCAACACGCCGGTGTTGTTCATTCATCCAACTTGTGCACCGAGATCACGCTCAACACAAGCGACAGCGAGACAGCGGTTTGCAATTTGGGCTCCGTGAATTTGCTGCGCCACTTAAAAGATGGCCAAATCGATCACGACAAACTCAAAAAGACCATCTCCATTGCGATGCGCATGCTCGACAATGTGATTGACATCAATTACTACGCTGTGAAGAAAGCGCGTGACTCCAACATGCGCCATCGCCCTGTGGGCCTTGGCATCATGGCGTTCCAAGACTGTTTGTACACCTTGCGCGTGCCCTACGGCTCACAAGAAGCGGTGGAGTTTGCCGACCGCTCCATGGAAGCGGTTTGTTACTACGCCTACATGGCCTCTTCCGACTTGGCCAAAGAGCGCGGCAAGTACTCAAGCTTCAAAGGCTCTTTGTGGGACCGCGGCATTCTGCCCTTCGACAGCATTGAGCTCTTGGCCAAAGAGCGCGGTGGCTACGTCGAGGTGGACCGCTCGAGCAGCTTGGACTGGGATGCCCTCAGAAAGAAAATTGCAAAAGACGGCATGCGCAACTCCAACTGTGTGGCGATTGCGCCCACGGCCACCATCTCCAACATCATTGGGGTGGATGCGTGCATTGAGCCTTGCTTTGGCAACTTGTCGGTCAAATCCAATTTGTCTGGCGAGTTCACCATCATCAACAGTTACTTGGTCAGAGACTTGAAGCGTTTGGGCTTGTGGGACGAAGTGATGGTCATGGATCTCAAACACTTTGATGGCTCTTTGAGACCCATTGACCGTGTGCCGCCCGAGTTGAAGTCTTTGTATGCCACGGCCTTTGAAGTCGAGCCCGTTTGGATTGTTGAAGCAGGCTCGCGCCGTCAAAAGTGGATCGATCAAGCACAGTCCTTGAACATTTACATGGCGGGCGCGTCAGGTAAAAAACTCGATGACACTTACAAACTGGCGTGGGTGCGTGGCCTCAAAACCACTTACTACCGGAGAACCATGAGTGCGACCCACGTTGAGAAATCCACGGTGACTTCTGGACAATTGAACTCGGTCTCTTCAGGCGGGCAAACCAGTGGCATGCAGGCCAGTGCTGTGAGCGACAGCGCGGCCAGACCCAGCCTCTCTGCCCTCGAGATTGCGGCAGCGCAAGCCCGAGCCCAACAAATTGAACTCTCCGATTCGCCCGCGACGGACATTCGGTTTTGTGGGGTCGATGATCCAACTTGTGAGTCTTGCCAATAAGACCCACAGCGGTTCAATTCATGCATTTGAGTTGAATCGCCCTTGAGATTCACGCCTTCTTGATCGCGAGCACTTGCGGCTCTTGAGAGTGGAAGGTGTGAATCAAAGGTAAAAAGATTTAAAAGCGAGGACGCCTTGCCGCTAGATTTTTTTACCTTTGATTCGTTTGAATTTAATCAATTTGACGAACATAGCAGTTTCTTTGGCGTGGTCTCTTGTCACGAGAGTCGATGCTATTGAACAACACTCTTGCAGCACATCGGGTTTGAACTCTTTTCAAATCAATGTGATGCAATGATAATTCGAACATTGGAAAATAAAGATATGCTGACCTGGGACGAAGAAGTTACACCTACATCGCCAACTCCCCCCTTGAGTGACTCCTTGAGTCACCAGGCTTTCCCACCTTCACACGTGACCCCAAGCACCACAAGAACGCTCAACGATGGCGCAGTGATGCCTGTCTCAAGTGCACCCATCGCCTCGAGCAGCGCGCCCGCTCAGGCGAGCAAGCCGGTGATGCCTGGCAAACGCATCAATGCCGCCGACAAGCGAATCATCAACGGTCAAACCGACGTCAATCAACTCGTGCCCTTCAAGTACAAGTGGGCATGGGAGAAGTATTTGTCCACCTGTGCCAATCACTGGATGCCCCAAGAGATCAACATGACGCGTGACATCGCGCTGTGGAAAGATCCCAATGGACTGACCGAGGACGAGCGCCGCATTGTGAAGAGGAACCTCGGGTTCTTTGTCACCGCCGACTCCTTGGCCGCCAACAACATTGTGCTCGGCACCTATCGCCACATCACGGCACCCGAGTGCAGACAATTCTTGTTGCGCCAAGCGTTTGAAGAGGCCATTCACACCCACGCCTACCAATACATTGTGGAGTCCTTGGGTCTTGATGAGAGCGAGATTTTCAATGCCTACAATGAAATCAGCTCCATTCGCGACAAAGACGAGTTCTTGATCCCCTACATTCAGGCGATCATGGACCCCAACTTTCACACCGGCACGCCCGAGACCGATCAAACCTTGCTAAAGTCTTTGATTGTTTTTGCTTGCCTCATGGAAGGCCTCTTCTTTTATGTCGGCTTCACACAAATTTTGGCTTTGGGCCGCCAAAACAAGATGACGGGTGCTGCCGAGCAGTACCAGTACATTTTGCGCGACGAGTCCATGCACTGCAATTTCGGCATTGATTTGATCAATCAAATCAAACTTGAAAACCCCCATTTGTGGACAAGCCAATTCAAGGCAGAAATTGCTGAGCTCTTTGCCAAAGCGGTGGAACTTGAGTACCGCTACGCAGAAGACACCATGCCTAGAGGCGTTCTCGGCATGAACGCCTCCATGTTCAAAGGCTATTTGCGCTACATCGCCAACAGGCGTGCAACACAAATCGGCCTAGACGCTTTGTTCCCCAACGAAGAGAATCCTTTCCCTTGGATGAGCGAGATGATTGACCTCAAAAAGGAGCGCAACTTCTTTGAAACCCGCGTGATCGAGTACCAAACGGGTGGTACTTTGTCTTGGGACTGAGTAGACTTCTATCTCACACATGCATTCCCATCTGTACACCTCACCAAAAGCTTTCTCGCGCGAGCAAGCTTTGATGAGTGGTACACACCCTGTTCAAGGTGCTGGACCCGGGTCCAACACCTTGAATCGCTTTGTGCTCATCAGCAGCATGGAGTGTTTTTTTTGACTCAACGATCTTTAAACTTGATCTAGGAGATAGTTATGGCAACTGCAAAAAAACCAGCGGCTAAAAAGCCCGCGGCAAAAAAAGTTGTGGCTAAAAAGCCCGCAGCAAAAAAAGTAGCGGCTAAAAAGCCCGCAGCAAAGAAAGTAGCAGCCAAGAAGCCTGCTGCCAAGAAAGTGGCCAAAAAAGCCGTCGCGAAAAAACCAGCGGCCAAAAAGCCTGCTGCTAAAAAAGCGGCTGTAAAAAAAAAGCCCGCTAAAAAAGCCGCAAAAAAACCCGCTGCCCGCGCGCACGTAGCGCCTGCAGCGCAAACGACGCTCAACCCTCAAGCTGCATGGCCGTTTCCAACAGCCATCAAGCCCTGAAGATTGATACAGCGCTCGATCTGAAAGCCCGGTGCAGTTGTACCGGGCTTTTTTTTGTTCACGGCGTCCTCTTGGGCCAAGCA
>CAIOTD010000199.1 GCA_903861115.1 uncultured Burkholderiales bacterium
GCACGAGCGATGTCGGGATCTTCCGCGCTGGCTCGGAGTGCCTTGCCAACATCGGTTTTGTACATGACCCACCAAACACCCAGGCAACAAAGCACTGCCAACAACATGGTCAACGCTTCCGAATAAGTCACAATCACACCAAACAGTCTGAACTTCAATTCATCGTACTGAGAGTTCATGCGCCTAAAGTCTGCACTCCAAACCCATTGAATAAATGCCTCTATAGAGACGGTGAGTCCAAAGGTGGCCATTAACGAGTTAAAAGGCGTGATGGAGAACTTTGCAAGGAGCGCTTGCAGCAATACCCCGAGCAGTGCAAAAACAGGCAACAAAATCAACAAGCACAGCAAAGGGTCAATCCCAAACCGGGTCTTGAGTTCGTACGTCAAATACGCGGACAAGAAAACCCAAGCGAAATGCGACAAGTTGATTTGCTTGAGTATGCCCCAACCCAGGCCAAGCCCCAGGCCAATCAAACCATACAAGGCGCCCATGAAGAGTCCTGAGGCCAGGGCTTGAAAAAGAAGATTTGCACTAGGCATAGATATGTACTCTCATCACATCGAAAAATATGATGCGTAAAAAAAGAAAAGAAAAGAAAAACTCAGAGCATCATTTTACCGCCAGGAAGAGCCATTTCTTTAGGATGGAGCACAACCCATTTGCCGTTTTGCAATTGTTTGACACGGTTCAAATCATCGCCGTAATTGTTGGGTCCATCAAAGCGAACGCGTCCAACAATCGCATCGACCTTATTGGCCTTGAGCCAATCGGCAATTTTTCGGTCCTCCAGTGACGCAGAGCCCTTCACGCCCGCCTCTAAAATTTGCCACCCTGTATAGGCATTGGCCGCTTGCATCTCAAACACTGTATCGGGCAAGTTCGCCTTGGCCGCTCGCTCATTGAACATTTTGATCACTTCAGCATAAACAGGGCTGTTTGTGAATGGTGCGTGTTGCTCAAAAGTGGTGAGGGTCAAAGCATTTTTTGCCAAGGGGGATTGAGACATCGCGCCTGGAGAAGGATACAAATGGAAGTGAATCTTTGGATGGTAATCAATTTTGTCCATCGCTTCGAGCAACTGAACGCTCTCAGGTCCAATGGATCCTATCCAGACAAAATCCGCATTGGCCTCTTTGAGTCTGGAGGCTATGGGCCCAAAATCTTTGTTCCCAAACTCCCATTCCAGCCAAAGGCTCTCTTTGAGTCCTCGTTTTTTAAAGACCTCTCGGGCGCCCTCGGACATGAAGATCACAGAGGGGAACTTACTGCTCACCAAAGCCACAGACCTAGGGTTTCCACCACCCGCTGCAATGGCATCCAAGACGAGGTTGGGTGCCGTTGTACCAGGAATCGCACCAATCACATAACCGGGGAAATGCATGTCATATTTGGCCAATGCGGGAATACCAAATGAGTTGCTCATCAACACTTTACCGTTTCTTTGAGCCACCCCCATGGCCGCCAAGGTGTTGGCCGTGGCATAAGGACCCATCAACAAATCGACCTTTTCACCGGTGACCAACTGCTCATAATGGGTTCTTGCCAAATCGGGCTTGGACTGATCGTCTTTGACGATCCATTCCACTGGACGCCCGAGCAGTCCACCTCTCTTGTTGAGCAACTCAACAAATATCTCACCAGCAATTTTATGAACAACTGCCGTGCCCGCAAGCGGCCCGGTCAAAGACAAACTGCTGCCAATTTTGATGGTCTTTGCGGGTGTTTGTGCAAAGGTTTGCAAACCAGGAAAAATGGCGCTGACGCCAATGAGCTTTAAAAACGGTCTCTTTTGCATAAAAATCCCCAGTTTGATTTGTCACAACCAGCACAAGAACAACACCGATCCCTTATACCTTCATTCTGGATCACTTGACTATGCGGGCTTATGCGTGATTTCCCCAAGAATAGATGCATTAAGATAGGGGCTTGATCTTTCTTCATAGACTTGGCCTGACCCATGAGCACCTCCTCCACACCACCCTCCACCTCTTCGACAAATTCAAGCCCTGCACCCGCTTCAAAAGCGTTCTCCAAAGGTGGCAGCACGCACATGGCTTTGGTCGAACTGGACAAAATCACGGTTCGAGGAAAGGATCTTTGCCAAGAATTGATTGGTCAATACAGCTTTACGGCCTACTTTCTTTTTTTGCTCACGGGTGAGATGCCCAGTGAAAAATTGATCAAGGCCGCCGATGCCACCTTGATTGCCATTGCAGAGCACGGCTTGGTGCCCTCAGTTCAGGCGGCCAGAATGACACTTGCTGCCGCGCCCGATGCAATGCAAGGTGCTGTGGCGGCTGGCTTGCTGGGCTGTGGCACGGTCATCCTCGGCGCCTCGGAAACCGCAGGCCACTTGCTGATTGACATCCTTAAAGAGTCCCACGCATCGAATCGGTCCCTGAAAGATGTTTGCAAAACTCAACTTGAACATTTAAAAAGCAACAAGCTATCTTTACCAGGTTTTGGCCACCCCACGCACAAAAACGGTGACCCAAGAGCGGCCAAGTTATTGGAATTGGCACACCAGTGGGGCTTGGCTGGCGAGCACATCAAGGCTTTGGAGACATTGGCCCAAGAAGTGCCTGGCGTGTATGGGCGCGTCTTGCCTTTGAATGTTTCAGCAGCCATCCCTGCCCTTTTGCTGGACGCGGGCTTTCCTGCCGGCGCCCTGAGAGGCGTGCCATTGTTGGCCAGAACGGGCTCATTGATTGCTCACCTTTTAGAAGAGCAAAGCAAGCCCATTGGCTTTAAATTGGCCAACGCGGCAGAAGAAGGCATTGTCTACGACGGTCCATTGGCCAAAATCTGACACAGACCCATTCATCACTAAGACACCGGATTCAAAACAAACAAACTGTTCTGCATGAGCGAGTTGATCCCCCCTTTAAACGTCATTGAGAGCTTTGCATCTCACAACTTCTCCGTCTTTGATTTTTTTATCAAAAGAGTGTTTGCACTGGAGTCCGCGCCGATGGTGGAGTTCGAGGACGAAGCCCTCAGCTGGAAAGAATCGGCTCACATGGTCGAAAAGGCATGCAGTTGGTTGATTTCAAAGGGTGTCAAAGAAGGGGACCGAATTGGCCTGATGGCCTACAACCATCCAAGCACGGTGGTGCTGTTCATTGCATGTGCAAAACTTGGCATAGTGATCGTGCCTTGTAATCCAGACTTTGCTGCCAACGAAGCCAAATATATTTTTGAACATGCCCAAGTCATTGCAGTGATTTGCTCCACAGAAGTACAAGCCAAGGTATTGGATGCCACAAAAGAGATGTCCACCAAGCCTTGGATTGCACTGAACGATCAAACCAAAGAAAGCACTGAACCTGGGCTAAGAGCGCTTTGGCTTGAGTGCCCCACTGTTGAGCACGAACAGGTAGGACAGGCCAACAGCACTTGCCTGATCATTTACACCTCTGGCACAACAGGCTTTCCAAAAGGCGTGATGCACTCTCAGCGCAGCTACCTCTTAACGGCCGAAGCCTTTGTGCAACGCATGTTTCTTCAACCCCGCGAGCGGGTGATGTGTGTATTGCCATTGTTTCACATCAACGCGTTGATGTATTCAATGGGGGGGGCGATGGCGTGTGGCGGCACATTGATTTTGATCAAGAAATTCTCTGCTTCCCAATTTTGGCACCAAGCTGCAAAAACAAGGGCCACGGAAGTCAATGTCATCATGTCTGCTGCAGCCATTTTGGCAAGAAGACCGCTGTCCGAATTCAACCCAGAACACTGCATTAAAAAAATGTTTCTGGCCCCGCTCAATCAAGATCTTAAAGATACGTTCACTCAACGATTCGGCGTCAACACCTTGATTGAGTGCTACGGCATGACTGAAATCCCAGGCGTGCTCAGCAACCCCTTTCTCGGACCCCATAAAATTGGAAGCATGGGCATGATTTCTGCCCATCCAAGCCCTCAGATTGAACGTCCTCAAGTCATCATTTTGGATGACGATGGCCAGGAGGTAAAACTTGGCGAGGTTGGAGAAATTGCGGTCAAAACGCCAACCATCATGCAAGGCTATTACAAAGATCCTGAACAAACCCAACAAAGCTTCTCCAATGGGTGGTTTTTGACTGGCGACCTGGGATTCAAAGACAAAGATGACTTTTTCTTTTTCTTTACCAGGAAAAAAGATATCATTCGACGCAAAGGAGAGAATCTATCCGGCGCTGAAATTGACAACGCCATTTCTATCCACCCAGACGTCTCTGAGTGCGCCTCCATTGGTGTGCCCTCTGACTTAGGGGATGAGGAGGTGTTGGTCGCTGTCGTGGCAAGGAGCGGCTCAAATCCGACCCCCCAAGATATCATGACCCATGCAAAAACACAGCTCTCGGCACTGAAGCTGCCCCGTTACATCGTGATGGTTGATAGCTTGCCGCACACAGGATCCATGAAAATCGCCAAATTTAAACTCAAACCCGCAACAGAACTCCTCAAACGAGCAACCGACTTTTCTTAACATCAACCACACAGGAGCAATCCAATGAGCTCAAATCAAAAAAACGCACACACCATTGAAAATCTATACGATGCAACCGACCTCATCACACAAGAGGTGCTCAAGCGTTATGAACAAACACCAGACCCCAGACTCAAGGAGATCATGCTCTCCTTGGTCAAGCACGTCCACAGCTTCGCCAAGGAAGTCAAATTAAGCTCCAAGGAATGGCTCTTTTTGATGCAGTACCTTGAGGAGACGGGCAAATGGTGCTCGCCTGGGCGCAATGAATTCATGATTTTCTCCGATGCGCTGGGTCTGTCCATGCTCACAGTGACACAGGATTACCCCAGGCCTGCACATGCCACAGAAGCCACATTGGTGGGTCCGTTCTTGCTAGAAAATGCGCCTCAATTTGCAATGGGAACTGACATCAGCAATGGCGCAGCAGGCACGCCCATGTATGCAAAAGGTCGCATCCTTGATACAGAGGGACAACCCATTGCCAACTGCGTGATTGATGTCTGGCATTCAGATGACCGAGGTTTGTACGACGTTCAAGACGATTTTGAAAAATCAGGCCCTTGGGGTCGTGCTCAATTGACGACAGGCGCCAATGGAGAGTACAACTTTTGGTCCGTCTTGCCTGTTGACTACCCCATCCCTCAAGACGGCACAGCCATTCGCATGTTGCGCGCAACGACAGGAAGAAGTTGGAGACCTGCTCACTTGCACTTCAGGATACAAGCCCCTGGCCACCGCCAGTTGATCACGCACATTTTTGACAAAAACAGCAAAAATTTAGATGGTGATGCAGTCTTTGGTGTGCGCCCCTCGCTGATTGCAGATTTTGTTCACCACGACAATGGCGTTGCACCCGACGGCAAAAAAATGGACAAAGAGTTCTACACCTTGGACTATGATTTTGTCATGACAAGATAAAAGTAAAGGGGCGTTAAA
>CAIOTD010000200.1 GCA_903861115.1 uncultured Burkholderiales bacterium
ATACGGTCGTCAATGCGCGTTGATACGCGGCCACTGCTGAGCTGCTAATGCCTAATAAATCACTCATGATCCAGCTCCTATCTGTGTCACCGTCATGGGCGCATCAATCATGCTCATCTCTCCAAGTGCAGCTGGTCTTGCGGGCAAAGGTTTGATAAAGGGTCTTACCACGGGCAAACCTTGAGGACTACTGCTTTTGATCTCCATCGCTTTTGCGGGTTTATTCAAAGGCAATCCTTTTTGTTCCGTCACTTTGCTTCCATCCAAGGTCAGCGCACTGGCATCCTTTTGCGGACCATTTTTTGACAATTGATTCACCAACATATCCGCGAAACCCATGCTGTTGCGCTTGGCCATCTGAACCGACAGTTCTTTGTCAAACATGCTCTCGAATTGATCCCCTGCATCCGATTGGACCAGATCACTTTTCATCTCCGAATTGGCATCCCGCATGGACTTCATCATCATCTGAATAAAAAGTCCTTCAAAATGCTCGGCCGTTTTCCTAAGTGCACCTTGTTCATCTTGTTGGGCCTGCCCTTTCAACTCACCCAAGCCTTGAAAGTCCAAGTATGAATTGGACGCAGAACTTGCTGGCGAAGATAAACCCAAAGATGTACTCATGATACGTGTCTTAAATGATGACCAATTCCGCTCTCAAAGAACCCGCACTTTTGAGGGCTTCAAGAATCGCAATCAAGGATGAGGGAGATGCACCGACTTGGTTGACCGCGTCCACCAAATCACGAAGCTCAACACCAGGCTTGAACAAAAACATGGGCTTGTTGGGCTCATTGACATTGACTTGTGCGTTTTGAACGGCTTGCGTCGTACCATTGGACAAGGCGTTGGGTTGAGAGACCTCATTGGTCGCTGAAATGGAGACTGAAATGGTGCCGTGCGACACGGCAGCAGCGGTGAGTCTGACACCTCGGTTGATCACAACCGTTCCAGTTCTGGAATTCACCACCACGCGAGCATTGGGCTCGCTGGGTTGAACTTCTAAATTCTCAAGCATGCTCATGAAGGCCACGCGTTGGTTCAAGTCAGCGGGGGCTCGGACTGAAATACTGGTGCCGTCCAAGGCCTGTGCCACATCGCCACCAAATTTATTGTTGATCACATTAACAATGGATGCGTTGGTCGAAAAATCGTTGTCTCTCAAATTCAAAAGCAAGTTTTCTGCTTTATCAAAAGGCGTGTCGACCATTCTCTCCACAATTGCACCTGATGGAATACGCGCAGAGGTGGGCACACCAATCGCCACTTTTGATCCAGCCGCACCGGCATCAATACCCGTTGCAGTCAATGAGCCTTGCGCCAACGCATAGATCTCTCCATCCACCCCTCTCAAAGCCGTCATCACTAAATTTCCACCCCGCAAATTAGAGGCTTTACCGATGGAGGACACATTGACATCGATTTTTTGACCTGGCTTTGCAAAACCAGGCAATTCTGCCGTCACCAAAACGGCTGCTGTATTTTTAATATCAACCCTGGCTGTGGTTGCGACTTGCTCAAAGTCAGACATGGGCCCATCAATTCGAACACCCAGTTGAGCCAACATGGCTTTCATGCTTTGGGTCGTGAAGGGAACCGATGCATCATCTCCAGTCCCTTGTAAGCCAACGACCAAACCGAAGCCAATCAATTGATTGGGGCGCTGAGCCGCCAACGTCGCCAAGTCCTTGACGCGATCGGCTTGTGCCAGTCCTGTACAAAGGAGCAACAGTGAAAAAATAAGTTTACGCATGGGTCGTTGTTTCTTTATTGTTTAAATTTGAGGGTCAAAAAGGCCAATACTTGTACATGGCGCTGGTTCCCCATCCCACTTTGCTTGCATTGGCCAAGTCACCTACTCCACGGTATGCAATTTGTGCATTGGCCAAGCGCAGTGAGTTCACCGTTCCGTTGGGTCCAATGTCTTGAGGACGAATCACACCAGCGACTTGAATCACTTCAGTGCCTTCAGCCAACCCTAATTTCTTCTCGCCTCGAACCATCAAATTGCCATTGCTCAATATTTCAACAACGGTGACGGCAATAGACCCTTGCAAAGAGGCTTGTTGGCCGGCTTTTCCGGCGCCTGTGCTGTTGACCGTGCCTTGACTCAAGTCCAACCCATTCAAGACAGGGCTGAGTGAGCCCAATTTTGTGCTGAGTCCTGAAGGCAACGCTGTGTTTTTGGTGACTCGGCTTAGATCGCTATTTTGTGTTCTGGCTGACTGGGTCGACTCATTCAAGAGCACCGTGATGATGTCTCCAATTTGGTAGTTTCTTCCACGACCAAACCAAGCATCATTTTGTGAGTTGCCATAAATGCCACCGGTTGCCATTTTGGGCCGGTCGCTTGCAAGGGGAAACACAGGCGCAAAGTCAGGGGAAGGCGCCAAGGCGTTCACCTCTGGCTCTGTGCTTGCACAGCCACCCAATGCGCCCAACAAGAGCATTCCAGCCAAAAAGGCTCCCAATAAACCTAAAGTTTTTTGTGTGCCTGTCGATTTAGACGATAGAGCAAAGATGGTGTTCATGAAAATGGTCCGATAAAATTTAATGAGGCTTTTCAAATCACATTTACATGTTCTGATTCAAGAACTTCAGCATGCCGTCAACGGCTGAGATTGATTTGGAGTTGATCTCGTACGCGCGTTGCGTCTCGATCATGTTGACCATCTCTTCCACCACGTTCACATTGGATGCTTCTAAAGAGCCTTGATTGATTTTTCCAGCGCCTGCAACACCGGGTTGTAAAACCTGTGGTTGACCGCTCGCAGCTGAGCCTATCATCAAGTTGTTGCCAATTGGGGTCAAACCGCTTGGATTGACAAACCTGGCGATTTGAATCACACCCAAGTTTTGTTGTCCACCACCTGCATTGAGCTCAGCGGAAACCGTTCCGTCTAGACCCACGGTCACAGAAGATGCATTGTTCGGAATGGTAATGGGCGGCTGCAACAAGGCTCCATTGGCGGTGACCACCTGACCTGTGCTAGATATTTTGAAGTTACCGTCTCTGGTGTAGGCCAATGTGCCGTCTTGCTGAGTGATTTGAAAATAACCGTCACCCGTGATCGCCAAGTCCAGCGAGTTTTGTGTGTTGATCATATTGCCCTGAGCAGCAATCTTTTCCGTGGCCACCACTTTCACACCGGTACCCAGCATTAAGCCTGTGGGGGACTGTGTGTTGGCCGTGGTTTGACCACCCGCCTGGCGGACGTTTTGATAGAGCAAGTCCTCAAATACTGCACGATCTCGCTTAAAGCCCGTCGTGTTCACGTTGGCCAAGTTATTGGAGATCACGTTCATGCGCATTTGCTGCGCATCCAGTCCCGTTTTCGATACCCAAAGTGCTGCGTCCATCAGACCCTCTTTTCTTTTCTAACGATGTTCGGTTTGAATGAAGCAGAAATCGACGATTTCTCGTCATTTCCAATCCGATCGAACCGATCTTCAGAAAAAAGAGGATGCCCTGATTGGTCAGCCCTCTTTTTCCACAATTAACTTAAAATTCAACTCAACCATTACGCAAGCTTCATCATGGAAGCGCCCGACTCATCGTTGGACTTGGCCTCTTTGATCATCCTGACTTGGTTCTCAAAGGTTCGGCTTTGCTCAATCAACTTGACCATGGTCTCCATCGGATTGACATTGCTGCCCTCCAAGACACCTGTCGTAATAGTGGCTCTATTAGGACCAGAAGCAAAATTCGAGCCAGTTGTTTGTCCGTCAACTTTGAACAAACCGTCTTGGCGACGCGCCAAGGGGGTTTGACTGGCGTCTCTCAGCATGATTTGACCGATGACAGCGGGTTGCTGCACGCCAGGCTGAGCAGGATCGGCGGCATAAACTTGCCCATCGTCCGCTATCGTGACCTTGAATCCTGGGGGAACGGTGATCACGCCCCCACCTTCGGCTTGAATCACATGGTTGGCACCCGTCTCTAGCACCCCATTGACATTCAAATGAAGATCCCCTCGGCGGGTGAAAGCCAACTCACCGTTTGGAGCTGTCACGCCCATCACGGTTGAATCGTTCATCATGATGTCCAAGTCACGCCCGGAGGTGATCATTGGACCTGGTGCCAATTGGACCAAATCTGTATGAATGGCTTGGGGTTGAAACCGGGTGTCAAAACCTTGACCATCGGCCTTGAACGCCTTCATCGCCACTTCATATGTCCGCTTAAAACCCGTCGTGTTGATGTTGGACATTTCATGTGCCAACACCTGCCTGGACAAACGCTGCTCATTCATTGCAGCTGTGGAGTTAAAAACGAGACGTTCCATGATGTATTAGGGGTTCAATATTTCTTCAAAGGTTCAATTCGATCGGCTCAATTAAGCGCGGATTTGAATAATGGTTTGCGTCAAAGTGGTGTCCGTTTCAATGGCTTTCGCATTGGCCTGGAAGTTACGTTGCTCAGTGATCAAATCCACCAACTCTTGCGTCAAGTCGACGTTGGCGTTTTCAGTCGCACCGGACTTGACCGTTCCATAACCAGCAGAACCCGCTTCACCCAATTTGGCCACACCTGAAGAGGAGCTTGCATAAAAGGACGCGTCACCAATCTGTCTGAGTCCTGCAGGATTTGCAAAATTCACGAGCACCACTTTACCCAAGGAATTTTGAGAACCATTTGAATAACTACATTGAACCAAACCATCGGTACCGACCGCAACACCCACCAGGTCACCTTCAGGTGCACCGTCTTGAGATTGCGACAACACAGCGTAAGGCGATGAAAACTGGGTTGACTTGGTGTAATCGATGTTGATCGTCAAAGATCCCTTACCGTTGGGGAGGAACACCGTATCGAGTTTCGCACCGCCCTTTGGTGACACCAAATTTCCACCCGTATCGAAGGTCAACTCACCCTTGTTCAAATAAATCGGTGACCAAGCTGGCAAGGCGGAAAATCCCGTTGCACTGGACGTCTCTTTACCGAACGCATCGATGTATTGGGACACTGGCGTACCCGAACTGGTGACTGTCGATTGTGTCGGTTTGATCCAAGTCGAAGTTGCGCCCCTGGCAGCCGTCACATTGGACAATCCCCAGACCGCGTCGCCACTGACCTTGATAAACGAGTTGGTCGATGCAGTGCCTGAGGTGAAAGACAATGCATTTTTAACCGGGTCGTAGGACACCTTGACACCTGAAACGGAAGAGCCCGTCAAGCCATTCATGGCAGGCGGTCCTTTTAAACGATTGATACCGTCTTGCAAAGCCTGCACAAAACTGTCCAACGTATAGTTTGGCAGTGGAGGGATGATGACCGTGCCCTTGACATCGTCCACAGAGACCACAAATTTATTGTTTGACGCATTGACTTCAAAGTTTTGGTTCAAATTGATACCAATGGCCGAACCCGTCATGGTGGCAGGGATGGATTGCGTGCCTCGAACAGCCGTGTCCGATTGATCGATGCTATAGGTGACCGTCTTCACATTGCCGTTACCCGCAGTGGCGGGATCAACGGCACCAATCGCATTGCCATTGGGATCAGATTCAATCAAACCCAATTTATCGCGTGCAAACGTATTTCCAAGATCTGAGCTTTTAAGTGCAATTTTGATACTTGAAGTGTCACCCGTTGAACCCGATGCAAAGACAAACTTTTGATTCACGCTGTCATAAGTCACTGTCGCACCGTAGCGCTGATCTTTGACTGGCGTGATCAAGTCTCCTTGAGGATACGCTGTCAAGGTCAAGGCCGTTTGATTCGGATCTTGCTTGATTGAAGTGGTCACCCCCATCAAGGCATTGGGTGTGTTGACTGAAAGCGTCGTCCCTATAGGAGGGGTGAACGTAAAGGTTTGCAACGCAGGATCATAAACTGCGGTGATGTTTGAACCCGATGCAACCAACTGATCATTGATGGTTTTGGTGGCCTGCTCGATGGTCATTTGACCAGGATGCGTGGGATCCAATGTGGGTGGAGGATTGCCCACAGTGCCATCCAAAAGCAATGGAACTGTTGTGGGCGCTGGAACCACACCGCCAACGGAGGGACCTTGAGCCGTCAAAATAAGATTTTTGTTGGCACTGAAGTTAAACAAACGCTCATTGCCAAATTGCCGGTTGATGTTGTTTTGCAGTTCCTGTGCAATTTGAGCACCGGAGAGTCTTGTGCCCGCTGGCAACTTGGACAAGTAATCCAAGCTGATGGACTTGGAGGGACTTCCATCAATGCTGATGCTAAATAGATTTTTTAAATTGTCGATGGAGGCTGGATCAGGCGGTACAGTGCCAGCAGCTGGCCCCGTAAAAGTGCCGCCAAAGTCAATGCCATCACTGGACAATGTCGTCAAATTGGGCGCCAATCCTCCAGAAACCGATGCGGGTGCTGAAGTGCGCACATCGGTTAAATCGGTCAAGGCAAATTTTTCGGTCTTTTGATTGACCAACAAATCTGAAACCTGGGACAAGGGCTTGAGTTCACCATATTTGTTCACATACAAAGGTTCACCCGTTGTCGTGTCGGTCGCCTGCTGCAATGCCGCATTGACCAAAGTGTCTCCAACATATACAAACGTCTGCCACCTGTTGTTGGGTGATGCTTGTGAAGCATTTTGAGTCTTTTGATAATAGACCGTTGCCAAGTAACCGTTACCACCCTTGTCATAGACGGTGAGCGCCGTGCTCTTGTTGTAGGTTGTTGAGTCGTTTCTATTGAATGCAGCAGTAATGACAGGTGCATCCGCTGGAAAATTCAATCCAAGCGTCACTTGTGTGGTTTGCTTGGCTTGACCGGTTGTCTTTTGGGGAATGGTCAGCACAGACATGTTGCTCACGTCAGCCTTGCCCGAGCTATCGACCTTTGCCGCCATCAAACGCTGTCCTGAGGAGTTGACCACGTTGTTTTGGTCATTCATCATGAAAGTTCCGTTTCGAGTGTAAATATCTTGAAAGCCATCAGGCGACTTCAAGGGAAAGAAGCCGTCACCCGAAATGGCCATGTCCAAGGTGTTGGATGAAAAGCTGACGTTACCCTGGGAGAAAGCCAAGGACACCTGCTTCAACGACACACCCTGACCAATCGTGGTGGAGGCCTTTTGCAACGGTGACGTTGCAAAAATATCGCCAAAGTCGGTCCTGGATTTTTTAAATCCGACCGTGCCCGCATTGGCAATGTTGTTCGAAGTCACGCTCATCTGAGCAGTGGCGGCATTGATACCGGTGAGTGACGTAAAAAATGACATGTTCTAACTCCGTTTAAATTTTGTGCTACTTGGGCTTTGTCTGTCTATCGGTGCTGTATAGATCGTGAGGTTTGACTGAGCGATCAGTTGATCACCTTCACATCGGACAAGCTCACCGATTTACCACCATCAACGTTCAGCAACCAAGTGTTGTCTGAAGTACCTGCACTGGTCGCACTCTTCACAGTGGCCATGGTGCTGAAAGCGGGTTGTGTGTTGGCACCGGACACGATCGCATTGATCGCGAAGGTGTAGGTGCCATCGGGTGCCAGGTTGCCTTGATCGTCCATGCCGTCCCAAGTGACGTTCATGTCACCAGGCAACTGTTTATCGTATGTTTTTGTGCGTACAACTTTGCCCGTGCTGTCCGTGACTGAGAGCGTCACACTGTCTGCACCCGTTGGCAAGCTCGTGACAGCGGACACAGGTTGACCGTTGGTCAGCACCGCGGGTCCGCTTGGAACGCCAACTTTTCTGCCCACCATTGAAGCGCCTGTGAGCATGCGGTCGCTGGACTGGTTGGTCACCATCGTGTCCAAACTCTTTTGCATGGCGGTTGTTGCTTCCAATTGCGAGAACTGAGCGAGCTGGGCCACGAAGGCCTCATTTTTGACCGGATCAGTGGGATCTTGATTTTTCAACTGCGTCGTGAAAAGCGTCAAAAAAGCACCCTGCCCCATGGCTTGACCGCCTTGCGGCGCGTTCTTTTGAGCCGCCACAGCGTCTTCGTAACGAACAATGCCGTTGGGCAAGGGGGCGGCTGTTTGTGTAGCAGTTGAAACGGTGGACATGATTTATCTCTCTTTATGATTTGGTAAGGTCTAATGTTCTAGACATGAGTTGCTTGGCCGTATTGACCACTTCAACATTGTTTTGATAGGAACGAGAGGCGGCCATCATTTCCACCATCTCTTGCATTTCATTGACATTGGACAAATACACCATGCCGTCTTTGTCGGCCGCTGGGTTGTTGGGTTCGTACAAACTTCTGATGGGTGTGGGATCGTCTGCGATGTGATCGACCTTGACACCCCCAATCGTTGGAAAGGCGGCGTTGGTCATCTCGTCTTGCATCAGTGCCTTGAACACAGGTCGCTTTGCTCTGAATGCATCTTTTTCGGATGCCGCAACGGTTGTGGCATTGGCCAAATTGGATGCGGTCGTGTTCAAACGCACCAACTGCGAGTTAAGGGCCGTCCCTGCAATACCAAAAACACTGTCAATGGTTCTCATGATCGATTACTCCCCTTTCAGTGCTTTGCGAATGCCGCCAATGCGGTTTTCTAAAAACTGCAGTGTGGCTTGATAATCACCCGCAGCTTTACCAAACTGTGCTTGCTCTAAACTGATCTCAACTGTGTTGCCATCAAAGGAGCTGTTGTATGGAATTCTGTAGCGCATGCCGTCATCGGGGGCGTCTTGAATACCCGCGTAATGCTTTTCGTTCGTTGCATTCAAATACTCGGTTTTGACGTCTTGCAGCATGGCTTTGAAGTCAACGTCCTGCGCTTTGTAGTTGGGTGTGTCTGCGTTGGCAATATTGCGAGCCAAGACTTCCATGCGCTGACTGCGCACAGAGAGGGCTTTCTCGTGAATACCAAAGGCGTCTGATAGTAAATTCATCTTCTCACGCTCCTTTTATGCCAAACATCGAAATATTTCTCACAATTTCCCGACACCCAACCCTCAAGTTAGAAGGTCTCAAGCCGATCATGCAAAAGATGTGCCACAAACAATTCTTTTTCAACGCAAGAGTGAGATCAATGGCTTGAACGGCAAACTTCGTCCAAAGATCGACGCATTTGCCTTGAATAAAACCCATACTGGCAAGTTCTTGCCGCATCATTTCCCCAAACCATTGTTGGCGCCCGTTAAGGAACTGTTGAGATACGCATTGACCCTCAAGGCCTGACTTCTTCTTAAGTTGTTTTGCAACTGACTCTCAAGGGAGGCGACTTGTGTGGTCGAACTGTTGTTGAAAGACGCTGCAGCTTGTATGTTGGGTTTGATTAAATTTCCGCGTCCATCGAGGGTTGAAGCCACAGCGGAGGAAACCACGGAAGGCGATCTTGACGCATTGGACGCGACTTGGGTTGACATGCCATTTCTCATGGCATCTTTGATCGATTTGTCATCAATGCCCAACTTGTCCAAAGCGTTTTGATGCAGTCCTTTGACCAAGGAATCCCGTGTGATGGGCGCTCGGTTGTCTTTGTTCACATGCAAATGCGCGGCCTGAGGTCCCGCGATATTCAAAGCCACATCGGTTCGGGTCTCACTTTTGGCCGAAGGGGTCAGTACCGTTAAATACAGGTCGTCCAAATGGGTCGGACCCGCATTCTTTAAGCCGGTTTGATCGAAATATTTACCCACCATGTCCAATTGCTGTAAAACGCTTTGACCCAAAATGGCCCTTGGATTGGTCGCAAAACCGGCACTTGCAGCGCCTCGGTCGGGTCCATCACAAAATTGAATGATGCCGTGGCAACGGTTGTTGGTGGATTTCGGATTCATGCCATCACTCTCCATGAGCGTGACCTTGGCAAAATCGTCCGGTGCAAATTTAAATTGGCGCGCCAAATTCAAAATTTTGTCGTGGACGGCTTGTTTGTCTTGTGGGGGAATGAAGCCTTTGTCCACCGCACGGTCCAAGGTTTTTTGCAAAATAGGATAGGCCGAGCCATTCAGACGGGTCATCAATTGAATTTGTGAGGCGGCGGTCAAGGCACTGTTGGGGTCTGCTGGGTTATTGGCCATCAATGAAGGCAAAGCGTTCATGGAGGCGCCCACATTCAATCCGCCCTGCGGTTTCAATGCATTCAAACTGTTCATTTGGTTGAATTTCGCTTGCAAGTTGGCGGGCAAGGTGCTGACGCCTGCCATTTGTGCATTGGCGCCATCCAGACCTCCAAGGCCACCCAGGCCACCCATACCCATGGGGGATTTTGTGTTTACGCTGCTGCTATTGGGGTTCAAGGCCGAGCTCATCACGCTCATGGCCATTTTGCTGATGGCAGACCTTTGTTCTAGGAGCTGTTGGGTGCTTATATTAGAGGTGGGCAGTTTTTGAGCGGCACTTTGTTCGCTCAAATTGCCCGCTGCATGACCATTTGCTGTCAAACTGGCTGCCGTGTCCGCTATTTTCTGAGCATCTTTGGACGCATGATGATGATTGACTTGTGAATTATCGACAGTAAGCACTTGCTCACCTTCAGACAACCCCAAATCACTGCCAGACACATTTGCGTTTGGAGAAGCTTCTGACGCAACATCAACGCTGGCTGCGTCAGCAAAGCCGGCATTGGTCTCTTTTAGAAGGTTCGCGGGCGATTTTTTGTTGTCTGCTTGAAAGGAGCCCTCAAGCAAACTGGCCTCCAGGGACGCCATTTGGAGACGCTGACCCGGAAAAATCAAATTGGGATTAGAAATCCCGTTTTGTCGGGCCACGTCGAACACCATTTTTTTCAAGTCACTGGGGTTTGGCACAAAACCTTTGGACAAAAGATGACTTTTAACCAGGGACGTCATGTTGTCGCCCGCCTTGACTGTCACTTGTGGGACATCTGGGCTCAAGATTGACGGAGATCCGACACGGTTGTTTTGTTGCGCTTGAGACAAGGCCTGTGTAAAGGCGGCTCTCATCGCTTCGGAAGCATCCACCTTTTGATCAGGCAAAAATGAATCATTCACGCCTATGGGCGAATAATTAAATAAACCTTTTGTATCAATATTAAAGGACATAGTCTGTTCCGTTTGAAGTCAATGAACTGGCATCAAGTTTGCTTATCTAAGCCTGTGAGTGTCGTTAAGACGTCAAAACTTCAACACCATGAGTACCTAATTGCAAATGCTGTGCCGCTATTTCAAATCGTTAACACTCAGTCACCTGAAAGGGAATGCGCCCTCAGGCGAGGAGTTGGCCGTGTTTGATTTACTGGCCAATGGCCCCCTTGGCCTAAGAGCCGATTCAGGCAATGAGCGCCCAAGCTCAAGGATTCACCACCTCTACCTGGACATCTCCAAGCGCTTGGGACAGGGCTTGTGCCTTCTCGCCTTGGGTTTGAGTCCATTGGGTGCACAGACCCTGAACGCTGTTCAATTGGCCTCCTTGGGGCGCGACACCGATTCAGCAGGGCTTGGCAGCAAAACCTTCAGTGGTCAGTTGCAACTGCAATACGAGGCCCGCAATTGGCTGGCCCAGCAACTGACTTTGAACACCGATCAAGTTCAAATTGCCGATATGGACGCGCGGCTAAAGGTTCTCCCATGCCAAAGTGGCACCCTTTTTGACCACCCCTATGCCAATCGGCAAATCATTCGCGCCAGGTGCGAAAGCCCCTCTTGGCAATATTTTCTCAAGGCGTCCTTTTCTGATGAACAGGCGGCCTTAAAAGCCAACAAAGTGGTGATCCAGGTGGCAACAACAAAAGCCGTCACCCATTCAGCCCAGAACAACCCCAAGGTCGATGTGGGGCCCGGTTTTTCTATCATGCCCTCGACATTGGCGCTTGTCTCCAAAGTCAAAACGGTTTTGGTTGCCAATCAGCCACTCAGGCGTGGAACGGTCTTGCAGGCCTCCTTCTTCAAACAAGTGGAGTTACCCATCGCGTCAACCGACGCCATGGTCCTGAGCCAATTCAAAGAAATTGAAAATACCGAGCTTTTGCATGACATGGGTGTCGATCAAGCCATCAGGAATTACGATGTCAAACCCACTTTGCTGGTCAAAAGAGGCCAGCAAGTCAACTTTTCAGTAGGCGAAGGGCGAGGCTTTTTGATCATCGTCAAAACAGAAGCCCAGCAAGATGGTTCATTGGGTGACCAAATCAAGTTAAAAAATGTCGAGTCGGGTCGATTAATATCTGGTGTGATCACTGGACTGAACGAAGCCCGGGCTCTATGAGGATGATTTATCGTAAAAACTAAAACTTAAGAACTAAATATGAAATATTTTCATTTATTTTCTATTTTTTCCTCAAGTTTTGTAAAGCACATGCCGAGTATATAGATGCCATGAAAAGGGAATGGAGCAATTCATATCCCACCAACAGAGAAAGTGAAAACAGTATGACAGACTCTATTTCGAACAACGTCGCACGCTTTGCCCAGGCAAGCATGCCCAATAAGACGGTCATCGACCAGAATCAAGCTTCAGCCAAGCAAGCATTGGCGAGCAGCACGAATCTGGAAGCGGCCGGGAAGAACAACATGCCTACGCAAGCTGCTTCAGTGACGCTTAGCAACGTCGCACAAAAGGTCATGGCCCAACCCGCCTTTGACCGAGCCAAAGTGGATTCGATCAAGAAAGCGCTGAAAGAAGGCACTTACCCGATCAACCCAAGAAAAATCGCTGAGAACTTTGTCTCTTTGGAACAAATGATTCAAGGCTGATTGAATACAACATAAAGAATCAAGATGGAAACCACTGATTCAATTGAAATGGGTTTTAAACCCAATCCCGCTGTGCTCTTTGACGTGATGCAACGCGTGGATTCGCTCGAGCTGGTTTTAGAGCAAGAGTTTGAGGCCTTGAAAATTCAAGATCTCGACCATTTGGACCGCTTGCTCAATGCAAAAAATACGCTTTTAGAAGAGATCGGGAAAATGACGGGCGTACAAAGCCCAAAAGATGCAGACGAACTGGATGATTCATGGCAGAACTTTCGGTCCAAAATGTTGTACTGCAGAAATTTACACCGACGAAACGAGATCTTGATCCTTCGCAAATTGGACGCCATTCGCGGCGCCCTTAAAAGCCTCCAAGTCACGGATCCCAGCAGCTCTGTGGAAGTCTATGACCGACTGGGTAAACTTAACCGGATCAAGCGTTCTCGCAATTACATGGCCACTTAAGACCGTCTTTTGATGTCTGCCATCGGATGATTCATCCTTGCTCAATCCATCAGAGCAGGCCACGGGCTACTTGCCCCATGGCCAAACACAAATTCTCTTTCATTTGATCCACACCAAGAGCATCTGTGCTTGCAAAAGGGGGATGACAGGATCCCCCTCTTTTGCTCTTCAGCCCCCCCATCAAACCATCCTCTTAAGGTGCAGTGGGTGCGCTCTTACTGCTGAAAATCTTATCTGACAAGGTCGAGGCATACTGTGCAGAGGTCAACTCAATGACGGCATGATCGGACGCATTGATGCTTTGAATCTTGGACTCGATCGACTGCAAATCTGCAAACCGAGTGGAAATGACACTCGCTGTGTCAAGAATACCTATCGAGTCGACTGTCGAGAGAGCCGCCAAGGTGGCTGCATCGTCTACATGCACATCGATCATTGCCAGGTGATACGTCCCACCACTGATTTTTGACAGCAGGGAGGATCCATTGCTCAATTGGCTGGGTGTCAAGGCAATGGGCGCAGAAGCAACACTCAAAGTCACTGCGCTCAGTTTGGAGCCAAACCCTAGCAATTGATCAAAGGACAGAGAAACGTTTTGACTGCTATCTGCCACCGAGATCGAAGTGATCTTGCTGTTGTTGATTGCAAATGGATGGCTGACACTAGGATTCAAAACCAAATCACCAGAGGACAGCAAATCAAGATTGTCCGTTGTGACCCCTGTGAGGCTGATGTGGTAATCCCCTTGGACCTTCGAGAGGGTATTGATCAAAGAATTGTTGCCTGAAAAATCATTCAACTGCGCTTGTGTCAAAACCATGGGGCCCGTGTCGCTGGTGACACTCAAACTCAACAACTTGTCCGACAAAGCAGGCGACGCTGTGATCGCTGATCCAATGGCCGTGCTGCTGTCACTGAGTGTGAAGGTGTCCACATGGGCATTGGCATCAAGTGCGCTGGCGATGCTCCCCAAGGCGTCGGTGACGTTCAGCTGATACGCATTCGTATTTGCAAATGTAGTCGCACTGGCCGTGTACAAAGCGCCAGTGATCGACATGGCGTTCGCAGGTGTCGAATTGACAACAGCGCTCAATTTACTGTTTGCATTGAGATCGGCCAAACTGCTTGCAATGTTTTCACTGCTATCGAGCACGGAAACGTGAGCCACAGTACTATCGGTCTTCATGACCTGCGCTTGATCAACGTTGGCTGCCGTGACATTGAGCAAGAAACTATTGGCCGCCAGTTTACCCAATACGTTGGCGTCACTGCCATACTGCTGGCCAGTGATGGTGAGCGTTGCAGGCAATGGGCTATCGCTCAAAGTGATGAGAGAAATTTTGGGGTGTATCGAATTCAAAGCATCTAAATTGTTCTGAACATGCACCGCACTGTCTGACAGTGCCAAGCTGCTGACCCGAACATCACCAGCCACTTGACTTGCATTGGCGGCACTCACCTCACTGACGCTGACCTTGAAGTTGCTGCTAATTTTACCAATGACAGGTTGAGCTGCAACCCATTGAGAATAAGTCAACGCAATGGTGCTGGATGCATCAGACAAGGAAATGCTTGAAATTTTTGAGTTGGCAGCCACCAAGTCTGAGAGTTTCGCCACAAAATTTGCGGTGCTACCGCTGACTTGCATACTGACCACTTTGCTGTTGCTGGCCAGAGTCCCCGCATTGGTGGTCGTTGCATCGGTGACATTCAAACTGTAAGAACCTACAATTTTTCCGAGTCCTGCCGCATCATCCGTGATCTTTTGTGCGGTGATCGGAATGGGTTGGGTCGCATCGCTCAAACGGATATTTTGAAGTTTTGTATTGGTACTTAATTGATCCAGAAGTGACCCAACATTCGCACTCGTGTCTGTCACATCCAGGGCCGTCACATTCGCATAGCCATTTCCAAGCAATGTTTGCGCGTCCTGCGCGCTTGCGGCCTTGACATAAAACGTGCCATTGTTTATTTTTCCGACCAAAGCCGCATCACTGA